>URGG01000064.1 GCA_900547345.1 uncultured Collinsella sp. | reverse complement strand
GGTTTGGCGTTGGAACGGTTCTTTTTCTGATATATGCTGGTTGCGGCTCTTCTTTTGGGAGGAGTCGCTTTTTTGTTGCTAGGAGGTTGGCCCGTGGCTGATGATTTGATTCGTTCTGAGCTGCTTGCTGCGGATTGGAATGGCGAATGGATGCGTCTGCAGGCCGCTCGGCATCGGGCTGATGATTCTTTTGAGTGGGATAAAAGGGCTCGGCATTTTCGGCCGCTTGAGACTGCCCCTTATGCTCGGGACTTTATAAAGCTGTTGGCATTAAAGCCTGGTGAATCCGTGCTTGATATGGGATGTGGGGCTGGGTCGATTGCTATTCCGCTTGCTCAGGCTGGGCATCCTGTGATTGCTGCCGACTTCTCCCCCGCTATGCTGGGCACGCTTGATGCCGGCATTGAGTACTACGGACTCGAAAGGCGCATAACGCCGCTTGAGCTTGCTTGGGATGATGATTGGGATTTGGTTGGACCGGTCGCGAAGGCGGTGGATGTCGCCTTTGCCAGTCGGTCGGTTACGACGACCAATCTAAAAGGCGCGCTTGCCAAGCTTGATCGTACGGCTCGTCGTCGTTGTGCTGTCACGATGGTCGCCAACTCCAGCCCGCGCTATGATCTGCACTTGATGAACGCCATCGGTGCCTCGGTTACCTGCAGTAATGGCTTTGTGTATGCCTTTAACATCCTTATTCAGATGGGTGCGCTGCCGCAGGTCACGTATTTTGAATCGCCCCGTCGCGACACCTTCGATAGCCTTGAGGCGGGCGTAGCGGATTTTTCCCGTATGCTCGAGCATGGCAACGAGGATAAGATCGACCGCCTGCGCGACTACATCGCTCAACACATGATTGAGAACCCCCATGCCGGTGAGCCGGGCTCCAAGGGCGTGCCGCAGGGGCGCTATATGCTCGACCACGTCCGCAAAGTCCGTTGGGCGTTTATTGCATGGGAGCCGGTCTCTGCGCCCAGCTCATAGCCCGTTCGCAGCCCGCGCCGCCCACTCACTCGGCATCCGCATTCTTTTTGAACTGGGCAAACGCGCTCCACACCGCGCCGTTCCTGCGCTATCGTGGGACAGCTCACGTAGATTAAGGCCCCGTCGCGGGGCGCCCCATACATAGAAAGCGAGAACCCATGGCACTGACAGGAGCACAGGTCAAGCAGCTTCGCAGCATGGCCCATCACCTCAACCCCGCCATCATCATCGGCAAGTCCGATGTCAACGAGGGCACCGTCGAGCAGACGGTCGCCTACCTGGAGAAGCACGAGCTCGTTAAGTGCTCCGTGCTCGATGGCTCCAGTCTTTCCGCCCGCGAGGCCGCCGAAGAGCTCGCCGAGCGCTGCCACGCCGAGGTCGTCCAGGTTATCGGCCGCAAGTTCTCACTGTATCGCGAGTCCTCGCGCAAGGACATCGAGAAGATCAAGCTCGTCTAAGAGCCAATGATTCGGCGAACCAACACATAGCAAGCTTACGGGTGCCCAAGTACTTCGGGCGCCCGTTTTTTATCGCTCGACCAGCACGCGATTGAGCCGCCCCTCCACCAAGCGCTCGTATAGACGCCGCGTCTCGGGCTCGGGCACGCCATTGACCTGCTCCCTCAGATGGTGCATATGCCCACTGTATAGCTCGACGATATCGCGCCGCCGCCCCGCCGCACTGTAGACACGCATGGCGCAGCGCACCATATCCTCACGCGCCGTTTCCTGCCGAAGCCCCGACTCCGCCAGCCAAATCGCCGACTGCAGATCGTTTTCTTCTAGAGCGGCATTTGCTCCCTTAATCATGCAATCGATGTACTTTGACTGCATAATGCGTCGCATACGCAAAAAGTAGGTGGGATTACAGCCATTGGGAACATACAGCGGTCCGGCATAAAGCTGCTCAATCTTAAGGCACAGCTCAACTAAATGGGGCCCGCGCGCACCCGTGCGATTTCCCAAAACCTCGCGGCTTATCTGGTCAAACAGCCGTACATCGGTCTTGACGTAGTCGCCGTTGAGTCCGATGCATTCATTTTGGATGAGCACACACGACTTGCCATCCGGCGTCGGCCCCAAAGCCGACCGCAAGCGCGATATCGTCGAGTACAGGTTATTGCGGGCGCTATTGAACTCGGCATGGGGCCACAGCTCCATGGCCAGCGTCTCACGATCGACGAGCGAATCCATGCCCAGCGCAAGCCGCTCGGCAAGTGTCGCCGCCTTCTTGCGACGCCACATTTTGTCCGTGATGGGAAACCCGTCGCGCTCGGCGCGAAACGCACCAAACATGCGAATCTCGATATGGTCGATGGTATCAACGGCTTCAACCTCGCCAGCCTGGAACAGGCGCTCGCCCTCCCCTTCCAAATCGTCGCGCAGCGAGTACCGCGACAGTTCGCGCACGGGAAGCTTCTTGCGTATCCTGGCCGCCGGCTCGCCCAGACAATGCATGGCAAGGCGCGCAAAGAGCCGATACGATGGCTCTAGAATCCCCGCACGATTCATGGACATCCAGGCCGCAAGATCGCTATCTCGCCCCGCGCAAGCCAAATGCAGTGCCACCATCCAGGCTTCTGCGCCACCAACCTGCGTCTGGCTTATATCGAGTAGCTCCGCTTCCTCGCGCACCGAAACCATCGAGGTGTTACGCAGATATGCCGCGCGCTCCAGCAGTAATGCGTTATCGCGCATGTACGCAATCGACTCCTCGGCAAGTTTGAGCACTTGGACCGCACGGAACTTTGCATTAACCGGCCGTCCCTCTGCCAGCGACTGCCAGCCTTCTAGCAACAGGCCAAACAGCTGAATCTGGTTGTCGCGCATGCGCACGGCAAAACGATCGAGCTCGTTGAACGCCGCGTCGTCGGTTACCGGCAAGCCGGAAAGGAGCCGCCGTGCCGCCAGCACCATGCGCACCCAGATAGCCATCGCCTTAAGCCCACGTACGTCGAGCGCCTCCCGCACCACCGTCATCTCGTCGTCGCGCTCGTCGGTTCCCGCAAACGACCCGTCAAAGAGCTCCACCAGCATGCTATCGGCCCGTATAACAATCCCCGCGATGTCGAGCTCGCAGTCGTAGGCCTTGCTCGTTTTGAGCTGCTGTAGAACGCCGCCGTCATCTCCCCGCTCGGTCAGGCATCGCTTGACCTCGATATGCGCGGACAGCATGTCGAGTGCGGTGTGGGATGTCTCGATTTCTGGCACGGCCAGGTTCGTAGGAAGCCCAAGCCCGTTGTCCCCATAGCAAACAGCCGTCAGTGTCTGGGCTACCCTCCACGAAACAGGATCTATTTCGCAGGCCGCCCGTTCGCCCCCGCGCTCGATGACCGATGCCATATAGCGAGCGAGCTTTGTATTGGACACGCTGACCGCTGCCAGATATACGCCAAGCGCCTCGGCAGGCGTTGGCTCTGGAGCCGGATCGTCGGCATCGATCGTGCCCAGCGCTGCTCGGCAGATATCGGCCCCGTGCCCCGTCAGAGCAAGATCGACCCCATACTGACCAGCAAGTTCAAGGACCGCTTCACGGTCCAAAAAGGCGTCCGCCAGGCTCATCGCCGCATCGCATCGGCCCGCCTTAAGCAAAATCCGGGCCGCCCTCGGAACAAGTTCGGGGCGAACCTCGGCCACCAACTTACGCAAACGCAAGCGTCCGTTATCCTCCGTGCCCAGACACGTAAAACTCCGCTCGGCGGGATCCAAGCCAAAGATCGGGTAGTCGCGTACAAAGTAGGACTGGTCGACCATCGACAGCCTCACCCCGCAAGCCTCGAGTTCTGCGATATTGCCCTCGCCCATCAAAACCATGAGACATGCCACGCAAAACAGCGCATTATTGTCGAGCGAAGCCAGATCGGCAAGTGCCGCGCCATATACGTTGACAATCTCGTTTTCGAGCAGACCGGCTACGTCACCTTGGCCATACAGACCCGTCTGCAATGCCGAAACGAGCTCGGGCACGCCCTGCGTGAGCTGATAAAAGTCGAGCGATGTGCTGATCGAAAACGCCGATGCCCACGCCGAATACTCATAGGCATGCACCTTAAGCATCTGCGCATTGATCTTAACCGAATCGCCCAGCCCATGAATCAGCTGACGATTTGAAGGACGGCAGGAGATAAAGACCCCTACCCCCATAGCGCGCAGGCCGCGAATCCTGTCGATGAGGTCTTCGGTATCGTGCTGATCGAGGTTTGGCACATTATCAATCGCGATAAGGGAGTGCGGTTTGTCTTTGAGTTCTTCGGTAACCACCTCGAGCTGCATAAACACCTCGCGCCCAATGGCACGATCGGCCTCGATAATCCGCACGGGGCCTCGCGTCGGGTCGCATTTAACCTCATGGGTGTACTGCAGCAGCACCGAGGTCTTCCCAAACCCGTCGGGCGCATAAAGAACCACGATGCCGGCCTTTCGGCCCTTGGCGATAAGCTCATTCATCAAGCGTTCGCGTCGCACCATATAGCCTCCGCCCAGCGGCATCAGCTCGAGGTCGTCTATACCGCTCAAATCGTTTACCATGCCCGCTCCTCAACTCGACCGTATGGACACTGTAGCCGCAAGACCATACAAGTCGCGCTATGAATAGAGCGACCTTGTGTTTTAGGTTGTCTTTTGGTACGCAAGCGGCAAGTTTTTGTACAGCGAGGGCCGATTGTTATTAATCCCCCGACTAATCGGTCTTTAAGCAGGTAAATGAGCTTGTCAGCTTGTCCCATCTAAGCGGCAGTGTAACGCAGATGAACAAGGTTCAGCCATGTCATTCAACTCGCCTAGCACCCGCTACCGTCTACGACCTTCTAGTGGCATTTTTGCATAGAATCTGGTATAGAATGAATCAAGCTGTTGGACATCCGGCATTCGTCAAGCTTGCGGCAAGTTTTTGGTCAAGTGGGCGGAAAGGGATAGCAAAAAGGCCCCCGCAAAGCGGAGGCCTTAGGCAAGGCTATGTCGAGCTGCAGGATTCGCGCTACTCGCAGAGCGAAAGGGCGGCCTCGTCGGCAACGACAACGCAGTTGGTGTGCAGCTGCAGGATCGAAGCCGGGCACTCGGGCGTAACCGGACCATAGCACATGTCATGCACGGCCTGAGCCTTGGCCTCGCCGTTGGCGACGACCAGGATCATGCGGGCATACATGATGGTCTGGGTACCCATGGTGTAGGCCTGACGGGGAACATCGTCGATGCTGTCGAACAGGCGGCTGTTGGCCTGAATGGTGCTCTCGGTGAGGTCGACGCAGTGCGTGCCCTTGGAGAAGTGGTCATCGGGCTCGTTGAAGCCGATGTGGCCGTTGTTGCCAATACCGAGCAGCTGCAGATCCGGGTAACCGGCCTCGGCGACGATCTTGTCGTACTCAGAGCAGGCAGCGGCGGCGTCGGGGTTGGAACCGTCGGGCACATGCGTGTTGTTAAGGTCGATGTTGATGTGATCGAAGAAGTTCTCACGCATGAAGTAGTGATAGCTCTGGGGATCGTCGTGCGAAAGGCCGCGATACTCGTCCAGGTTGTAGGTGCTGACCTCGGCAAAGTCGACGTCACCCTTCTTGTACCAAGCAGCAAGCTGCTTGTAGGCACCGATCGGGGTGGAGCCGGTGGCAAGGCCCAGCACACAGTCGGGCTTGAGGATAACCTGGGCCGAGATGATATTGGCGGCCTTGCGGCTCATATCCTCGTAGTCTTTAGCTTTAATGATCTTCATTACGCGTCCTTTCTCGTACAAGAGAGGCAAGGCTCCCTTACAAGCACTTGCCCGCGGCCCGCGTCGGCCGCAACCAACGTGTGCGGCCACCAGGGCGAGGTCGCGTAATGTATGTGTCTCGTGTCTAACCGCGTCGAGGCCCCTGCCCGTCCACGGTGACCCAAAGCCTTTTAGCTTCGGACAAATTCCATCTTGCCACGGAGGGCGTCCTCTTTCAAGGGCGCCCTCCGTAAACGTGTTTGAATTGTAGGCTAATGGCCACGCGCACTTGCTAGCGCTCGCGAGCAACGATGAGCTGGTCCATCTCTTCGACATGCACGCCAACGGAGCCCTTGATGCTCGAGAACTCAACGGAGTTGCATACCAAGATGGGAACCGTCACATCGTAACCCTCGGCAGCAATTGCCTCGCGATCGAACTCAATGAGTACATCGCCCTTATGGACGATGTCACCCACTTGCGCATGTACGGTAAAGTGCTTGCCCTCGAGCTGAACAGTGTCCAAACCAACGTGGATGAGCACGTCCAAGCCATCGACCGTGTTAAGCGCAACGGCGTGTCCCGTGGGAAAAATGGCCTCGACCTTGGCATCAGCCGGCGCGATCACACGCGTTCCGGTGGGCTGAATCGCCACGCCCTGGCCCAAAAGGCCGGTAGCAAACGTCTGATCGTTTACCTCGGAGAGCGGAATGACGTCACCCGAGATGGGAGCATCCAACGTAAGGACTCGACCACGCATACCAAAAGACCTTAGGACTTTAGTGAACATGCTCCCCCTCGGACATACCGATCAACCAAAATAACCTTAACAGTTTACCACTTGGCACCCGTTTTTGACCATTAGGGAAGTTCGCGCTTGACAACCTCGACGATGTCGTCGACAACGCGCTGGGTCAGCTCGTGCGTCTCGGCCTCGGCCATCACGCGGACCAGCGGCTCCGGACCCCTCCGGCGCCCCCCGAAGCCGCCCCGTCATCGGCTCGGTACCGCTCGGGCGCACCAGAATGCGGCCGCGGCCGTCAAGCTCCTTCTCGGCAGCAGCGACGGCATCCCAGATGGGCTGGCAATCGTCCAGACCAGCCTTGTTGTCGGAATGCACGTTGACGAGTACCTGCGGGTACTTCTTCATGATGCCGGCAAGATCGGTGAGGGTACGACCGGTGCGCTTGAGCACGGCCAGCAGCTGCAGAGCCGTCACCAGGCCGTCACCGGTGGTGTTGTGCTCCAGGAAGATGATGTGGCCGGACTGTTCGCCGCCGATGACGGCGCCGTCCGCGAGCATGCGCTCCAGAACGTAGCGGTCGCCCACGGCGGTCTGGACCATCTCGAAGCCCTGCTCCTTCATAGCGATGGAGAAGCCCAGGTTGCACATGACGGTCGAAACGATCTCGGAGTTGGCGAGCTTGCCGCGAGCGGCGAGGTCAGAA
The DNA here is from genome assembly GCA_900547345.1 of uncultured Collinsella sp. GTDB lineage: Bacteria > Actinomycetota > Coriobacteriia > Coriobacteriales > Coriobacteriaceae > Collinsella. The sequence goes on along the minus strand of URGG01000064.1, from coordinate 4,227 downwards.
CCGCAGATAGCCAGGATGTAGTCACCGTCGATCTCATTGCCCTCGCTGTCCACGAACAGTACGCGGTCGGCGTCGCCGTCGTGGGCCAGGCCGATGTCGGCATGGGTGCGCAGCACGAGCTCGCGCAGGGGCTCAAGATGCGTAGAGCCGCACTCAACGTTAATGTCGGTGCCGCAGTAATCGGTGTTGATGGCATGGACCGTGGCACCCAGGCGCTGCAGCGCGGCGGGCGTAGTCTGGCAGGAAGCACCGTGACCGCAGTCGACGGCAACGACCAGGCCATCGAGCCTCAGGCCATCGAGCGTATCGATGGCATGATCGACATATGCCTTGCGGGCGTCCTTCATCTTGATAATGTGGCCCACGCCGGCACCGGTCGGCAGCGTGTCGGCAGCCATGGCTTCCTCGGACATGACCCAGGCGCTGATCTCTTCCTCGACAGCATCGGGAAGCTTCATACCCTTGCGACTAAAGAACTTGATGCCGTTGAACTCCGGCGGATTGTGCGAAGCGGAGATGACAATGCCGCCATCAAGCTCGTTTTGGACGGTGAGCAGCGCCACGGCAGGCGTAGGGATGACGCCGCAGCAGTGCGGGCGGCCGCCCTCGGCCATAATGCCGGCGGTCAGAGCACTCTCGAGCATGGTGCCCGAAAGACGCGTATCGCGGCCGATGCAGATATCCGGACCAAGGAACTTGGTCGCCGCGCGGCCCAGGCGAAACGCGAGGTCGCACGAGAGGTCGGCATTGGCGACGCCACGGACGCCGTCGGTACCGAAGATGTTCTGGGGCATAGGATCGCTCCTTCCCTAGCAGGCGATATGCAACCGCCCACCCTAGTCGAAAAAAAAAAGCGGGCCCCGCCGAGGAATCGGCAGGCCCCGCTTGTACATTGTATCTCGAAAGGAGATAAAACCTTAGCGCTTGGAGAACTGGGGAGCGCGGCGGGCCTTCTTGAGGCCGTACTTCTTGCGCTCGACCACGCGAGCATCGCGCGTAAGGAAACCGGCCTTCTTGAGGTCAGCACGGTAGTCGCCAGCGTTCAGAAGAGCGCGAGCGATGCCCAGGCGCAGAGCGCCGGACTGACCGGAGATGCCGCCGCCATCGCACAGAGCGATAACGTCGAACTGACCGGCGGTGTCGGTCACCTTGAAGGGAGCAAGGGCGTTCTCAACGAGCTGATGACGGCCGAAATACTGCTCGGCGTCACGCTTGTTGATGGTCACCTTGCCGGTGCCGGGGACGAGACGGACGCGGGCGACGGCGTTCTTACGACGGCCGGTACCCTGGTAGACAACGGTGTTCTCAGCCATCTTTAAGCCTCCAGCTCAATCTTCGTGGGGTTCTGGGCAGCATGCGGATGCTCGGCGCCAGCGTAGACCTTAAGCTTGGTCATCTGGGCACGGCCGAGGGTGGTCTTGGGCAGCATACCGCGAACGGCGCGCTCGATGACCTTCTCCGGGTGCTTCTCCATAGCCTGGCGGAAGCTCTCAGCCTTGAGGCCGCCGTTGTAGCCGCTGTGGCGATAATAGGTCTTCGTGTCGGCCTTGTTACCGGTAAGCTGGACCTTATCGGCGTTGATGACGACAACGAAGTCGCCGCAGTCGCTGTTGGGCGTGAACTGGGGCTTGTTCTTACCGCGCAGGATCATTGCGATCTGGGTGGCAAGACGGCCCAGGACAGCACCATCGGCGTCGACGAGAACCCAGTTGCGCTGGACCTCGCCCTGCTTGGCGTAGTGAGTCGATTTCGAAATCACTTAGACTCCTCCATGTACAGTACGTGTTGTTACAGAGATTCACGGGGCTCTGCAAGTAACCCGTCCATATTACCCCGCTCGCCGTACGAGTCAACAGGTATTTTGGCTCCGACCAGAGTTTCTGCACATGTCATCCACGAGCCGTGATTTTTCCAGCTCTTTAGCTGTTGTCATTTTTTGAGGGTTCGCCGTCGTTAGCGCTCAACGAACTCTTGGATTTCCGCGAGCAGGCGCTTTGCCTCCTGACGGCCCTGGATATACAGGTCGAGGAGCTTTGCCGAATCGTGCTCAACGTGGCCGACCTCGACCGGCTTTTGCGGAGCGACGACCAACGCACGGCCCTCGCGCTCATACTTCCACAGGTGCATGCGCTGAATGTTGTAGCGGTCGTGGCGCGTCTCGATTCCCTCGAGCAGATAGGGGTAGTCGGCATAGCGGGCGCGCGCGGCAGGCATAAACTCATAAGGCTTTTTCTCATACGAACGATCCTGCGTGACGATGACGACTGCACGGTCGAAGCCCGCCTCCTCCAGCACGTGCTCGATGGGGATCGAATCGGCTACGCCACCGTCGACGTATTTGTGCCCGTCAATCTCGACCGGCGGCGTCACCAGCGGCAGCGACGTCGATGCGCGCACGGCATCGAGGTCGAGCACGGCGCTTTTGACCGGGAGGTACGTGGCGGTTCCAAAGAGCATGTCCGTAGCGACGGCGTACATCTCGATGGGGCTCGCGTCGAACGTCTCGTTGTCAAAGGGATCCAGGCGGTCCTGGACATCGTTGAAGATAAAGTCGTAACCCACAATAGAGCCCGTGGACGCAAACGATGCGGCGCCCATGAAGCGGCTGTCGTTGCAGAAAGCCAGGTTGATGCGGTTGGCACGGCCGATCTGGTGCGACTTGTAGTTCACGCCGTTGAGGGCGCCGGCCGATACACCGTAGACAGCCGGAATCTCGACGCCAGCCTCCATGAGAACGTCGAGCACGCCCGCGGTAAACTGCCCGCGAAAACTACCACCCTCCAAGACGAGCGCGACCTTGCCGGCGTTCTTTGCCTTATCTTCTGCAGTCATATTGACCTCCTGCGATTGCGTTTTGGCTTTCTTCTACCCAGTTTTGGGATGGCGAGAGCGCAGGTTTTTCGAGGCGGCAGGTGAAGCGGAAAGTGTGTCCCAGTTTGAGGCGAGATTCCGGGATGCGCTTTCCACTTGACGTGTCATCCGGAAACTACGTCCCAGTCTGAGGCGGGATTCCGGGATGGGCTTTCCGCCTGGGCTGCCATTGGGAAAGCGCGTCCCGGTCTGCGTTGCCAAGGCGTTTTCTTAACGCCCGCGCCCTGCACTGAGTTCGATTCTCCGCGGTGCGGGAGGGGATCCGTTGATGCGGCGCATGGCCGGCTGAGATTCGATAAACATCGCATCCGTTTTGAGTCGAAGTTTTCGCGGAGAATCCGCGTATTTGCTTCGCAAATCCGCACCGGCTTCGGCCGCCTGCCGGCGTCCTCGCCCGCGGGCTAAAAACGCCTACGCGTTTTCTTTACGCCCGCGCCCTGCACAGAGTTCGATTCTCTGCGGTATCTATATGTAATAAAAAAACAGGTAGGTGCGTTTACCTACCTGCTTGTAACCATTGGTGGAGCTGGCGTTCATTCGGTCGAACACCTCGCCACCTGGACCTATAGCGCCAGGCAGCGACGGATTATCGCCCAAGCCGGCAGAATCGTCAAACGTGAACGCCACGCGCAGGCCGTCGTCATCGTCGGGGCCGCCCAGCACCACGCGCGCCACGAACGTGCGCAGAAGCTGCGCGCCGTCCACCTCGGCGGCAGCCATGCCCTCAAGCCAGAACAGCGCGCGGTCGTAGTCAAGGCGGGCGGCCTCAAGGGCCTCGGCCGTGCGCAGCTCGTCCTTGAGGAGCGCCTGCCGCTGCTTCAGCGCGTCTATGCGTTCCTTGCCGCCCGGCGGCGCGATGCCCGACTCGATGGCCGCCCATATGTTGGAGAACGCCGTCTCGATCTTGGCCAGCTCGCCCTTTATGGTCTCGCTCAAGGGCTTCTCGTCGGCGCGCTCCTCCTCGGCGTCGGCCAGCATGCGAGCGATGCGCTCGCGGCTGTCGGCGCTGCCCAGGGCCTCGCGCACGGCGTCGGCCACGCGCTTCTCCACGGCATCGCGGCGCACGGTGCGCCCGCAGCTGCGGCAGCGGTAGTAGTGATAGGGCCTGCCCGACTTGCCCGTGCCGCTGGCGCCGGTCATCAGCCCGCCGTCGCGCCCGTCGTAGAGCTTGCCCGTGAGCGGGAAGTCCCACGCTTCGGTCTTGGCGCGGGGCCTGTGCGAGTCCTCAAGCATCCGTATCACCCTCTCCTCGTCATCCATGGGAACGATGGCGGGCATGCCGCCGGGCACGACCACGCCCGCGTAGCGGTACTCCCCGCCGTTCTCCCGCCGCATCAGTATGCGGCGCACCGTCTG
>URGG01000063.1 GCA_900547345.1 uncultured Collinsella sp. | reverse complement strand
AGGGGACAGACGCTGCGATCTTCTTAGCGCTTCTCGGGGATGCGAGCAGCCTTGCCCACCTTGTCGCGGAGGTAGTACAGCTTGGCGCGACGGACGCGACCATGACGAACGACCTCGAGCTTGGCGATCTTGGGGCTGTGAAGCGGGAAGGTACGCTCAACACCGACACCGAAGGACATCTTGCGGACGGTGAAGGTCTCGCGGGCACCGGCGCCGGCCATGCGGATGACGTCGCCCTGGAAGACCTGGATGCGCTCGCGGTCGCCTTCCTTAATGCGGTAGTGAACCTTGACGTTGTCGGCGACGCGAACCTGAGGAATGTCCTCGCGGATCTGCTGACGCTCGATTGCGCGGATGTAATCCATGTGCAATTCCTTACTCTTCTAGAGGTGCCGTACCACCTTGGCCGGCACGTAGTTGAACAAACGTATTCGAGTATACACGCGCGGGTTTCTGCTGCAAGAACAATTTTTTACGCAGACAAAAAGACAAAACCAGCACATGAATAACCGCCCGTCTCACGAATGAGACGGGCGGCATGAAGGGGGCTACGCTAGGCGTCTAAACCCAAAACGTTAGGCGGAACGCTTGGCCTCGAGCTTGGCCTGAGCGGCAGCCAGGCGTGCGAGGGGCACGCGGTAGGGCGAGCAGGACACGTAGTCCACGTCGGCCACGTTGAACAGGCCCTTAATGGATTTGGGGTCGCCGCCGTGCTCGCCGCACACGCCAAAGTGCATGTCGGGGTTGGTGGCGCGGCCCTTCTCGACGGCCATTCGCACCAGCTCGAGCACCGCCGTATCGATGGTCTCAAAGGGGTTGTCCTTCAAGATCTTCTTGTGCAGGTACAGCGGGATGAACTTGGCCTCGGCGTCGTCGCGCGAGAAACCGAAGGTCGTCTGGGTAAGGTCGTTGGTACCAAAGCAGAAGAAGTCGGCGTACTGCGCGATCTCATCGGCGACCATGCAGGCGCGCGGCAGCTCGAGCATCGTGCCCACGGGAATATTGAGCTCGACGCCTTCTTCGACGGAAACCTCGGCGATCACGCGCTCGATAACCTCGCGGGTCTGAACATGCTCGGCCGTAATGGAAACGAGCGGGACCATAATCTCGGGGCGCGGGTCGACGCCCTCCTTGATAAGGCGGCAGCCGTGGCGACGGCGCGGACCTGCATGAGCGGCAGATCGCTAAAGACGACGGACAGGCGCACGCCGCGTAGGCCGAGCATGGGGTTCGACTCGACCATGCCGTCGATACGACGCAGGCGGGTGCGCAGGACGGCAAGCTCTTCCTCGCTGGCGCCAGCGGCTTCCTTCTTGGTGATGGCAACCTCGAGCTCGCGAGGATTATCCAGGAACTCATGAAGCGGCGGATCGAGCAGGCGGACGACCACATCGCGACCAGACATGGTCTTGAACATCGCCAGGAAGTCCTCGGTCTGAACCTTGAGCAGGTCGGCCAGGGCCTGCTGCTTCACGGCCTCATCTTCAGACAGGATAAAGCTCTGGATGATGCTCTTGCGGTCACCCAGGAACATGTGCTCGGTGCGGCACAGGCCAATGGCCTCGGCGCCAAACTCGAGGGCGAGCTCGGCATCCTCAGGATTGTCGGCGTTGACGCGCACATGGTTGGCATGGCCACAGGTCTCGTCCAGGCGAATCTCGTCGGCCCAGGACAGGATAGTGTCCAGATCGCCGGTGAGCTCGGCCGAGACCAGATCAACGGCGCCGTCGACGACGATGCCCTGGGTGCCGTCGATGGAGATGACATCGCCCTCGTGCAATACGCGGTCGCTGCCCTCGATGCGCACGACCTTCTCGGCGGCGTCGATGTGGAAGCGCTCAACGCCGCAGACGCAGGGCGTACCCATGCCGCGGGCGATAACGGCGGCATGGCTCGTCTTGCCACCGTGGCTGGTCAGGATGCCCTCGGCGGCGACCATGCCCTTCAGGTCGTCGGGGTTGGTCTCCCAACGAACCAGAATGACCTTGTGACCCTCGGCGGAACGCGCAACAGCGTCGTCGCTCGAGAACACGACCTCGCCCACGGCGGCACCGGGGCTGGCATTAAGACCGCTGGCGAGAGCCTCGTACTTCTTGGAGGCGTCAAACTGCGGGTGAAGGAGCTGGTCGAGTTGCGCGGGATCGATGCGGCTCACGGCCTCTTCGCGGGTGATCAGGCCTTCCTCGACCATTTCGATGGCGATGCGCAGGGCGGCGGTGGCGGTACGCTTGCCCACGCGGGTCTGGAGCATCCAGAGCTTGCCCTGCTCGATGGTGAACTCGATATCGCACATATCGCGGTAATGATCCTCGAGCGTCAGGAACACGCGCTCGAGCTCCTCACCTGCGGACTCGAGGCCCGGGGTGGTCTTGAGGTCGGCGATAGGCTCGGTGTTGCGGATACCGGCGACGACGTCCTCGCCCTGAGCATTAACCAAAAAGTCACCGTAGAACTCCTTGGTGCCGTCGGCCGGATTACGCGTAAAGGCGACGCCTGTCGCAGAGGTCTCGCCCTTGTTGCCAAAGGCCATGGCCTGCACGTTGACGGCGGTGCCGAGGTCGTCGGAAATGCCATGCTGCTTGCGGTAGATGCAGGCACGCTCGTTCATCCAGCTGCCAAAGACGGCCTGAATTGCAAGGCGTAGTTGAAGATCCGGGTCGTGCGGGAAGACGGGCTTGCCGTCAGCGACCTCGAGCTCGGGATACAGGGAGGCATCGACGTTCTCGGAGAAGATCCCCTTGAAGGTCTCGACGAGCTCCTGCAGATCCTCGGCCGAAAGCTCGGAGTCGACGCGGACGCCGGCGACCAGACGGGCCTGGGTCAGGGCGTTCTCGAACAGGTCGGCGTCAACGCCCATGACGACGTTGGAAAACATCTGGATAAAGCGGCGGTAGCTATCCCAAGCAAAGCGCGGGTTTTGCGTCTGGGCAATAAGACCCTGAACGGAGTCGTCGTTGAGACCCAAGTTGAGGACCGTGTCCATCATGCCGGGCATGGAAAACGGAGCGCCCGAGCGAACCGACACGAGCAGCGGATCGGAGGCGTCACCGAGCTTTTTGCCGCAGCGGGACTCGAGGTCTTCCTCGGCGGCAACGATCTCATCGAGCGCGCCTTCGGGCCAGACGTTGCCGGCACCGGAGTACTCGACACAGGTCTGGCAGGTAATGGTAAAACCACCGGGAACCGGCAGGCCGATGCGGCTCATCTCGGCAAGGTTTGCGCCCTTGCCGCCAAGCACGAAGTTCATGGACTTGTCGCCCTCGGTGACACAGGTGCCCTGGGCGTCGGTTCCAAAACGGTAAACCCTCTTGCAATCGCTCACGATACTTCCCCTTCCATGCGCTCTCGCGCACGACCGTGGTAACGAATCGACCCGCCGGATGCGGGCCGTGAGGGTACTATACGGCGGGCATTGAGCGGGCTTGCGCAGAGGACGCGGGGGTTGGTAAACGTGGTAAATTTGGCGGTAAACGGTAGGTAAAGGTGGTTACATTATGAAGATACCACTGTAAGAAAGTGCAGGTCAGATGCGATATTATTGCTAAATCGCTTTATCAAAATGCTGCTACTATTAGGCTCGACGGGCGGCGCGGCGGGCACGGGCTTCTTGGATTTCCTCCAAGTGGCTAATGATCTCGGCAGCGCTCTCCTCGATGGCCTTGCCGTCGGTACGCACCACAAAGCAGCCTAGCCGCTTCATGAGGGAACGGGCTTCCTCGAGCTCGCTGCGCACGCTCTCGGGCTCGGCATAGGAGCCGGCAACGGCACGAGCGTAGTCATCGCCCAAGCGGCTATCGCGAATCTCAGAAATAACGTCGACGGTCGAAATCAAACCGAACAGGCGCATCGGGTCAACCTCGTAAATCGACTTGGGCGGCTCCATGCCGTGCGCCAGAGGGACGTTGGCCACCTTGTAACCCTGATAGGCCAAATACATCGACAGAGGTGTCTTGGACGTGCGCGATACGCCCAGCAGCACGATATCGGCACCCGACAGATCGTCGCAGCCGCGCCCGTCATCGTGCTCAACGAAATACTCCATGGCCTCGATACGATGGAAATAGCGATCATCGGTCTTGTGAATCACGCCCGCAACGCCCTTGGGCGGCACACCGATAAGCGACGACAGCACGGCAAGCGTCGGGCCAATCAGGTCGACCGAGCGAATGTGCAGCATACCCAGGTAATCGAGCACGCGGGCGCGAAGCGCCGGATCGACAATGGTGTGGAACACGGCAATATCGCGATGGTCCGCATCGACGCGCGAACCCACAAACGACTTGACCTGCTCCACCGAGTTCACCTTGGGCAGGCGCAAGAGACGAAAAGCCCCTTCATCAAATTGCCCGGACGCCGCAAGCACCACCTCACAAGCGGTATCGCCGAGCGAGTCGGAGATAACGATAACGGTGGGACGAGCGGTGACCGGGCAATCCATGCGGGGCTCCTTTTGCGCTTACGCGCAGGCTGGCTTACTTTTTGCGGGCAAGCTCACCGATGTTGGCGATGCCGGAGAAAACGGCCTCGAAGCGGTTGAGCAGCTTAAGGCGATTATCGCGAAGCTGCTCGTCCTTGTCCATGACCATAACCTCATCGAAGAAACGGTCGATGGGCGCGCGCAGGGCGGCGAGGGCAGCAAATGCGGCCGGGTAGTCCTCGGCAGCAAGGGCGGCATCGACAGCGGTCTGAGCGGCCTCGGAGGCATCGGCAAGCGCGAGCTCGGCCTCGCCCATCAGGCTGCGGTCGTACTCCACGCCCAGCTCGGGCTTGGAGATATGCGCGGCGCGAGCATAGGCGGTCGCAAGGTTGTCGAACGTCTCGGCGTCGTTCTTGCGGGCCTCGTCGAGGGCGGCGCAGCGGGCAAAGAAGACGGACGGGGCGATGATGTGTACCGCGGAGACGGCGGCAACGGTATCGGCCGGGATCTTCTCGTCGCGAGCCATGCTCACCAGGCGGCCATGGAAGAAGTCACGAACCTGCTGGGCGACCTCGGCGGCGTCGAACTCAATGCCCTGTTCGCTGTAGAGCTCAAGGGCGAAGTCGATAAGCGACGTGGGGTCGATCGGCAGACGGTCGCGCAGGATGTTGATGATGCCGATAGCAGCACGACGCAGCGCGTAGGGGTCCGAAGAGCCGGTCGGGGGCTCGCCGATGGCAAAGATACCGGCGATGGTATCGAGCTTGTCGGCACAGGCCACGATGCAGCCAACGGTGCCCTCGGGCAGCTCGTCACCGGCAAAGCGAGGACGATAGTGATCGCGAATAGCATGAGCGACCTCGTCGTTCTCCCCCATCGCGGTCGCGTAATAACCGCCCATCACGCCCTGCTGGCTCGTGAACTCGACGACGGCGTTAGACACCAGGTCGGCCTTGCACAGGTGCGCGGCGCGAGCAGCATCGGCTGCCAGGTGAGCACCCAGGTGTGCCTCACGGGCAATAGCGAGCGCGAGCTGCTCGATGCGATCGGACTTGGCGAGCACGCTACCGAGCTTCTCCTGGAAGGCAACCTTGGCCAGACGCTCACGGAACTCGTCGAGGGAGATCTTCAAGTCCTCCTCGTAGAAGAACTTGGCATCGTCCAGACGGGCACGCACAACGCGCTCGTTGCCGTCGATCACGCGCTCGGCGTTCTCGGGCTTGCTGTTGGAGACGACCACGAACTCACGCGTGAGCTTGCCCTCGCCGTCATAGATCGGGAAGTAGCGCTGGTTGGTGAGCATGGACTCGCAGATGATCTCGTGCGGGACCTTGAGGAACTCCTCGTCGAAGGTACCGACAAGCACCGTCGGCCACTCGCAGAGGTTAATGACCTCCTCAAAGACCTTCTTGGGCGTATCGACATGGCAGCCGGGACGGGCAGCCTCGACCTCGGCGATACCGGCAAGGATGGCCTCGCGACGGCGCTCGGCAGAAAGCACACCGGCGTCCTCGAGCACCTGCTCGTAAACAGCGGGGCTGGCGACCACATGGTCACCGGGGCCAAGCACGCGATGACCGCGCGTGGTGTTGCCGCTCGTCACGTCGGCAAACGACACGGGCACAACGTCCTCGCCCAGAAGGCAGCAGATCCAGCGGACCGGACGAACAAAGGTCGCATGCTCGTGACCCCAGCGCTGAGAGCGGTAGTTGGGCCACTGCAGGCCAGCGATAGTCTTCTCGCACAGGGCCGTCAGGATCGGGGTGGCCGGGGCGGAAGGGATGTTCTTCTCGGCAAAGACGTACTCACGGCCGTCGGTGTCCTCGCGACGGACCAGATCCTCGGCAGCCACACCGCACTTGCGGGCGAAGCCCTGGGCGGCCTTGGTGGCGTTACCGTCGGCATCGAAGGCGATGTTGGCCGCGGGGCCGCGCTTGACCTCGTGAACCTCGTCGGTCGCGGTGGCGACGTCGGCAACGAGCGCAGCCAGGCGGCGCGGGCTCGAGATCACACGGACCTCGCCGTGGGCCAGACCGGCCTCGTCGAGACCCTTGGCGATCATGGTGCCAAGCTGCTTGACGGCATTGTTCAGCGGTGCGGAGGGCATTTCTTCCGTACCGATCTCAAACAGGAAATCCTTAGCGTCTGCCATGGCTTACGCCACCTCGCCTTCCTGATCGGCATTCTCGTTGACTCCGGCGACCTCGGCCATGTAGGCCTCGCAGCACGCCTTGGCGACGGCGCGGACGCGCAGGATGTAGTTGGCACGCTCGACCGCGGACAGGGCGCCGCGAGCATCGAGCAGGTTGAAAGCGTGGCTGCACTTCATGACGCAGTCATATGCCGGCAGCGGCAGCTTGCGCTCCAGGCAGGAATGGCACTCGGCCTCGTAGTCGTCAAACTTCTGACGCATCATCTCGACGTTGGCGACCTCAAAGTTATAGGCACTGAACTCGCGCTCGTTCTCGAGGAACACGTCGCCATAGGTCATGGGCGTGCCGTCGGGCAGGTAGCTCCACACCAGGTCGTAGACCGAGTTAACGCCCTGGGCGTACATGGCGATACGCTCCAGGCCGTAGGTGATCTCGACGGGCACGGGGTCGACCTCGATGCCGCCCACCTGCTGGAAGTACGTAAACTGCGTGACCTCCATGCCATTGAGCCAGACCTCCCAGCCAAGGCCCCAGGCGCCGAGCGTCGGGCTCTCCCAGTCGTCCTCGACAAAGCGGACGTCATGGTCGTTGGGGTCCAAGCCAATGGCGGCAAGAGACCCCAGGTAGAGCTCCTGGGCGTTGACCGGCGAGGGCTTGATAAGCACCTGGAACTGATAGTAGTGCTGCATGCGGTTGGGGTTCTCGCCGTAGCGGCCGTCGGTGGGACGGCGGCAGGGCTGCGCATAGCAGGTGCGCCACTCGGCGGGACCGAGCGAGCGCAGCGTGGTCGCGGTATGGAAGGTACCGGCACCGACCTCGGAGTCGTAGGGCTGCATAATAACGCAGCCCTGCTCGCCCCAGTACTGCTGGAGGCGCAGGATGATGTCTTGGAAGGAAAGCGATGAAGCGTTCATGCCTCTAATATCCCCTCGTCGAAACGATTACACGGTTAGGTACTGTACTATAGCGGTTTTTAGTCGATAGCGCCCAGACGGTTGAGCGGCCAGTAACGCACGAGCGCCACGGCGATCAGGTCCGAACGGTCGACGGGACCAAAGTAGCGTGAGTCGGCAGAGTTTTCGCGGTTGTCGCCCATCACCCACACGCACCCGTCGGGAACGGTGTAGGGATAGCTTACCTGAGCGCCGGGCGATTGGACCGAAAGTGGCCAGCTCATGCCCGTCGTATAGTCCTCGTCGAGCGCTTGGCCGTCAACGACCACCTTGCCATCCTGCAGGTCAACCGTCTGGCCGGCTGTGGCAATAACACGCTTGACAAGAACATCATGCTCGGAGGTGCCATCGGGGTTGTGAAAAACCACGATATCGCCCTGCTTGACGGGCTGACCGAGCTCGAGGCTCACCTTTTGCGCCAGGATCTGGTCGCCAATCTCGATCGTGTCCTCCATAGAACCGGTGGGCACCACAAAGGGCTCGACCACAAAAGTGCGGATCAGGAACGTGGCCACGAGCGCGATCGCGATGACCGCGATCCACTCAAAAGCGCCCCTCAACGCGGAATGTTGCGTAGGAACCATACTCACTCCTCGCTCTGCGAATACGAAGCGTCAAGAATCTCCTGCGCGTAAGCGCGCTCCTCGGGCGTGAGCCGCACCGTCTCGATCAAGTCGGGACGCCAGCGGCAGGTGCGCTCGATGGCGTTCTTGCGACGCCAGGCATCGACCTTGGCGTGATCGCCGCTCACAAGCACCGGAGGCACGCCCTCGCCGTTGAACTCGGCAGGACGGGTATACTGCGCGTACTCGAGCAGGCCTCCATCCTCGGCGGTCGAGAACGACTCGTCCACGTTGCTCATCTCGTCGCCCAGGGCGCCGGGAATCAGGCGTACGACGGCATCGGCAACGACCATAGCGGGAAGCTCGCCGCCCGTGAGCACGTAGTCGCCGATCGACAGACGCTCATCGGCATACGCATACGCGCGCTCGTCGACGCCCTCGTAGCGACTGCACACAAACAGCAGGCGCTCACTTTTGAGCAGGCGCTCGGCCACACGCTGCGTAAAAGGCTCGCCACAGGGGGTGAAGAACACTACGGTGGGCTTGGGACCCTCGGAGCTGATGGCCTCGATGGCCTCGGCAATAGGCTCGACCTTCATGAGCATGCCCTGCCCGCCGCCGTACGGCTCGTCATCGACGGTACGATGGCGGTCGTGCGTCCAGTCGCGCAGGTTATACGCCTTAAAATCAAAAAGGCCGGCCTTGCGGGCGCGGCCCAAGATCGATGTGGACATGACGGGCTCAAACATCTCGGGAAAGACCGAAAGGGTCTCGATCAGCATGTTGTCCTCCCTACTTGTCCATATCGATCAGGCCGTCCATAACGTGGACGGAAATTGTTCCTGTGTCGGGAAGATCGAGCACGACCTGCTCGATCACGGGAATCAGTACCTCGCCATACCGATCGCCCTCAACAACCCAAACATCGTTAGCGGGCGTCGACATGATCTCGACGATCGTGCCGAGTAAACCGAAGCGCTCGTCGACCACCTCGCGACCCATCAGGTCGGTATAGGCAGCGTCGAGCGAATCGAGCTCAAAGTCGTCACGATTTGCCAGCACGTAGCATCCCGTGATGCCCTCGGCGGCTGTCAAGTCGTCAATGCCCTCAAACGAGACCAGATCGCCATCGCCCGTATCGGTGACGGACACGACCGTGCAAAAGCGGTCGCGCTTGAGCGCCGGCGGCGTCAGGGCGACGCGCATACCCGGCTCTAATACAGAAGGAAGCCCCCGCAGCGGCTGCGCGAGGACCTCCCCCTTCCTTCCGTGCGGCTTGACCACACGGGCGATGTTTTTGTACTGGGACCTCAAGGTCCTAGCCCAGAACCTCTACCTCGACAGCAGTGTCGAGGCGAGCGGCCAGTGCACGGGCGAGCGTGCGAATGGCCTTGATGGTACGGCCACGACGGCCGATGACCTTAGCGACGTCATCCTCGGCGACCGAAACCTCAATCGTAGAGGCGTCGTCACCATCGATGACCTCAAGGCTCACGGAATCCGGGTCGTCGACGATCTGAACAACGAGATATTCGACGAGATCGGCGATGCGATCTGAGAGCATTGCCTCACCCTCGAGCTGTGCAGCGTCAACCTCAGGCACGATTTACTCCTCGGCGCCCTCAGCGGCCTCAGCGGCAGCCTTAGCGGCCTCGGCCTCTTTGGCGAGCTGCTTCTTGGACTTCTTGACGACGGTCTCGGTCTTCTCGCCCTCGTTAGCGGCCTTGACCAGAGCGGCGACGGCGTCGGTGAGCTGAGCGCCCTTGGACTGCCAGTCGGCGATCTTCTCGAGGTCGAGGTTGATGGTCTTGGGGGCGGTCATCGGGTTGTAGCGGCCAACCTCCTCGATGATACGACCGTCACGCGGGGCGCGGGAATCGGCGACGACGACACGGTAGTACGGACGCTTCTTAGCGCCGTGACGAGCAAGGCGAATCTTGACTGCCAAAGGAAACTCCTCCAACCAAGCAGCTTTAGGCTGCAACTACAAACAAACAGTTGAACATAATACGCCATCGACGCGGGCAGGTGAAGTCCGTGAGACCAACTTCTTCGGTGTAGTCGAGGGCAAATCCATATCTTAGACAAGAATTCGGGATTTGCAAGCACATACACGCACCCCACATGAGCTGCGCGGTATACTCATGACATGGAAAGACGCGAACATACATACGGTTATGAGGATGCCATGGGCGTCACGCCGCCTCCCTGGACGGGTCCGGCGGTGGGCCTGATGGACCTTGATGCGTTTTTTGCGAGCGTGGAAATGCTCGATCATCCCGAATGGCGCGGAAAGCCGCTCATCGTGGGCGGAGACGCCGATTCGCGTGGCGTCGTGTCCACGTGTTCGTATGAGGCGCGTCGCTTTGGCGTGCACTCTGCCATGCCCTCGGCCGAGGCGCGGCGCTTGTGCCCGCAAGCCATTTGGACACACGGGCACTTTGACCGCTACCGCGAGGTGAGCGCGCAGGTCATGGCGATTCTCGCCGACGAGACCCCGCGTGTTGAGCGCGTATCCATCGACGAAGCCTTTATCGATATCACACCGGGTCGCTTTGCGCCCGAAGACCCGCTGCTGGTTGCGCGGCGTATAAGCGACCGCGTGGCGGGGCTGGGAGTGACCTGCTCCATTGGCGTGGGCTGCAACAAGACGGTCGCAAAGATCGCAAGCGAGCGGGATAAGCCGTTTGGGCTGACCATCGTGCGCCCCGGAACCGAGCAGCGCTTTTTGGCCGCGCTGCCGGTATCTGCCATGAGCGGCATCGGGCGCTCGGCCGAGGAGCGACTGCGCCGCATGCGCATCTACACCCTCGGCGAGCTATCACGTGCACCGGAATCCACCTTGGCCTCTATTTTTGGCGTCAACGGCGAACGCATGCGCCAGCGTGCGCTGGGACTCGAAATCTCCGAAGTCACGAGCCTCGATGAAGAGCGCGAGGTCAAGTCGGTCAGCAATGAACGCACCTTTGCTAAAGATTTAACTGAGCGTGGGGATATTGAGGCGGCGATTGCGCTGTTGGGAGAGTCAGTGGGACGCCGCCTGCGCCGTCAGGGGCTGACGGGTGCCACGGTAACGCTCAAGCTTAAGTATTCGTATGGCAGCGGGCGTACGGCACAGCGCCGGCTGCCTCATCCGACCGACGATGAGAACATCTTCGTGGCGGTTGCACTCGAACTGCTCGACAACATCTGGCAGGATGGCATGCATGTTCGCTTAGCGGGCATCGGCATGAGCGACTTCGACCACCAAGGCGGCATCCAGACTGACCTGTTCTGCGAGATCGATGACCGCGGAGCCCAATCCAGCGACCGCCGCGACCTCTCCGTCGCCATCGAC
>URGG01000062.1 GCA_900547345.1 uncultured Collinsella sp. | reverse complement strand
CCTCGGCTGCCTGTTCGCGGCGCTTGGAGATGCGCACGCGCTCGACCTCGGCATTGTTGGCGCTTTGCTCCAAGCGGCCGATCTCAGAGAGCAGCGAGCGGCGCTCGCCCTCAAGACGGGCGATCTCGCCGGCGGCATCGCCCTCGGCGGCACGCGCCTCCTCGACGGCCGCATTGGCCTCGACGACCTGATCCGACACGTGCTCAAACACGGCAGCTAAATCGGGCTCCAGGCCCTCCAGCTCGCGAATGCGACGTTTGCGCTCAAGAGCACCCGAAGCCTCGCCGGCATCGAGCCCCACGCGCACCAGGCCGCCACAGCTCACGCGGGCGCCATCGGGCGTCACATAGGTCACGCCGTCAACGACAGGTGCCGCCAGCGCAGCAGCCAAGTCATCGACCACGTAATAGCCGCCGAGCAGGGCCTCGACAACCGGACCATAACCGGCGCGCACGGACAGGCGATCGACCAGACGCGAACCGGCAGCGCCCTTAGCAGCAGCAGAGCCGCTCACGCCGCGCGCCATCAGCAGTGCCTCGCCCGAGGCCTTCTTTTGGTCCAGTGCCGCACGACCGGCACGCTCAAGCGTGGCGGCGTCATCAAACAGCAGGGCATCGATATCGCCGGCAAGCAGCTGCTCGACCAGGCTCTCGAGTTCACGAGGGGCCTCGAGCACGTCGCCCAGACGACCCGAAACATCATCACCCAGCGCGCCCACCAGACGGCTCACCAGCGGCGAGCTGTCGGCCATGCGGGCATCGAGCTTCTTTTGGCTGGCAAGCTCCGAGCGAACCTCGGACAGCTTGTTGCGCGCCTCGCTCTCGCGGGCACGCAAGTCTTTAAGGGCTGCACGGGCAACCTCGGTGGCCTCGCGCGCATCGACCTGGGCCTGGCGGGCCTGATCAAGCGCGCCGTCGAGCTCCTCAGCGCGGTCGCGACGGCTCTCGAGCGAGGCCGTGACCTCCTCGAGCTGCTCGTCGATCTGCTCCAGGCGCGAGGCGTACATGTTGTCCTCGACCTCGGCATTGCTCAAAGAGTCCTTCACCTTGGCAAGCTCGAGCGCGGCGTTATCGGCCACACGCTGCACATCGCGCTGCTCGCGCGTGAGCTGCGAAATCTGATTGTCAAGCGCAACGCGACGCTCGTGGAGCTGGGCGGCGGCTGGACCGGCGGCATCAACGTCGTCCTGAGCCTGCATGTGCGCACCGGTCACTTCCTCAAGCTGGGCACGCGCATCCTCGAGCTCCTCGACCACGCGACGGCGCTGATGCTCGGAGCTCGAGATCTGGCCGCGCATGTCTGACAGGCGCGACACCATGTTGTGGCCCTTTTCCTCGAGCAGGCGCATATCTGAGTTAATGCGGCCGACCACGTCTTGCATATGGCGGCGCTGCTCGCCCAGATCGCCCACAAACAGGCCCTTTTCCTCGAGCATGACCTGGAGCTTCTCGAGCTCGCGCTCCTTTTCGCCCAAGCGGTACTGCGCAAGCTCAAGCTCGGCAGCGCCCTCCTTGGAACGGCTCTCCAGGTCGTTCCACTGCGACTGCAGTGAACGAAGCTCGTCGACGGCCAGCATCTGCGTAAGCTCGTTCGCGCGCGAGGACAGCTCTTTGTACTTGCGCGCGCGATCGACCTGACGCTCCAGCGGCCGCAGCTGACGGGCGATCTCCTTATTGATATCGCGGGCACGGGTCAGGTGCTCGTCCATCGATTTAATCTTTTTGAGCGCACGCTCCTTGCGGCGCTTGTGCTTGGAGATGCCGGCAGCCTCCTCGATCAGGGCGCGACGCTCCTCGGGGCGGCTCTGCAAAATGGCGTCGAGCTTGCCCTGGCTGATGATGGAATGCGTATCCTTGCCCAAGCCTGAATCGTGCAGAATGTCCTGAATGTCCATCAGGCGGCACGGGCTCGAGTTGATGAGGTACTCGCTTTCGCCCGAGCGATACATACGACGGGTGATGGCGACCTCGTCAAAGTCGACGGGCAGCATATGGTCCGAGTTATCGAGCACCAGCGTGACCTCGGCGACACCCACCGGCTTGCGCGCCGACGAGCCCGAGAAGATAACGTCCTCCATGGCCTGGCCGCGCAGCTGCTTGGCGCTCTGCTCACCCAGGACCCACAGAATCGAGTCGGAGATGTTCGATTTTCCCGAGCCGTTGGGACCGACGATGACGGTCAGGCCCGGCTCAAACGTCATATGGGCGCGGTCGGCAAACGACTTGAACCCCTTGAGCGTAAGGGACTTGAGATACACGGTTCCTCGCTTACACGTGCTTCTTGTTCAGAATCACGCCGTTGGTGGTGTAACCCATGCGGTCGAGCGCTTCAAGCGCGGCAGCTCCCTCGGCTTCCTTCTTTGAGGAGCCGGAGCCGCGACCCTGGCGAATACCATCGATCAAAACCACAGCGGTAAAGGTGGGCGCATGCGCCGGGCCCTCGGAGCCAACGAGCTTGTACGCCGGGGGCTCGTGACCGTCGGCTTGCACGCACTCCTGCAAAAACGACTTGGGGTTCGCAGGATGCTCGGCACGCTCGGAAGCCAAATGCGGCTTAAGCGTACGGTGAATGAACTCCGCCGCAACGTCCCAGCCGGCATCCAGGTACAGCGCGCCCACGAGCGACTCATAGACGTTCTCGAGGGCCGAATGCAGGCCGCGCGCACCGGTACCGGTCTCGGAGGCACCAAAGATAATGATGTCGTCGATGCCCAACTCGTGAGAAACCTCGGATAGCGTGGCGCCCGAGACGAGCGACACCTTCAAGCGAGTGAGCTTGCCCTCGTCAAACTCGGGATAGGACTCAAACAGGGAGCGTGCGACCACAGCGCCCAAAATGGAATCGCCCAAGAACTCAAGGCGCTCATAGCTGGCAGAAACCGGCTGGCCCTCGACTGCCGAGGGATGCGTAAGGGCCGCGCGCAGCAGCACCTTATTGTTGAACTCGTGGCCCAGGATTTCCTGGGCGCGCGTAAGTCGTTCGGATAAAGCCAAGACTTAGGCCTCCTTGGCAGCTTCGATAGCGTCGACGGCGTCGGCGACAGAGTTGAGCGAGAGCAGGGTCTCGTCATCGATCTCGAGGTTGAACTCGTCCTCGATAGCCGTAACCAGCTGCAGGCGCTCGAGCGAGTTGGCATCGAGGTCGTCAAAGGTGGTCTCCTCGCTAATTTCGGCAACATCGACGCCCAGAACGTCAGCAGCGACCTCGGCGATCTTGTCGAAGATTTCGGAGCGGTCCATAGCGCTTCCTCTCATAGTACATGAATACCAAAAGAATGGTACCGCCCGGGCGGTACCAAGACACGGTTCTGATTCTACCCCACGACGTGCGCCGCGAAGCACATAACAGCGCTCTAACTCGCTCTTACAAAACGATACTGTCCATAGAGTTGGCGACATTCTCGACCAGCCCGGCGCGCACGGCTTCGGCCGCCGCGAGCGTACCGTTTTTGACAGCCTCGACCGAGGTGGCGCCATGGCCGATCAGGACCACGCCGCGCAGGCCCAGAAGAATCGCGCCGCCCTTGGCGTCGCCAGAGAGCTTGGCCTTAATCTCGCGCATCTGCTTTTTGATGAGCAGCGCGGCGATCTTGGTGCCGAGCGAGGCCATAAAGGCGCCCTTGAGCTCCTGCAGCAAAAACTTGGCAGCGCCCTCGGTAGCTTTGAGAGCGATATTACCCGACATGCCATCGGCAACGACGACATCGAAGTTACCCGAGGTGATGTCCGTTCCCTCGCAGTTACCAACAAAGCCGGGAACGGCGTCTTTCATGGCCGGGAAGCAAGCCTTGGTAAAGTTGGAGCCCTTCTCGTCCTCGGTGCCGTTGGCAAGCAGGCCCACGCGGGGATGCTCGATGCCCAGGACGACGCGGGCATAGGCGCTACCCATCTGGGCAAAACGCACCATGTCGTCGACCTCGACATCGGGGTTGGCGCCCATATCGCACAGCACCGTCAGACCGCCGGCACGATTGGGCAGCGCATTGGTCAGACAGGGGCGCACCGGCTGCTTCTTGCCTTCGGCCTGATACCTAAACGGCGTCACATAGGCGGTGGCAGCGGCGGTCATGGCACCGGTGGAACCGGCGGAGAAGAACGCATCCGCGTTGCCCTTCTTAATGGCGCGACACGACAGCACGATCGACGACTTGCGTTTAGTCATCACGGCGCGAATGGGATCGTCATCCATGGCGATAACGTCGGGTGCCTCAAGGGCCTCAACACGTGCGTGGGAAGCAGCAAAGGGATTGACGATTTCGGCAGGGCCAGCTGCCAAGACCTCGATATCGGGATCGGCAGCAAGTGCAGCCTCGATACCATCGAGAACAACCTGAGGCTTCTCGTCTCCACCCACAACGTCTACACAAACGCGAACGTTACTCATATACATGCTCCTTATACAAAAATGGCCGACTCATTGAGCCGGCCATTGTGGTTCCATTTGGAACGGCATCGCATCCAGAGTATACCGTTACTCGGTAACGATAACCTCGCGGTCCTTGTAGAAACCGCAGCTGGGGCACACGTGGTGCGGAAGCTTGGCAGCGCCGCAACGGGGGCACGTGGACTGAGCCGCAGCCGAAATTTTCATGTTGGCGGAACGACGGGTGTGAGTGCGGATACGACCCTGCTTTTGTTTAGGTACGGGCATAGTGACCTTCCTTATGAACTATCCAGTGTGGCGATTACGCGCAAGTAGCGATACTACCACAGTTTTACTCATCGAGCTTGAGATTCTTCAATGCTGCAAATGGATTTTCCGTGGCAGCGGCCCATTCCGCCTCTGCCTGGGCGGCGCAATCGCATTGCTCGACGTTGAGATTGCAACCGCATGTGGGGCACAGACCACGGCAATCGGGCTTGCAGAGCACCACGAACGGCGTGTCCATAACGACCGCGTCATTGATGGGCTCGCCCAGATCGACGAGACGGTCCTCACCCAGGAGCTCGTAGCCATCCTCGTAGGCCTCGGGATCCTCGGGCTCCTCAAAGAGGTAGAACTCCTCGATTTCGCCGGCGATATCAAACGAGGCAGGCTCCAGGCAACGGTCGCACTCGCCGGTGGCGTGCGCGCGGACCATGCCCGTGAGCAAGACACCGGTACCGGCATTGGTAAAGACAACGTCGTAGTCGATGCCGTCCTGAAGCTGGTACTCCTTCTCGCCCACCGTGTAGGTGGCGACATCGACCTTACCGGTCAGCGGATACGAATCTCCAGGAAACTCGAGCTGCTCGGAAAGATCGACGGTAACGCTCGGGAACTCAGCCATTACCACTGACCATTCTGTTGGGCGGCACCCTCGTTGAGCTGCTGACGGCAACGGGTAACGGTGCCGGTCAGGCTCTTGAGGTTCTCCTCCAGGTGCGTAAAGACCTGCTCTGCATAGTCCTCGGCAGCATAACGCGTCTCGCGCTCGTACTGCTGGGCACGATCGCGGATGTCGTCGGCCTGCTGCTGCGCAAGGCGGACGATCTCCTGCTCACCGGCAATGGTGAGGGCCTGCTGCTGAGCATCGGCAATGATGGAATCGGCCTGAGCGGCGGCGGAAGCCATGAGCTCCTCGCGCTCCTTAAGGATACGGCGGGACTTCTGCCACTCCTCGGGATAGCTCATGCGGATCTCGTCGAGAATGTTGAAGAACACGTCGGCGTCGATGACCTTGAACTGAGCGTTCTTGCCGAAAGGCGGCTTGGCTTCCTCGATCAGCCCTTCGAGCTCATCGACCAAGCTGACGATCCTATCGCCAGGAAAATTCTCGCCCGGCATCCAGTCTCCTTTCATAGGTAACATATCATCGTGCTAGTTTACCACATGCCACCAGGCAATAAGAAACGTCACGAAAAGCGATGTTTGAGCGCTTCGACCACGTTGGACGGGACAAACGTCGATACGTCACTACCGAGCGAGGCGATCTGGCGAACAACCGAGCTCGAGATATAGCCGTACTGCGGCGCGCTCATGACAAAGATGGACTCCAGCTCGTTATCCAAGCGATAGTTGAGGTCGGCCTGCTGCAGCTCGTACTCAAAGTCGGTCATGGCGCGCAGGCCCTTGACCACGGCCCCCGCCCCCTGCTCACGAGCGAAGTCGACCAAGAGGCCGGTAAAGGGCAGGACCTCAACGCCGTCGATATCACCGAGCGCCTCGCGGGCCAGCGCCACGCGCTCATCGAGCGTAAACGTGGTGCCCACACCGTTTTTACCCTGCGACTCGGCAACAGCGACGATCACGCTGGGAAAGATGCGGCGGGCGCGGCGGATCACATCGATATGGCCAAACGTGATGGGATCAAAGGTGCCCGGGACGATCACGCGGTTGATGGTGTCACTCATGAGCGTCCTCCTGAAACGTCGTGGCATCGTTGTTATCGGCATCGGTGACGGCACTATCGTCCTCACCGTCGTCATCGCCGACCCAACGAAGCAGGTCGACCGAGGTAATGCCGTAGCGCTTCTCACGTACAGTCTCAAAGCCTGCCGGATGCGCGCCCGCATCGGCGGAGGCATGCTCAAACAGGGCATAAGCGCCAGGCGCAAGCAGACCCTGCTGAGCCAGATTCTGCAGCAGTTCCTCGACCGGCTCGGCGCCAAAAGCATACGGCGGGTCGAGCAGGACCAGATCAAAGGGGCCGCCCGGCACACGACCGCGCGAGGCACTCATCAGCATGTCGCCCGTTACCACGCGCCAACGCGCACGGTCACGGCAGAGCGACTCGATATTCTTGGTAATGAGCCGCGCGGCGTTGCGATCGATCTCAAACGTCGTGAGCGAGCGGGCCCCACGAGAGAGCATCTCGATACCTAGGGCACCGGAGCCGCCAAAGGCGTCCAGCACACGGACCTCGTCCAGATCGAAATCGAATGCCGACATGACCATAGATGCGCACGCCTCGCGCACGCGATCAGTCGTGGGGCGGGTGACATCGCGACCACGGGGCTCCTCGATCTTACGACCGCGCCATTCGCCGCCGATGATTCTCATCCTCCGCTGACCTCCTTAAAGATATGTCGATAACGCATGGCGACCGCGTCGCGCAAGGGACGCGTCGCCACAGAGTCAAGGTTGCAAGCATACCGCAAGAGCTCGACCGCGTCCAAATGGGCCCATTCGATAAGGTCCTCATCGGCGTCCAGGTCGACAAAGCGCAGGGTCACACCACCATGCTGACGATAACCCAGGATCTCGCCTTCATGGCGCAGGCGCAGGTCCATCTGGGCGAGCGTAAAGCCGTCCGAGGTCTTTTCGAGCGACTGGAGACGGTCTTGTGCCGCCGATGCGCCGCCGTTGCCCTTGGAGTGCGTCATGACCAGGCACGTGCCCGACACGCTGCCACGGCCCACGCGACCGCGCAGCTGGTGCAGGGCAGCCAAACCAAAGCGCTCACCGTTCTCGATAACCATGACGGTGGCATTGGGCACGTCGACGCCCACCTCGACCACCGTAGTCGAGACGAGCACGTCAATCTCGCCACGCTTGAAGGCATCGATGACCCGATCCTTCTCCCCCGCCGGCATACGGCCGTGAAGGCGCTCGACGGTAAGCCCCGGCAACGCAAGACGCAGTCGGTCGAGCTCGGTTGCCGTATCGTGAAGCGGCACGGGGACCGTCACGCGGCCCTCCTCGTCGCGGGCGATACCGGGTACGTCCTCCAACTCATCGGCCGAATCGCTCGGCTCCACGAGCGGGCAAATCACGTAGGCCTGCTGACCCTTTTCATGCGCCTCGCGAATGGCGCCATAGGCGAGGTCGCGGCTCGACTCGGTGAGCACGCGCGTGGTCACACCGGCACCCGGAACAGGCCGGTGGCGGATGATGCTCGTATCCAGATCGCCGTAGACCGAAAGCGCCAGCGTACGCGGGATGGGCGTTGCCGTCATAACGAGCAGATCGGCACCGGGGCCCTTCGCGCGCAGAGCGTTGCGCTGGCCCACACCAAAGCGGTGCTGCTCATCGATGACCACGAGCGATAGATGCTTGAACGCAACGTTATCCGAAAGCACCGCGTGGGTGCCAAAGAGCACATTAAGCTCGCCCGATTTCAGCTGTGCATGGATGCGCTCGCGCTCTGCAGCCGGCGTGGCACCCGTCAGAAGCGCCCAGGACATGCCGGCCTGTGAGAGCAGAGGGCCGGTCTTATCGGCATATTGGCGCGCCAGCACGCCCGTGGGCGCCATAACGCAGGCCTGCGTGCCGCTATCGGCAGCCACAGCCAGTGCGCAGGCGGCAACGGCGGTCTTACCGGTACCGACATCACCCAACAGCAGGCGGTTCATCACACGCCCGTCATCGCACATATCGCGCAGGATATCCTGGAACGCGGCCTCCTGCTCGTCGCTCAGCGAAAACGGCAGGGCTTGCTTGAGCGCGGCCAGGTGCTCGCCCGCGGTGTGGGCATAGGGCACCACATCGACCAGGCCGCCGTCGTTGCGCAGACGCAACGCCAGCTGCAGGTAGAGGCACTCCTCGTAGGCCAGGCGACGACGCGCGATGTCGCGCTCTGCCATACTCGATGGAAAATGGATTGAGCGCAACGCGCGGGCATTGCTCATGAGCTTCCGCTTTGCGCGCAGCGGCGCGGGAATCGGATCGAACGGATTGCCGACGACCTCGAGCGCGCCGCTTACGATGCGGCGCATCCACGCCTGGCTCACGCCATCACTCACGTAATGGACCGGCAGGATGGTGCCTGCGGCACGCCCGTCCTCGAGCTTTTCAAAGTGCGGCGAGGCCATCTGCTTAAAGCCGTAGGCAAACTCGACCTTGCCCATCACGGCCAGGCGGTCGCCCTGCTTAAGCTGCTGGGCAATCCAGGGCTGGCGGAAAAAGGCGACCTGCAGCACGCCCGTCTCGTCAACGAGTGAGACCTCGGTCACCTGCATGCGCGGACGCGGCTGCTTTTGGACGATACGGTCGACCGTGGCGATGATGGTGCACATGGTACCGATGGGCGCCATCTCGATGGACCACGAACGGGTAAAGTCCAGGTATCGATGAGGGATATGGAGAAGGAGGTCCCCCACCGTCCGAATTCCCAGACGGCGAAGGGCCTCCTCACGTTTACCCGAAACATATTTGAGTCGCGCGATATCTTCATCGAGCGCATTGCTCTGGGCAAAGCGCTCCGAGACGCGCGGCACGGAGCACAGCTCGGACATGACGAGATGCCTACTCGATCGAGAAAATCACGGGATAGAGCGGCTGCTCGCCACGATGGGCGTCAATCTCCAAGTCGGGCTGAGCCTCCTCGATAGCGTCGACGATCTCCTGGAAGGCCTCATCGGACAGCTCCTCGCCGGCCAGAATCGTCAGTGCGTCGCCCTCCTCTTCCTCCTGCATGCGGTTGATGCAGTCGAGCGTGACCTGCTTCACGTCGGAGCCGACCACGTCGATGGAGCCGGCGATGATACCCATGACGTCACCGGAGTGAATCGGCGAGCCGTCGGAGGCGCTGGAGTCGCGCACAGCGCGGGTGACCTCGCCATCGCGGACCTCGCTGATGGCGTCGACCATGGCGGCGACGGCGTCCTCGAGCTCGGAATCGGGCAGGACCGCGAACAGCGCGGAGAACGCCTGCGGGACGGTCTTGGTGGGAACGACGGCAACCTTCTTGTCCGTGCAGGCAGAAGCGGCAGCCTCGGCAGCCATGCGGATGTTGCCGTTATTGGGCAGGATGATGACCGAGGTCGCGTTGACCTGGTCCACCGCGCCCAGCAGGTCGGCGGTCGAGGGGTTCATGGTCTGGCCACCCGACACGATCACGTCGACGCCGAGGGACTTAAGGATGTCGGCCTCGCCGGAACCGGCGGCAACGGCGACAAAGCCCAGGGCCTTCGCGGGCTCGGCGGCCTTTTCCTGGTCCTCGTGAATCTTGGCGGTACGGTCGTGGGCCTCCATCTCCATGTTGTGGATAAAGACCTCGTAAATCTGACCGAGCTGCAGCATGTGCTCGAGCACCAGGTTGGGGGTGTTGGAGTGCACATGGATCTTGTAATCGGGGTAGGCACCCACGAGCAGTTCGCAGTCGCCCATGGAACCCAGGAACTTAAGGCACTCGTCCTCGTCAAACGGGGCGTCGGCCTTAAAGAGGAACTCGTTGCAGTAGCGGAACTCCGAGCCCTCCCAGTCGTCGTTGGCCTCGATCTCAACGCGACCAAGGGCCGCATCGCGGGCAGAGCCAGCGGAATCAAACGTGGCGGAGAAATCCTCGACAACGGTGCTGCGGCCAAGCGCGGCGGCAACAAAGTTCTCCAGGAAGATGGCAAAGCCAAAGGCGCCGGAGTCGACCACGCCGTTCTCCTTCAGAACGGGCAGCAGGTCGGGCGTGCGAGCAACGGACTGGTACGCCTCGACGACGATAGCATCGAGCGCATCCTCGGCCGAGAACTTCTTCTTCTCGCACTCATCGGCCTTGGTCGAGACATCGCGCAGGACCGTGAGGATCGTGCCCTCGATGGGCTTGCGGACGGCCTGGAAGGCGACCTTGACGGCACGACGGAAGGCGAAGGCAATATTGGCGGACGTAATAGGCTCGTCGGCAGAGACAAGGCCCTCGGCCACGCCGCGAAGAATCTGCGAGGTAATAACGCCGGAGTTACCGCGAGCGCCCATGAGAGAGCCGTGGGTGATGGCACCGGCGATGGCCTCCATATCGGCATCGGCGGGAAGGACAGAGAGCTCCTTGGTCACCGAGGCGAGCGTGAGCGACATGTTGGTGCCGGTATCGCCGTCCGGGACGGGAAATACATTCAGGGCGTCTACCTTTTGGCGGTTGTTTTCAATATTATTGGCGCCGGAGATATACGCCTCCGACAGCTGCTTTGCGGTGATCAAATCGTACGCTCCTTCCGGGTGCGCCGCGCGGCGCTCCCTGCAAATTGCAATAATAAAGCGAGAGCCGTTTTACGCGGTCATCTCATCCACATATACATTTACGCGCGCTACCTTAAAGCCGGTGCATTCCTCCACCGTATAGCGCACATTGTGGATGATGCTCTGCACGATGGCGCTGATATTGATGCCGTAGGTCACAGCAATGTGAATATCAACGATCAGTTTGCCGTCGGTGGTTTTTACACGCACGCCCTTATCGGGCACATCACTTTTGGTGATGGCGTAGCGCAGTCCCTGGTAGGTGGAATTGATCATTCCGGCAACGCCATAGCACTCGGAGGCCGCCATGCCGATCAGGTTGGCAAAGTATTCCTGCGAGATCTCCACGGTACCCAGTTTTCGTAGCCTATCATCGTATCCCTCCGTTTTGGTGGCGGCCGTTTTGGGGCGGCCGCATGGTTTTTGCTGATTTTTTATTATACTATACTTTTTTGGTTCTGGCAAGTATGCAGGCCATTTGTTCAGCAGATGTTCAGTTTATCCGTCCACATTTACCCGCTTGATGGAAACTGCCTTGCCGGTTTTCCCGTCCACCTCCAGCAATACGCCGGAAAGCCGCACCGGCCCCTTC
>URGG01000061.1 GCA_900547345.1 uncultured Collinsella sp. | reverse complement strand
CGGTGGACGAGTTGCTGCATTCGGGCGCGACTTGGGAGATCGAGTAACGGAAGAGATCCTGCTTGGACCTTCAGAGGCCTTAAACAGGAACTATTCCACCGCAACTGATGAGGAAACGTGATTAGGCGACAGACTTTGCGCGGCGTATGGCCGGGAACATCACCGTGATAGCGAGGATGACGCCCACGACGGCAATCGACCCGCCCGCGAAGCCGATCCAGGCGATACCGGGACCCGAAACCACGGCTCCGCCGATCGCGGTACCCGTGCCAATGCCCAGATTGAACAGGCCCGAGAAGATCGACATGGCGACGGCCGACGAATCTGCCGGCGTGTGCTTGATGAGCTCGGCCTGAAACGCCACGTTAAAGGCCGTGGCGCAGCAACCCCACAGTGCGCAGACGGCAAGCACTGTCACGAGCGACGATGCGGCCGGCCCCATGAGCAGCAGGGCCACCGGCACGCCGGAGAGCGTGATAGCCAAGAACGGGAAGCGATGCCCATCGAACAGGCGGCCGAACAGCCAGCTTCCGAGCAGACCGGAGCAGCCGAACGCCGTCAGCGTCATGGTGATAGCGCTTGCGTCGACATGGGCGACCTGAGCCAGGAAAGGCTCGATATAGCTGTAGCTTGCGTAATAGCCGGTCGCCATGAAGACCGTGACTGCGTAGAGCGCGATGAGGAGCGGGTTCTTGAGCAGCTCAGGCAGCTGTCTGACGGTAAAGCGCTCACCCGCCGGCATGGCCGGGAACACCGCTGCCTGGTAGACGGCCGCGATGGCTGAGAGGCCCCCGACCACGGCAAACGTCATGCGCCAGCCCACGGCCAAGCCAATGGCGCGACCGAGCGGCAGGCCAAAGATCTGCGCGATGGACGAGCCCGTAGCGATCATGCTGATGGCGAGCGCGCCGTGGCGAGTGTCGACCAGGCGCGAGGCCATAATCGAGGCGACTGACCAGAACACGGCATGTGCGCAAGCGACCACCAGGCGCGCGCAGACCAGGATGGGATAGGTCGGCGCCACAGCGGACAGGAACTGACCGAGCGAGAACACGGCCAGCACGCCCAGCAGCATCCGCTTGAACTCAAAGCGCGAGGCGAACACCATGAGCGGCAGCGACAGCAGCATGACGCCCCAGGCATAGACCGAGATCATGATGCCCGCCTGGGCCTCGGTGAGCGAGAACGACGCGGCGATATCAGTCAAAAGGCCGATGGGCATAAACTCCGACGTGTTGAACACGAACGCACAGCAGGTGAGCCCGACGAGTGGGAGCCACTGCTTGAGCGTGATGCCGTCTTGCCTTGTCTGAGTCATATATAACGTCTCCAATCGTTTTGAGCTGAGGCGATTATATAGCAACGGCCCCGCATCCGTCAGTACAGATGCGGGGCCGAAAACAATTCGATACACAGAGGTTGCGCCGTCAATTCATAACTAAGCCAGCCCCAGCAATATGCCCGCCGAATGCACGACAAACGCCACGATCCAGGCGACCGTCACTTGAAACGCGAACACGGCAACGGCGTAGCGCGCGCCCAGCTCGCTCTTGACGGCGCCGATGGCTGCCACACAGGGCGGGTACAGCAGCGTAAAGACCAGGAACACATAGGCAGTGAACGGCGAAAACATGGTCGACAGTGCCGCGGGCGAGGTCGCGCCCAAAAGCACCGTGAGGGTCGAGATGACACTCTCCTTGGCGATAAGTCCGGTGACGAGCGCCGTGGATGCACGCCAGTCGCCAAACCCAAGCGGCGTCAGCGCCGGCGCAATGATGCTGCCGAGACCCGCAAGCAGACTCTGCGACTGATCGGCGACCACATTAAAGCGGATGTCGAACGTCTGAAGGAACCAGATGACCACGGTAGCGGCAAAGATAATGGTAAAGGCCCTGGTAATAAAGTCTTTGGCCTTATCCCATGCCAGCATCACCGTCGTCTTGACGCTCGGCAGGCGGTAATTGGGCAGCTCCATGATAAACGGCACCGGGTCGCCCTTAAATGCCGTGCGGTTGAGTACCAAAGCCGCGATACAGCCAACCGCAATGCCGATCAGATAGAGCGAGACCATGGCGGGAACCGTCGCCTGTGGGAAAAACGCCCCGCACAGCAGACCATAGACCGGCAACTTGGCCGAGCAGCTCATGAACGGCGTGAGCATGACCGTCATCTTGCGGTCGTGCTCGGATGGGAGCGTACGGGTCGACATGATAGCCGGCACGGTGCAGCCAAACCCGACGAGCATGGGTACAAAGCTGCGGCCCGACAGGCCAAAACGACGCAGCACCTTATCCATGACAAAGGCCACGCGCGCCATGTATCCGGAGTCTTCCAGAATGGAGAGGAACAAAAAGAGCACGACGATAATCGGCAGGAAGGTCAGCACACTGCCCACGCCCGTAAGCACGCCGTCGACAGCCAGCGAGCGCACCACGTCGTTGGTACCGAACGCCTTGAGGCCCGCATCGGCCGAGGCGATGATGGCAGCGATACCGTCCTCCATGAGTCCCTGCAACGCCGCGCCGATCACGCCAAACGTCAGCCAAAAGACGAGGCCCATGATCACCAGAAACGCCGGAATGGCTGTGTAACGACCTGTCAGGATGCGGTCAATCTTGACGGAGCGCACGTGCTCGCGGCTCTCGTGCGGCTTGACGACGCAACGCCCGCACACGTCGCCGATAAAGCTAAAACGCATATCGGCCAGCGCAGATAGGCGGTCGGTGCCGGCCTCGCCCTCCATCTGGGTGATGATGTGCTCGATAGCGTCGAGCTCATTGCGATCCAGGTGAAGCGCCTCGGTTACCAGCTCATCGCCCTCGACCAGCTTGGTCGCCGCAAAGCGCACCGGGATGTGCGCCGTCACGGCATGGTCCTCGATCAGGTTAGCAATACCGTGGATGCAGCGATGCAGCGCACCGCCGTCCGGACCGTCGGGCGCGCAAAAGTCCAGGCGACCAGGGCGCTCGCGGAACCGCGCCACGTGCAGGGCGTGGTCCACCAGCTCGCCGATGCCCTCGTTGCGGGCAGCGCTAATGGGGACAACGGGCACGCCCAACAGGCTCTCGAGCAAGTTGACGTCTACGGCGCCGCCGTTGGCGGTCACCTCGTCCATCATGTTGAGCGCGATGACCATAGGACGGTCAAGCTCCATGAGCTGCAGTGTCAGGTACAGGTTGCGCTCGATGT
Organism: uncultured Collinsella sp.; assembly: GCA_900547345.1. Lineage (GTDB taxonomy): Bacteria > Actinomycetota > Coriobacteriia > Coriobacteriales > Coriobacteriaceae > Collinsella. The sequence continues at coordinate 8,427 of URGG01000061.1, read as the reverse complement.
TGGTGGCGTCAATGATGTCGATGATGGCGTCCGGACGCTCGTCGAGGATGAACTGACGGCTCACGACCTCCTCGCCTGTGTACGGCGACAGGGAGTAAATGCCGGGCAGGTCGGTAACGCTCGCCTCGGGATGGTTACGGATGGTGCCATCTTTGCGGTCGACCGTCACGCCGGGAAAGTTACCGACGTGCTGGCTGGAGCCCGTCAGCTGGTTGAATAACGTGGTCTTGCCGCAGTTTTGGTTGCCGGCGAGGGCAAAGTGCAGCGGCGCGCCCTCTGGCACGGCCGTCTTTGCCGCACGGGGCGAATACGTCCCCTCGCCCAGGGCCGGATGCTCCGTCGTGCCGATTGCGGCGTTAGCGCGCGGACCCGTATCGGTGTCGTGAATACCCACGAGCTCGATGCGAGCGGCATCGTCCTTGCGCAGTGTCAACTCGTAGCCACGCAGGCGGATCTCGAGCGGATCGCCCATGGGGGCGTACTTCATCATGGTGACTTCGGTGCCCGGCGTTAGGCCCATGTCCAAAATATGCTGTCGGAGTGCCTGATCGTCCGATGCCACCGATGCGACAACGGCGTCTTTTCCGATCTCGAGCGTATCGAGCTTCACGTCCGTGTTCCTCCCCCGACGCCCACAGGGCGTTGCATTTATGTTCACCATGGCTAACCGTTTGCCATGGCTAACCAATTTTAAGCTTACATGATAGCGTGAACACACAACGACGTTCAATCGACAGATTGCTGCAAGGAACGTCCCCAAGTGCCGGCACAAAAGGAACGTCCCCGAGTGCCGCATCTGGGCCATGGCAACGCCGATGTTTTGGCGCGGACAGCGAAAGCCCGCCAGAGCGAGCAAGGTGCCTTGAAGCGAGGCGGCATTGACCTTCTGGTCATGCCGCCGAAGCTGAACGTCAGATTGCCGCCCTGGCGGGCTTGCAGCGTCAAGTGGTTACGGCGTTTGGTAAAACGCCGTAACTAAAACCCGTGGCGCTCCAGGAAGCGGAAGGCTAGGCGGATCCAGGGACGGACCGCCACCTGCTTGTCCTCGTTGTCGACCGCGGTGTTGGCGTTGCCGAGCGAAAGGCCGTGACCACCTTGGTCAAAGACGTGCATCTCGCAAGGGACGCCCTCCTCTGCCATGCGTTGGGCAAACGGATAGACCTGCGCGATCGGCGCCGTTTTGTCGTCGGACACGCCCCACACAAAGGTCGGTGGCATCTGACGCGAAACATGCGTGGTGGGGCAGATGTCGGCCAGATGCTCGTCAGTTGCCTCGCCGCCCGTCACCATCGACAGGTAGTCGTTGAGCAAATCGCGCCCCGTCTTGCCGCCCGTCTTGGGCACACGCAAGTCAATGCGCGGATCGCGCGTCTGCATGTCGCGCACATAGGCAAAGTCGAGCAATGGATAGCCCAGCACCACGGCATCGGGACGAATGTCGTCCGGACGCGCCCCGGCAAGTGCCGCAAAGGGGCCGGTCTTCCACTGTGTTGCCAGCGAGGCGCAAATCATGCCGCCAGCAGAAAAGCCCACGACGCACACGCGCTTAGGATCGACATGCCACTCGTCGGCGTTGGCGCGCACCGTGGCGACCATCTTGGCAAGATCTGCCTGGGGGTGCGGAAAGCTCACGTCACCCGTAGAACTCGTGACATAGTTGAGCACAAAGGCCTGGTAACCGTGATCCAAAAACGCAAACGCCACAGGATCCTGCTCATGCGGAGCGATATGCGTAAACGCACCTCCGCCACAGATAATCACCGCGGGGCGGCGGCCATTCGGTTTATCGGGCAACGGCTCGGCACCCAAATACGTAAACGTCGCCGGATAATCCTCGGTCGGCTCCTCGCCCCACAGCGCATGGTTCTCGACAATCATATGTGCTCCCTTCGCGCAAATTATGCGCCCTTGTTTTTCGCCTTCAAGCGTACCCCACTTGAACCCGTGGCGCAGAAACACTCCGGCAATAAGTTTCCCTTCAACTGATATATCACATAATCCCAGTTCAGAGGTATCGTTGAGCAGCGTAGAATAGGGGCGTTGACCAAGCCGCGAAACACATGTGAAACGTTTCCGGCAAACCAAACGCGCGATATGCGCCTATTTAAGTTGGAGGCAACTATGGGTCTGCTCGATTCGCTTAAGTCCACCTTCACCTCGACCGGCGAGGCGTCCGTTCCGCCCGCAGCAAGCTTCGCTACCCGCGAAGGCGTCATCTATGCCCCCGTCAACGGCGTGCTCGTCAACCTGGACGAGGTTCCCGACGAGACGATCGCCTCGGGCATGCTTGGCCAGGGCTATGGCATCGAGCCCATTACCGGCACCATCTATGCGCCCGCCAACGGCCGCATCGGCGCCACCACTGTCACCAACCACTCCATTGGCATGATCACCGAGGACGGTCTTCGCGTGTTCATCCATGTCGGCCTGGGCACCGTGGAAATGAACGGCAAGGGTTTTGCCCGCTTTGTCGAGATGGGCGATGTGGTCAAGGCAGGCCAGCCGCTCATCAGCTTCGACCGCGAGGCCATTAAGGCCGCTGGTCACGAGGACATCGTAACCGTCATCGTCTCCGAGCTCGATCGTCTTAAGAGTATCGACCATGTCGGCGAGTCTGGAACGCTTATCGGCGGCAACCCGCTCGTCAAGCTTGGCGACCCGCTGCTGGTAGCCAAGACCAAGTAGCCAGGCCCCGCGCCATACAGCCAAAAGGCACCTCGTCAAGCGCCCGCGACCATTTGGCCGCGGGCGCTTTTCGTTTGAAAAACCATCCCGCCAATGCCTTATCTGTATAGCCCAAATGAGCCGAGCTGCTAGAATATCGAACTGTATGGATAACTATCATTCAACCGTTATGGGAGGATACGTGAACCGCACCAAAATCGCGCAGCTCTATGCCGATGCCGAGTCGCTCGGCGGCCAGACCGTCACCGTCGCCGGCTGGGTTAAGTCCGTCCGCGACATGAAGAACTTTGGCTTTGTTACGCTCAACGACGGCAGCTGCTTCCGCGACCTGCAGGTCGTCATGAACCGCGAGGCACTCGACAACTACGACGAGATCGCACATCAAAACGTCTCGGCCGCACTCATTTGCACCGGCACCGTCAAACTGACCCCCGATGCACCCCAGCCTTTCGAGCTTTCTGCCACTTCCATCGAGGTCGAGGGCACGAGCGCCCCGGATTACCCGCTGCAGAAGAAGCGCGCAACCGTCGAGTTCCTGCGCACCCAGCAGCACCTGCGCCCGCGCACCAACCTGTTCCGCGCCGTGTTCCGCATCCGCTCTGTCGCGGCTGCCGCCATCCACCGCTTCTTCCAGGAGCAGGGTTTTGTCTACGTCAACACCCCCATCATCACCACGAGTGACTGCGAAGGCGCCGGCGAGATGTTCCGCGTGACCACGCTCGACCCCAAAAATCCGCCCCTCACCGAGTCCGGCGAGGTCGACTGGAGTCAGGACTTCTTTGGCAAGCATGCAAGCCTCACCGTGTCCGGCCAGCTCAATGCCGAGAACTTTGCCATGGCCTTTGGCGACGTGTACACCTTTGGCCCCACCTTCCGCGCCGAAAACTCCAACACCACGCGCCACGCCGCCGAGTTTTGGATGATCGAGCCCGAGATGGCCTTCGCCGACCTCAACGACTACATGGACAACGCCGAGGCCATGCTCAAGTACGTCCTTAAGGACGTTATGGCCACCTGCCCCGACGAGCTCAATATGCTCAACAAGTTTGTGGACAAGGGTCTGCTCGAGCGCCTGGACCATGTCGCCAACTCCGACTTCGCCCGCGTCACCTATACCGAGGCCGTCGAAATCCTGGAGCAGGCCGTCGCCGCCGGTCACGAGTTTGACTATCCCGTGAGCTGGGGCATCGACCTGCAAACCGAGCACGAGCGTTTCCTGACCGAGGAACACTTTAAGCGACCGACTTTTGTGACCGACTACCCGGCCGAGATCAAGGCCTTCTACATGCGCATGAACGAAGACGGCAAGACCGTCGCCGCCGCCGACTGCCTGGTGCCGGGCATCGGCGAGATCATCGGTGGCTCCCAGCGCGAGGAGCGCCTGGATCTGCTCGAGGCCCGCATCAAGGACCTGGGCATGAATCCCGAGCAGTACAAGTACTACCTTGACCTGCGCCGCTACGGTTCCTGCAAGCACGCCGGCTACGGTCTGGGCTTCGAGCGCTTGGTCATGTATCTGACCGGCGTGGGCAACATCCGCGACGTCCTGCCGCACCCGCGCACCGTGGGCAACGCCGACTTCTAATCGTCGGACGCTAGCTCGCGTCGCCACACGCCAACGCTCATCGCACAAGCGCCTCTCGACATCGGTCGAGAGGCGCTTTTTTCAACAGCATCCGTCAAGCTTTTGGCAAGTTTTTGGACAGTTGAGCAGGGCTGTTGAAAACTCGACCCGCCGTTTGCCGACGACTACCGACCGCCCAGAGCGCCCTGCGCCCCTGGGAAAGCCCCACGTCCTAGGCTCCATACCGTCGCCACCCAAAACGGAAAGGACGTGGGCACCATGACCGAAGCCGCTGTTGAAACCTACGACACCACGACGAGAGGCGCCGCCTCGATGGCAGCCTATCGCGCCGTTCGCATCCTGCAGCTCTTGAGCGAAAACACCGGCGAGGACAAGGCCATGCTTTCCGATGAGTTGATCCGGCGCCTCGCCCATCCCGACGACCCCGCCCGCATGCCCATCTCGGCGGCGCGGCGCAGCATCTACACCGCCATCTCCGCGCTTCGCCATGCCGGATACGAAATTGAGTACAAACGCGGCGTGGGCTACAAACTTCTTACCCGTCCGCTCACCGATGAAGAGATCATCCGGCTCCACGGTATGGTCATGCGCAACCGCTCCACGCCTATCGCTATCCGCAAGAGCATGGCGCAGCACTTAGTTGCCATGGCGAGTGCCGACGTTCGCGGCTACCTCGATACACCCGAACCCGTTCCGAGCGCAGGCAGCAAGGCTACCAAGGCAACACGCACGCCCATCAAGCGCATCGACACGTGCGAGCTCGTCGAGCAGGCCATCGACCACGGAACCACGGTGAGTTTTGATATTTCGAGCGTCACGGCACGTGGCGAAACCGAAGTAGCACGGATGACACTCCGCCCCTTTGCCATCAGGCAGCGCGATGGCATCTCGTATTTGCTGGGAACGGTCTATGACGCCCGAGGTGCCGATGACACGCTGCGCACCGTAGAGATTGGCCGCATGAGAAACGTCACCACACGTCTCCTCGACGGCAAGAAGCTCTTCGCCGCCCTCGACGAGGAGGACGACTCCTCCTCCGCCGCATAAGACCCTCCGCCGCCCATTCGACTACCCGTACCGCCCATCCGATTCTGTATTAAAAAACCCGCCAGGCTGTTGTAAAAATGGACATCAGCGCTACTATAAGTTCCACTTGCACTTTGTCCCAGTGCAGTGTTTCCAGCCATTTTTATACTGGGGGTAATGATATGAAGGACATCACCATCAGTCGCAGGAGCCTTCTGGTCTCCGCCGGCCTGCTCGCGCTCGCCCCGCTCGCCGGATGCGGCGGCAACTCTGGTTCCGGCTCTGCTGCCGCCGGTTCCGACTACACCATCGGCGTTCTGCAACTCACCGAGCATTCCGCACTCGATGCCGCCAACGACGGCTTTGTCAAGGCCATCAAAGAGAGCGGCCTTAAGGTCAAGATCGACCAGAAGAACGCCCAGAACGACCAGTCCACGTGTAAGTCCATTGCCGACAAGTTTGTGGGCGACAACGTCAACCTGATTTATGCCATCGCCACGCCCGCCGCGCAGGCTGCCGCCGGCGCCACGGCCGATATCCCCATCGTGGGCTGCGCCATCACCGACTACGCCGCCTCCGGCCTGGTCCAGGACAACGACAAGCCCGGCACCAACGTCACGGGCGCTTCCGACCTCACCCCGGTCGCCGAGCAGCTCGAGATGATGCAGAAGGTCCTGCCCGACGTTAAAAAGGTCGGCCTGCTCTACTGCACCGCCGAGTCCAACTCCGACGTCCAGATCAAGGCCGCCAAGAAGGAGCTCGACAAGCTGGGCCTCGAGTACACTGACTTCACCGTCTCGAGCTCCAACGAGATTCAGTCCGTCGTCGAGTCTGCCGTGGGCAAGGTCGACGCGCTGTACTCCCCCACCGACAACACCATCGCCGCGGGTGCCTCGCAGGTCGGCCAGATCTGCAAGGAAAACAAGCTTCCCTTCGTGACTGGCGAGGAGGGTATGTGCATGGCCGGCGGCCTGTTCACCCTCTCCATCAACTATGAGGACCTGGGCTACGCCGCGGGCGAGATGGCCGTTAAGATCCTGAAGGGCGAGGCCAAGCCCGAAGACATGCCGATCAAGCACCTCTCGAGCAAGGACCTGGTCGTCGTCAAGAACGACGAGATGGCCGAAGCCCTGGGCATCGACCTTTCCGCTCTGGACGCGTAATGCCATACGCGGCATGCGTCTAGAGCCCGTGCTCGCGCTTTAGCCGCGTTATTCAATATCTGAGCCACAGGGGCGGGCGCTGTAGACCGGCGTCCGCCCTGCTTGTTTCAGGTAAAACAAAACGTCTGTCCGCAGCTCTTTTATACATTGTTACCGCTATTATGGAAAATCACGTGTCCACCCTATTCTAGGAGGTATGAAGCATGCTCATTGCATTGCAGGGCGCCGTTTCGCAGGGCGTCCTCTGGGGCATTATGGTGCTTGGCGTGTTTATCACGTTCCGCCTGCTCGACATTCCCGATATGACCTGCGACGGCAGCTTTGCCCTCGGCGGCTGCGTCTGCGCTGTGCTCATCGTCAATAACAACGTCGACCCGCTGTTCGCCGTGCTGGCCGGTATGTGCGCCGGCGCCATCGCGGGCGCCGTCACGGGCATTTTGACCACCGTCTTTGAGATTCCTGCGATCCTCGCCGGAATCCTCACCCAGATCAGCCTGTGGTCCATCAACCTGCGCATCATGGGCAAGTCCAATACGCCCATTCTTGCCAAGGGCACCGTGTTCTCCGCCGTCAGCAATATGGCCGGTCTGCCGCAGTCCACCGTTGCCATCATCTTGGGCATCCTGCTCGCCGTGGCTATCGTTGCCATCCTGTATTGGTTCTTTGGCACCGAGATCGGCTCGGCGCTGCGAGCCACCGGCAACAACGAGTACATGATCCGCGCTCTGGGCGTCAACACCAACTCCACCAAGATGATCGCCCTCGTGCTCTCCAACGCCCTCATCGGCCTTTCGGGCGCGCTCATCTGCCAGAGCCAAAAGTATGCCGACATTGGTATGGGCACCGGTGCCATCGTTATCGGTCTTGCCGCCATTGTTATCGGTGAGGTGCTCGGCCGTCTGCTGCCCGGCGGCCTCACGCAGTTTAGCGTCCGTCTTGCCTCCGCCGTCTTTGGCTCCGTGGTGTACTTCCTTATCCGCGCCATCGTGCTGCAGTTGGGCATGGACGCCAACGACATGAAGCTGCTCTCCGCCGTAATTGTCGCTGTGGCCCTGTGCGTGCCCGTGGTTTGGGAGCGCTATAAGCTCCGCAGCTCCTACACGAAGGGGGATGAGGCAGATGCTTAAGCTCTCGCACGTCAAGAAGACCTTTAACAAGGGCACCGTCACCGAGAAGCGCGCGCTCACCGGCGTCGACCTTACCCTGAATGACGGCGACTTTGTAACCGTGATCGGCGGCAACGGCGCCGGCAAGTCCACGCTGCTCAACATGATCGCCGGCGTGTACCCGCTCGATTCGGGCGTTATTGAACTCGACGGCACCGACATCTCGCGCTTGAGCGAGTCGCAGCGCGCCAAGTACCTGGGCCGCGTGTTTCAGGACCCCATGCGCGGTACCGCTGCCGACATGCAGATTGCCGAGAACCTGGCCCTCGCCAAGCGTCGCGGCCAGCGTCGCGGCCTTTCGTGGGGCGTCACCAAGGCCGAGAAAGATGAGTACGTTGAGTTGCTCAAGCGCCTGGACCTTGGTCTGGACACGCGTCTCAACGCCAAGGTCGGCCTGCTCTCGGGTGGCCAGCGCCAGGCACTCACCCTGCTGATGGCCACGCTCACCAGGCCGCGCCTGCTGCTGCTCGACGAGCACACCGCGGCCCTCGACCCCAAGACGGCCTCTAAGGTGCTCAACCTGACCGAGGAGATCGTCGACGAGAACCACCTGACCACGCTCATGGTCACGCACAACATGAACGACGCCATCCGTCTGGGCAACCGTCTGATCATGATGCACGAAGGCCACGTGATCTACGACGTGGCGGGCGATGAGAAGAAGTCGCTCACCGTAGCCGACCTGCTGCAGAAGTTCGAGGAGGTCTCGGGCGGTGAGCTCGCCAACGACCGCATGCTGCTGAGCTAAAACCTGCCAAAAAGGGACAGGTTTATTTTGGCAGGTTTTATCTGGGCAAACGTC
>URGG01000060.1 GCA_900547345.1 uncultured Collinsella sp. | reverse complement strand
CCGCCACAGCCGAGCCCACAAAGCGCACCGGCGAGGTAATCGTCGTTACGCCCGAACGCACGGCATGAATCGGTCCTGCCTCGCCCTCGCGGATGTAAAACGTGAGCAGCAACACCGAAATCAGGCTGAAAACAATCAACGGGCGCATACCCGTTGATTGTCGCTTGGTATTCAGATTTGTGGAGAAACCCGAAGATCGTACCAAATGGAATCCACCTTTTGGAAATTAAGCATTGGTCTGGACGAAGCCGCCATCAAACGCATTGGCCTCGAGCACGCGGGCACAGCCGTTAACGACGTTATCGAGCGCCGTGGGGCTGACGTTGACCGAAACACCGGTCTCATCGCGCAGGCGCACGTCGAGACCGCGCAGCAGCGCGCCGCCACCAGTCAGCAAAATGCCGTAGTACATAAGGTCCGAGGCAAGATCGGGAGGCGTAGCGTCGAGTGCGTCCTTGACGGCCTTGGCCATCTCGTCAAGCGGCTTGTTGAGCGCGCGACGAATCTCCTCGCTCTCGATGCGCACGGTCTTGGGCAGACCGGTGATCACGTCGCGGCCGTTGACCTCGACGTCGAGCTCGTCCTTGAGCGGCACGGCGGAGCCGACCTTGATCTTGATGTCCTCTGCCGTACGCTCGCCGATGGCCAGGTTATAGGCATCGCGAACGTGCGTGAGGATAGCCTGGTCGAACTCGTCACCGGCAATACGGATGGACTGTGAGACGACGATGCCGCCCATAGCGATAACGGCAACCTCGGTGGTACCGCCGCCGATGTCGATGACCATGGAGCCGGTGGGCTCCTCGACGGGCAGGTCGGCGCCGATAGCGGCGGCCATAGGCTCTTCGATCAGATAGGCCTGGCGGGCACCGGCCTGGATCGTGGCCTCAAAGACAGCTCGCTTCTCGACCGACGTGACGCCGGAAGGAACGCAGACGACAACGCGCGGACGCGGGGTCCACGGATAGCGCTTCTCGGACGCCTTGTCGATAAAGTAGCGAAGCATGGCCTCGGTAACATCGAAGTCGGCGATGACGCCGTCCTTCAGGGGACGAACGGCCACGATGTTGCCGGGCGTACGGCCGAGCATGCGCTTTGCCTCGATACCGACCGCCAGGATGCGCTCGTCGTTCTTGTCGATGGCGACAACAGAGGGCTCGCGAATGACGATGCCCTTGCCGCGCACGGAGACAAGCGTATTTGCGGTGCCGAGGTCGATGGCAAGATCGCCCGCATAGCTACCGAAGAACATATCCATCAAAGAAAACAACGCAACTCCTGATGTGTTGGATGATTGCTGGAAAACTACTAGCTCATCATACTAGCGCAAGCCCGGCACCTCACTTGCGGTGAAGCGCCGGGCAAAGCTAAATCTCATAAGGTCACTACTGGTTGTCAGCAGCCGAGAAATCCATATCGAGCGAGGAAACGGCCCAGCCGATATGGTTATCGGAGCGCACGAATTTGACGGTGTACTCCTGCTCGCCGCCCTTGGACAGCGAAGCCTTAACCTTGGCGGTCGTCTCGGTCATGGACTGATCCATGCCCTCGACAGACACGGTGGCACCCTGCGGAATCGAGGAGATGATCATCGACTTGGCGTCCTCGGACAGGCTCGAGGCCAGGCAAGACTCGGCCTTTGCGGTGTCACCGTCGCCGGCAGCCTGGAAGAGATCGGTAACGACAGACTCCTGGGACGGGAAGCCAAAGCCGCGCGTGTAGGCAAAGCCCAGACCGCCCGCAGCAATCAAAATGAGCAGAAGCAGCACGATGAAGACTTTGAGACCCGTGTGGCGATGACGACGACGGACCTTGGCCTGCTTACGATCCTGACGGTCCTGCTGAACCATCTCGGACTCGGACAGCGTAAAGAAGCCGGTATCCGAGGGATCGGGCATAAACTGGCCGGTCGCGCCCGTAGGATCGAGCGGATCGACGGCAGGAGCGTCCATCGCGGGCGCCGGAGCCGTGGCCATAGCCGTCTGGGCAGACAGCGCGGCAAGCGAATCGTGCACGCGGGCAAGCTCATCGGCCTGCTCGGAGGTGAGCTGGTAGATGCCATCGGCAGTAGCGGCGTTAAAGGCGTCGAGTGCGTCGGAGGGACGGCCGGCGGCAGAAAGCGCCTGACCCATGCCGGCGTTGAGCGCACGCGTGTCGTCGCGGGGGCCGGCAAAGTCGATAGCCGTGCGGTAGGTCTCCACGGCATCCGCCGGACGGCCGAGCTTGATGAAGCAACGACCGAGCTCGCCGAGCGCGGCGGCAGGAGCCGGATTGGCGCCATCGATGGCAGCCTGACGGAAGGCAGTACCCGCGTTGGCATAGTCGCCCGACTGGAACAGCGCGTTACCCAGGCCCAGATAGGCCTTGAACGGCGTGGCATAAGAAGCGTCCTGCGTAGCAGCAGAGAACGCCTGAGCGGCCGTCGTGTAGTCGCCCACGGCGGCGAGCGCCTTGCCGCGGTTGGTGAGCAGCGCGCCGCGCTTGCCATAGGTGCCGTCGTTGAGGGCGGCGGCGTAGGCCTCGGCGGCCTCGGCATACATGCCCAGGTGCATCAAGGCGTTACCACGAAGGTGATCGGCCTCGCCCATAATCTCATCGGGAGTCTTTGCCGCCCCAAGCATCTGGGCTGCAGCGGAAAAATCACCCGCGCGGTAAGCGGCGCGGCCCTGTTGGATCAGCTGGCTATTCAAGGAAATCCCCTTTACTCGTGAACGATCTCGACATGGACGATCTCGTCGCCGGCACGCAGCTGCGAAATCACATCGAGACCCTCGACCGTGGTACCAAAGACGGTGTAACCGGAATCGAGGTTATGCTGGGCGCCCAGGCAGAAGTAGAACTGCGAACCCGCGGAATCGGGGTCCATGGAGCGTGCCATGGCAAGGGCGCCATCGACATGGCTGTTGCGCGGATTGGTGGCAAACTCGCCCTTGATGCAGTAGCCGGGGCCACCGGTACCGGGCATGCCGTCGGGGCCCTCAAGACCGGCAGCGACGTCGGCGCCGGACATATCGCGGGTATTGGGGTCGCCGCCCTGAATGACGAAGCCGGGAACATAGCGATGGAACTTAAGGCCATCGTAGAAACCCATCGTGGAAAGCTCGCAGAAGTTCGCGACATGAATGGGAGCGCCCTCGCCGTCAAACTTGACCTTGATGGTACCCTTCGACGTCTCGATTACGGCGCACTCGTCGCCGGCAAGCTGATACTCGGGCGTGTAGAGCTCTTTCTTAAAACCAAACATGTGGTTCCTTCCTCGTGCGTTTAAAGCATATTTGTACGAATTGTAGCAATAAGCACAGGCTTACATCAATTGCGCACGTAGGTTATGCCGACTATGGCGAACTAATTTTAGGAACGCTGCTGCGGCTTCCAGGAACCCACATTGGCGTCGTACTGGTTCAGCGCGCTGTTGCCGCCCTGCGCGATGGGCGCCAGGATCTCGCTTTGGTGGGAACTCATCGACTCGCCATCGGGAATGGCCAGCGAGATATCCCAGCTCTGACAGATCACGTCGACGCGCTCATACATCCACTCGGCAAGCTGCTTTAAGTGGGCGATGTCATCTGCATAGACCGTATCGTCCTGGTACTTAAGGTTGTTGAGCTCATCTTGCGTCTTTTTGATCTGGTCGCGCAGGGCGTAGGCACTCTGCGACAACTCCTGACGGGTGGACAGCGGCGTTCGGAGATAGCCGTTGTTAAAGGAATCGATGACCTCGCCGATCTGGTCCTCGTCACCGTAGGACACGATGGTCTGATACAGACCGTCGAGCCTGGTATAGAGCTGATCATCGGTGAGCACGGTTTCTTCCTGGACCACCTCGGCAGAATCGTCCTGCTTGGTATCGTCCTCAGTCGCCTCGCCCTTTTGGCGCGTGGGGAAGGTCGTCTGCGCGGCCTGGCCAAACTGGTCGTAGAAGCCAGGCATGACACCCATGGGATCGGTCGTCACGAACCAATAGGCACCGCCGCAAACGACGGCAAGGACCGCGATGACGATGAGCGGCTTGGGGATATGACGCTTGTGCTTGTGATAGGCGTCCTCGTCGGGATGCACCTTGCGCTTGGGTTTTTGAGGATCGTCATGCAGGGAAACCGGCGTGGGAATATCGACCTTGGGGATACCGAAATCCTTATCGAAAGCCGGCAGCACGCAGGTCTCGTTAGGATCAGCGGCATCCGAAAGCACTGCAGCGGCAGAGGCCGGCGCATGCGGCACCTCGGTATCGATCTGCTCTTGCGTTAGGCGCGGAAAGCCCGCCGTGCGGCCCGCTGCTAGGTCGGATGCGGCCGCGTTCTCGGAGAGGATACCCGGAGCGGGGCGTCCGCATTTGGGGCACGTACGATCATGCGGAGAAAGACGGGCACCGCAGCCCTCACAGAACACGAACTCGGTGTGCTCGGGACCATCGCCCGGACCCACATAGGCGTTGCAGTAGGGGCAAAACGAGGCGCCGTCCTCGATAGTCTTAAGGCAGTGCGGGCAGATCACGGCATCCTCTTTTCGAAGCAATTCAAACAATCGAGGTTAGAGCATAACATCGCCACGGCCCCACAGGAGCAAGGCACCAATTCAACATCGCCAGGGCGCGTAGCTACTTCTTCTTTTTGCTTGGCATCGAGACTTTGATGCCTTGGGCGGACTTGGTCACACGAGAGCGCTTAGCTCCGGTACTCTTCTTTTTCTTGGGCTGGGCCTGGGCCACGCCCTCGAGTGCGCGGGCCTCGGCCTCGCGAGCGGTGCGATCTTCGCGGCGCTGCGCCATGTCGGCGGCGACGCGCTTGGCAAAACGTTCGGCCGTCGAGCCCGTCGAGCTCACCTTGCCGCCACCGCGACCCAGGCGGACGCGCACACCGCGGCCAAAACCAGTTGCGGCATGACGACGACGCGGCTTGAGCGAATCCATCATCGTGGCGAGCTTAAAGAACACCGAGCAGGTAAAGACCACGATAACAGCCAAGATAACCATCTGGCCCATCGACAGGTTGGCAATAGACAGCAGCTCCGGGAATCCGATAACGCCCACCAGGATGCCGGCGACTACAAACACAAAGAGCACCACACGTAAGGGCGTGAGAGGCTGCGAGATGCGCCAGATTAGGCTGACGCTCGCCGCGCACGACGTAAGCAGGCACATCGTAGACAGCGTGAGCTGGCTAAAGCCAAACACGCGCGCCACAAAGATATCGAGCGCCGCAGCCAAAATGACCGCAATCGACGCCGGCAGTGCACGCTTGAGTACGTTGCTCAAAAACGCACCCTTCACACGAGCATTGTTGGGCTCCAGGCCCAACACAAAGCCCGGCGCGCCGATGCAGAAGAAGTTAATGAGCGTCATCTGGATGGGCTCGAAGGGGTACGGCGGCAGCGCGATACACAGCGCCGCCAGGCCCATCGAGAACAGCGTCTTGGTCAGGAACAGTGAGGCCGAACGCTGCAGGTTGTTGATGGAGCGACGGCCCTCGGCCACCACGGCGGGCATCGAGGCAAAGTCGTTGTCGACGAGTACGATCTCGGCCACGTTACGCGCGGCATCGGAGCCGGCCGCCATGGCCACGGAGCAGTCGGCCTCCTTGAGCGCCAGCACGTCGTTGACGCCGTCGCCCGTCATGGCCACGGTGTGCTCGCGGCGCTTGAGCGCCTGCACGAGCTCGCGCTTCTGCTGCGGGGTCACACGACCAAAGACATGGTAGCGGTCCACTGCGGCATCAAGCTTGGCCGGTGTATCGAGCGTCGTGGCGTCCACATAAGCGTCCGCCCCCGGCACGCCCACCACGCGCGCGATCGACGACACCGTACGCGGGTCGTCGCCACTGATCACGTTGAGGGTCACGCCCTGCTCGTTAAAGTAGCCGATGGTCTCGGCCGCCGAGGTACGAATCTCGTCGCGGATGGTCACAAAGCCCACGGGCTCGGCCTCGCCCACCATATCGCCATCGGGTGTAAAGCCGTCCACGCGCGCCACCACGAGCACGCGGCAGGTATCGGCAAGCTCGGCGACACGGTTCTCGACCTGCGAAAACACACGCTCCGAAAGCACAAACTGCGCGGCGCCCATCACATAGGAGCCCTGCGCAAACGAAGCGCCGCTCCATTTTTTAGACGACGAGAATGGAATGACCGACAGCGGCTCGGACACCTCGACCGGGCGATCGGCGTAATAGTTGAGCAGCGCCTGGCATGTCTCGTTGGCATCGGCCGAGGTCGCACGTGCCACGTTAGCCAGCGCAAAATCGAGCACTGTGGTATCGACGGGAACAGCCGCCTCGTCCGAGTCCACGCCAAAGCCAACACCCTCAACAGGCAGCGGGTAGGTGCCCTCGACCTCCATACGACCCGAGGTAATGGTGCCCGTCTTGTCCAGGCACAGTACGTCGACGCGAGCGAGCGTCTCGATGCAGTAGAGCTGCTGCGCCAGCACCTTGCGGCGGCACCGTGGCGATGGCGAGCACCGACGAGGTCAGCAGCACCAGGCCTTGCGGGATCATGCCCAGCAGGGCGCCCACCGTGGACAGCAGCGCCGACGAAGGCACATGACCAGCCAACAGCTCGGAGAAGCACCATGAAAGCGCGCTATCGCCCGGGGTTCCCGCGGCATCCCACAGCTCGCTCACACTCGAGGCAAACAACGCCAAACCGAGCGGGATCATGATGATGCTCGCAAAGCGCACGATGGCGTTAAGCGCGTTCATGATCTCGGAATTGACCTTTTTGACGTACTTCGCCTCGTTATTAATTTTAGCCACGTAGTTGTCGGCGCCGACATGGATCACGCGGGCGCGCAGCAGGCCCGAGTCGATAAAGCTGCCGCTCATGAGCTCGGAACCGGGCTGTTTCTTAATAAGGTCGCTCTCGCCCGTCAGCAGGCTCTCGTTCACGAGCGCCTCGCCCGAAACCACCACGGCGTCAGCGGGAATCTGGTCGCCGCGCCCCAGGCGGATGATGTCGTCGAGCACGATCTGGTCCAGGTCGAGCTCCACCTCGGCGCCGTCGCGCACCGCGATGGCCTTCTTGGAGGTCAGCAGCGTGAGCTTATCGACCATCTTCTTGGACCGCATAGATTGAATGACGCCAATAGCGGTATTGAGGAACACCACAAACAGGAACGTCAGGTTCTTAAACGAACCGGTCAAAATGACCAGGAACGCCAAGATCACGTTGATCAAATTGAACAGCGTGCAGAGGTTCTCGATGATGAGCTCTTTGACCGACTTGGTCTTGAGCTCCATGTTGCGGTTGATCTTACCGGCGGCGATGCGCTCCTCAACCTCGGCGGTCGAGAGTCCGCGCTCGATATCCGTTGCTGCCATACCACGTCCCATCACGTCGCGTCGGTATAAGAAAAACCGCCCGGACCATGCGAGGTTCGGACGGTCTTACGTTCGATGGTGCCCCATGTTGGATTCGAACCAACGGCCTTCTGCTCCGGAGGCAGACGCTCTAATCCCCTGAGCTAATAGGGCCAACATTTGGTATTATACCCAAGTGCACCACGGGCTAACAAAATAAAAGAAAAAGCTTTGCAATTCCGAGGAAGACGCGGCGCAACGGCCCACTTTAGAAGGCAAAAGCGAGTCAGATAGTATAAACTCTCATGCACCATATATATACGGCTCGCATTGCGGGCCGTTTTTGCAAAAGTTATCCATCGAGGTGAGAGGCACACCATGATTGCAATTTTAAAGCAGAGCGCCAGCGACGAGGCCGTCGGCCATATCGTCAGCTGGATTGAGAAAAAAGGCCTGAAGACCGATGTCTCGCGCGGCGAGAACGAGACCATCATCGGCCTGGTGGGCGATACGACCAAGATCGACCCGTTCCTGCTCGAGTCCATGGATGTCGTCGAGCGCGTGCAGCGCGTCTCCGAGCCTTTTAAGCGTGCCAACCGCAAGTTCCACCCCGAGGACTCCGTCATCGACTGCGGCCACGGCGTCAAGATCGGCGGCGACCAGTTCCAAGTCATCGCCGGCCCCTGCTCCGTCGAGGGCGAGAACCTCATTCGCATCGCACGCCGCGTAAAGGCCGCCGGCGCCACGATGCTGCGCGGCGGTGCCTACAAGCCCCGCACCTCCCCCTACGCCTACCAGGGTATGGGCCCCGCCGGCCTCGACCTGCTGTGCGAGGCGTCTGCCGAGCTCGACATGCCGATCGTCACCGAGATCATGGATCCACGCGACGTGCAGGTCTTCTTGGACAAGAAGATTGACGTCATGCAGATCGGCGCTCGCAACGCCCAGAACTTCCCCCTGCTCAAGGAGGTCGGCAAGACCCAGACCCCGATTCTGCTCAAGCGCGGCATGTCCGGCACGATCGACGAGCTGCTTATGGCAGCCGAGTACATCATGAGCGAGGGCAACGACAACGTCATCCTGTGCGAGCGCGGTATCCGCACCTTCGAGACCCGCACCCGCAATACCTTCGACCTCAACGCCGTGCCGGTGCTGCACCACCTGTCGCACCTGCCCGTCGTCGCCGACCCCAGCCACGCCACCGGCTACACCCGCTACGTTGAGCCCATGGCGCTCGCCGCGACCGCCTGCGGTGCCAACGGCTTGGAGATCGAGGTCCACGACCAGCCGAGCCGCGCCTGGTCCGACGGCGCCCAGGCCCTCACCCCCGATCAGTTCGACGACACCATGCGCCGCATCCGAGCCATCCGCGAGGTTGTCTGCCAAGAGACCATGGAGTAGCCCATGGGTACGGTGAGAAACGCGCGTGTTAACCAGGGCGGCCCCAAGTGCGCCGGCATCGTCGGCCTTGGCCTCATCGGCGGTAGCTTTGCCCGCGGCTATGCGCAGGCGGGCGTCCGCGTGCTGGCCTGGGACCCCGATGACGATGTCATGACGGCCGCCAGCATGGGCACTGCCGTCGGGGAGCTCAACGACGAGACGCTCGGCGAGTGCGACATCATCGTGCTGGCCTGTTACCCCGAAGCCTGCATCGAGTGGCTCGAGGCGCACGCCCAGGCACTCGCCATGGGCTATGGCCCGAGGCCCCCCCCCGGGCCCTCGCCGATGCCACCGATACCGAGGCCATCATGGGCCCCGTGGTGATCGACACGGTGGGCGTCAAGGGCATTGTGTGTGAGCGGGCCTTTGAGCTCGCACGCGAGCACGGCTTTTACTTTGTGGGCGCGCACCCCATGGCGGGCACGCAGTACTCGGGCTATGCGCACTCCCGCGCCGACCTGTTCCAGGGCGCGCCACTCGTTCTCGTGCCGCCCGCGGTGAACGACGCACTCAAGCTGGAGCTTTTGGGCCAGGTACGCGAGATGGTGCGCCCCTTGGGCTTTGGCAAGTTCAGCGTGACCAGCGCAGCCGAGCACGACCGCGTCATCGCCTTCACGAGCCAGCTTGCGCACGTGGTATCCAACGCCTATGTTAAGAGCCCGACCGCTCAGGTCCACCACGGCTTTTCGGCCGGCAGCTACCGCGACCTCACCCGCGTGGCGCACCTCAATCCGCAGATGTGGTCCGAGCTCATGATCGACGACGCCGACGCGCTCGCCTTCGAGATCGACCATCTGATCGAGTCGCTCGGCGCCTACAGCCGTGCGCTCAAGGACCGCGACCAGCGCTATCTGGAGAATCTCCTTGCCGAGGGCGACCGCATTAAGCGCGCACTCGACGACGAGGCCTCCCACTAGACCACCTATCACGCCAGGTCGAAAGGACCATAGCTTATGGCGATTACCATCGATATCGACACTGCACGCCCCTACCAGGTGCATGTTGGCACGTTTATGCTGGAGCAGGCGGGACCGCTCGTGCGCGCCACTGCCGGCGGCACCAAGGCTGTCATCGTGACGGACACCAACGTAGGCCCGCTCTACCAGATGCCCGTTAAGCAGAGCCTGGAGGCGTCAGGCTATGAGGTAAGCGTCTGCACCTTCGAGGCCGGCGAAGCACACAAGCGCGCCGAAACCTATGTTGCCATTTTGGAGTTTGTGGCCGAGCACGAGCTTTCGCGCTCCGACGTGATCGTGGCGCTCGGCGGCGGCGTCGTGGGCGACGTGGCGGGCTTTGTGGCCGCCACCTACATGCGCGGCTGCAAGTTTGTGCAGATCCCCACGAGCCTGCTCGCCATGGTGGATTCGTCGGTGGGCGGCAAGACCGCCATCGACCTGGCCGCCGGCAAGAACTTGGCCGGCGCCTTTTGGCAGCCGAGCGTGGTTATCGCCGACGTAGGGTGCCTGGCCACCCTCACGCCCGAGCAGTTCGCCGACGGCTGCGGCGAGGTCGTCAAGCACGCCGTGATCGCCGATCCCGAGCTCTTCGCCGAGTTGGAGAAGACCCCGCTCACGCTGGAGCTGCTCAACCGCGATGTGGCCCGCGTAGCACTCATCATCGCCCGCAATATCGACATCAAGCGCGCCGTGGTCGTCGCCGACGAGCGCGAAACCAACCAACGCAAGCTCCTCAACTTTGGACACAGCGCCGGACACGCCGTCGAGGCCTGCGAGCACTTTGAGCTTGGACACGGCAACTGCGTGTCGATCGGCATGGGCATCATCACGCGCGCCGCAGCCCTGCACGGCGTCTGCGACGCCGAACTTCCCGGCCACATCGAGGAGCTCTGCGCCCGCCATGGTCTCAAGACCCGCTGCGAGCTTTCGGCCGACGCCATCTTTGCCGAGGCGCTGCACGACAAAAAACGTGCCGGTGACACTATCGACCTGGTGATTCCGCACGGCATTGGCCGCTGCAGCATCGACCGCACGCCGCTTTCCGCTTTCCACGAACTCATTGCCGAAGGCCTCGGCCAGAAGGGAGACGCATCCGCATGCTAGCCCGCATCACCCCGTCCCCGCTTAAGGGCACCGTTCCCGCCATCGCGTCCAAGTCGATGGCGCATCGCCTGATCATCTGCGCTGCGCTTGCCAACGGCGAGACGCACGTTACCTGCAACACCACCTGCGCCGACATCGAGGCCACGGTGCGTTGCCTCACGGCCCTGGGTGCTCGCATTGAGACCGCCGAGGACGGCTTCCAGGTCCACCCCACCATGAAGAGTGTTGAGTTTGGCCTGCTCAAGGCCCTTGCCGGCGGCACGCTCGACTGCGGCGAGAGCGGCTCCACGCTCCGCTTTATGCTGCCCGTCGCCTGCGCGCTGGGGGCAGAGGCAACCTTTGTGGGACAGGGCCGCCTAGGCGCACGCCCGCTGTCCCCGCTCTCGGACGAGATCATTGCCGCCGGCTGCGACCTACAGGGTCTGGGCGGTTTTCCGCTCAAGACAAGCGGACGCATGCGCCCGGGCACCTTTGTGCTGCCGGGCAACGTAAGCTCGCAGTACATCTCGGGCCTGCTGCTGGCAGCCCCGTTGCTCGCCCAGCCCTCCTGTGTGCAGGTGACTGGCCTCATTGAGAGCCGCCCCTACATCAACCTAACGATCCAGGCCATGAAGGCCTTTGGCGTTGAGGTCAACGTCGAGCGCATTCCGGCCAAGGACGGCCAGCCCGAGGTCACGAACTTCCGCGTGAGCAGCGGCTCGTACCGCACGCCCGGCAGCGTGGCCGTCGAGGGCGACTGGTCCAACGCTGCCTTTTGGCTGTGTGCCGGCGCTATCGGCACCGACCCCATCACCGTCGAGGGCGTGTCCCTGAGCTCCGCACAGGGCGACCGCAACGTGCTTGCCGCGCTTTCGCGCTTTGGCGCCCGCATCGTGCGCTCCACCAACGCCGCCACCGTGCAGTCCGACAAGCTCGCCGGCTTTGAGATGAGCGCCCACGACATTCCCGACCTGGTGCCCGTTATCTCGGCCGTGGCCTCGCTGGCACAGGGCCGCACCTTTATCCGCGATTGCGCCCGCCTGCGTATCAAGGAATCCGACCGCCTGGCCACCACCACCCGCGAGCTCACCGCGCTGGGCGCGCAGGTGCGTATTGCCGGCGACGACCTCATCATCAAGGGCGTCGATGCCTTCACCGGCGGTGAGGTCGATTCGCACAACGACCACCGCAT
>URGG01000059.1 GCA_900547345.1 uncultured Collinsella sp. | reverse complement strand
AAAATCCTCGAGCGCCCCCCCCGCCGGGGCTCGCGACCCCATCCATGATGCCCGAACGGCTCGCCATGCCGCGATCAAGGGCATCCACGACGCACGCGCTGCCGCACGCCGCGAGGAGAAGCACGACGAGTAATCGATTCGCTGGCATCTCGCAGTCATAGCCACATCGCGATGTCAAAGCGGGGGCGGACGTTTCGACACGTCCGCCCCCGCTCATTTATCAAGCGCTATTTCTACCATTTCTACCCCGTCCCCAAATGGCAGACGGCATGGCTACTCGTCCTGAGGTTCCTCGTCGGAGCTTGGCTCGGACGCCGACTCAGGTGCAGGTGCCGGCTCAGGTGCAGGTGCCGGCTCAGGCTCAGGCGCAGGCTCGGGCTCAGATGCCGTCTCAGACTCGGGCGCCGGCTCAGACTCGGTCGCGGGAGCGGGTGCAGGCGCCGGCGAAGCATCCGGAGCGCTGTAACCCGAAGGAGCGGACTTCTTCTCGAAGGGCAACACAAAAGTCAGGACGTCGTCCTTATCCTCATCGGCCCACTCGCTTGCATAGCGTGCGGCCCAATAGCCAACGGCACGGTGCTTGAGTATCTTGCCAAAGACCGTAAGAAATACGGTGACAAAAGCGACCAGCACCAAGAACAGCGCGAGCGTGACGCCACCGCCGGTAACAATTGCCTCAATACCCGTAGGACGATAGTAGTAGCTATACATACCGACAGAGGCAATGGCGCCAAAGACGACCGTCAAGATCCATGTGACAACGTTGGCGACCAGGCCCGTCAAAAACTCGGGAAGGAACGAAGCACAGAACAGCTTGGTCTTGTTGTGCTTAAACGCCGCCCAGACCTTATCGAGCGAAAACGCGCTCTCGACGCGACCGGTCACCGCAAAGTGCATCACGGCGATGTCGGCGAACATCTTAAAGAAGACACCCAGAATCGCCGAGGCAATTAGCGCCAGGACAAGCAGGCCAAGCGAGCCAAACAGCGCAGCCTCGAGCGCATAAGAGCCGTAATAAGAATACGAGCCCGCGGCGCCAATTACCACGCCCTCCACCAGCGAAAGCACTACACCGATAACGGGAATGGCAGCGATAACCTCGAGCACCACCGAGATGACGCTCGAAAAGACTCCGAGACCAAACGACGTGGAGCGCATGAGTGGACGGTCCATGCCGCCATCGACCTTGAGCGAAAGATCACGGCCCCACTCGATTCCAAAGCCGGAACCGCACACGCTCGCAATGCAAGCTGCCAAAAAGCCGATGGCAGCCGCAATGCCGCCAATAACGGGAATAAACAACACGAGCACTGACACAACGCAAATCAGCGCCGGCAAAAACGCGATTTGGCATACACGCTGAAGCACGCCCGGAGTCTTGGTCATATCTTGGAACGCCTGAGCCACACAGCCCTTTGGCGCATTCGCCACGGGCGGTTGCGGAACAAACTGCTGGGGCTGAGGCTGTCCCTGGGGAGCGGGGCCAGCGGCACCGGCATTAGGAGCACCACACACGCCGCAGAACTTGTCGTTATCGCCCATGGGGGCGCCACACTGCGAACAGAACATCGAAATCATCCCTTCGTATCTAGAGCGAATCACCTGGATCGCAAACGATGTCTTTGGCAACATTATCGCCTAATGTGGGGACAAATACCCCAAGATGACCGATTTGCAACGTGGGTGGCTTTATTCCAATGATTCGAAGGGTACATCCGCGCTAGTTCGTGCCGCGGAAGCCCTTGCCGACGATTTCGGAGCTATCGACGATGGTGATGAAGGCGCCAGGGTCAATCTCGCGGGTATAGCGGCGCAGTTGCACTGCCTCGCGACGGCTCAGCACGCTCATAATCACCGTGACGCACTTGCCCGAGAAGGCGCCATAGCCACGGCTGATCGTTGCCGTGCGGTTGAGATGCTTGACGATAAACTCCTCGACCTTAAGGGGCTCGGAACAAATGACTGTGCAGACCTTACGAAGGTGAATGCTCTCGATGGCCTTGTCGACCACAAGCGTCTTGGCAAACAGGCCGAGCACGCAATACAGACCGACACGCGGGCCATACAAAAAGGCCGCGATGGCCACGATGCCGATATCGACCAACAGCAGTGCGCGACCAATCTCGAGCGTGGTGCGGCGTTTGAGGATCATAGCGAGAATGTCCGTGCCGCCCGTCGAGGCGCCAATATCAAAGACAATGGCGCTGCCGAGCGCCGGCAGGATCACGGCAAAGCACAGGTCAAGCCACATATCGCCCGTCATCGAGACATCAGTCGGGATAAAGAGCTCAAACAGCGAAACATAGGCCGAAAGCGCAAACGAGGCGAAGACGCTCCAAAGAATCGCCTTGCGCTCCAAAAAGATAAAGCCCAAGACGACGAGAACCGCGTTGATAATCCACATAAAAACGCCGACGGGCAGGGTCGGGAACAGCGTGGACAGAATGACCGACACGCCCGAGGTGCCGCCAAAAGCAAAGTGATTAGGGGTTTTAAACGCAACGATGGCGAAGGCCGTAAGAATCAGGCCCAGATTGAGCTCGGCAAAAAAGCGCGGGAAGCCCGGCTCCTGGCTGCGCTTTTGACCGACACGCTCGCCGCGCTCGATATCGGTGCGATCAACCACGCGCTCCATCGGCACCACGGGAGGACGATGCACCTCCTCGGCAGCACGCGATGCCGCCTCTGCCGCGGCGGCCTCAATCGCCCATGCCTTGCTTTCTGTTTCGTGCTCGTCGGCCATTACGGCAACCCCTCGTTAACAATTTGGAAACAATGCGCCCATTAGGGTAACGCGGAACGCGACGATTGCAACCCCTAGTTAGACGAGCGGTATGCCCACATCGGGGGACATACAAATAACGGCCGGCCACGCTTTTGCTTGCGCGGTCGGCCGTTTAACGTTTTCGCAGATAAAGCCTGCCAAAACAAACCTGTCCCTTTTTGGAAGGTTACTCGTGCTGGCTGGTGCGGTGCTCGTACTCCTCGGGGGTGATGACGTCCTCGATGCGCAGGTTGACGCCCGCCACCTCAAGGCCGGTCATCGCGGCAAGGCGCTCGGTGACACGTGCCTTGACATCGTCGAAGATCGCGGGCGCATAGGCGCCGTACTCGATAATGACGGAGATGTTGACGACCACGCGATTGTCATCGGTGACCTCAACCGTCACGCCCTTGGTCAGATTCTCGGCACCAAACTGCTCCTGCACAAAGTGCATAAGGTTACCCTTCATGCCCAGGACGTGCGGCACCTCGCGGGTGGCCATGGCGACGATTTTCTCGATCACACCGTTGGAATAGGTCAGCGAGTCCTCGGACTCGTCCGCCTCCTCGTCGTCCTCATCCTCATCGGACTCGACCTCGACAAGAGCCTCGTCCTCGAGCGTCACATCCTCGGCTTCGGCGACGACCGCCTCGTTCTCCTCGAGCTCGGTATCGGCTACATCGACCTTCGTGTTAAAAGCCATGGTTCCTCCTTATGCCTGCCGCAGATGCGACAGTCGAATACATATTAGCGGCCTATTAGCGGCCGCTAAACAGACGGCCGAAGAAGTTGACGATCCCGTTTTCGCCGTCGCGAATTTGGCCGATCACGGCGCCGATCAGCACGAAGAATGCAATGACGAGCGTGTCCCACAGGCCGAGCGTGAGCACCAACACGGCAAGGATAAAGCCAGCGACGGCACCGAGCGTGGTGTTGGGATGACGCACAGCATAGCTCCAGATGGCAGCGCCCGTACCCTTGATGAGACCCATAGCCTCGTCAAAATCCGCGGCCGCCGCGTCTTGTAACTCAGTTGCCTCTGCTTTGGAATCAACAGGTTCGCTCGCCGGCGTGGCGCTCTGGTCAATCGTCAGGCGCGGCGTACGGGCGGTCTTATCTTGATTGGTATCACTCACCGGAAACCTCCACGGTCTGGACGGTAGTCTTGGACGGCAAAAAACGGACGCGCGTGGTCGTACCCGGCGTGCCGAGCATGGTGTCGCAAGCTTCCTCGATGCGCTGCTGCATCGCGGTAGCCAGAGATGCCACGTCCTTATCGTCAAGCGCGATAGCCTCGACCTTAAAACGGACGTGCGAATCGTCGGAACCTTGGACGCGGGCCTCGACATGCTCGATCATCACGCGATCGTCGCGCTCTGCAGCAGCCCTGGCGCACGAAGAAAGCGCCGCGAGCGTGACCTCGATATTGCGCTCCCCCGCCGGATGCACGCAGGACGGCTCGCGACGAGCAAACATCAGGCGGAAGAAGCTTACCAGCACGCCAATCGCCACAACTCCGCCGCATGCCGTCACGACAATGCGCGGCATGGGGTCGCGCATCAGCAGCATAAAGCGATACGTATACGGCCCCCAAAACTGGCAGACAAGCGTACCCAGCGCCACGATGGCGGCGGCAAGATACACGATCGCTAGGGCTCGTTTGAGTACGCGCACGTGGCGCTCCCTTCAAATCTCGGCTCTCGAAATGCAAAACGGTTCGCATCATTATAAAAGAGCCGGGTCCGGTGCTCTACGCACGCGGATCCGGCTCATCTATTCCACGAGGCTTGCATGCTCGCTTCATTATGCCCAGATATGCACGGCTTAACCCGTGCGGGCGCTACTCCTCCTCGAGGGCAGCGATGACCTCGTCGGTCATGTCCATGGTGCTGTAAACATCCTGGACGTCGTCGAGCTCCTCAAGACGGTCGATGAGGCGCTGAACCTTCTTGGCATCGGCGCCAGAAACCTCGGTCGGGGTGGTCGGGACCATGGTGGTCTCGGAGCCCTTGACCTGGACGCCCTGCTCCTCGAGCGCCTTGGAGACAGCCATAACGTCGTTGGCAGCAGTCCAGACGATCCACTCCTCGCCGGCGTCCTCGTAGTCCTCGCCACCGGCCTCGGCGATGGCCATCATGAACTCATCCTCGTCACCGGCAGCACCGTTGGCGATCATGGTCTCCTTCTTGGCGTTCTCGTCCAGGATCTCCTTGGCGACGACGATCTGGCCCTTGCGCTCAAACTGGAAGGCGACGGAGCCGGAGGTGCCCAGGTTGCCACCAGCGTGGGAGAAGGCGGAACGGACATCAGCGGCGGTACGGTTGCGGTTGTCGGTCAGGCAGTCGACGTAGACGGCGACACCGGCGGGACCGTAGCCCTCGTACACGATGTTCTCGTAGACGGCAGCGTCGGCACCCGAGCCAAAAGCCTTGTCGATAGCGGACTTGATCTTGTCCTTAGGCATGGACTGAGCCTTGGCCTTGGCAACGGCAGCGGCGAGGCTGGCGTTGTTCTCGGGCAGCGGGTCACCGCCGAGACGGGCAGCAACGGTGATGTTGCGGCTGAGCTTGGAGAAGAGGGCGGAACGCTTGGCGTCCTGCGCGCCCTTACGATGCTTGGTTGTGGCCCACTTAGAGTGTCCGGACATACGTGTCTCCTATCGGTTTCGACCTAAAGCCCAGCGCAGATGCTCGGGCAATATAAACAAACGTCGTTATGATATACCTACTGGCCTGCGAGATAAACCCCAAAATGAAGGCGTCGTGATGATGGCCCCTTTGGTGCAAAGAAACCTGACCCCAATGCACCAAGTTAGGACCAGAAGAAGTCGCTGCGGGTGACGGTGGCGCCGATGGCGAAGGGCATGCAGGCGATGACCGGATACAGGTAGCGCATGTAAGTCGAGCCGTTGCACGGGCCAATCAGGCACACGGCGAGCACGCCCAACAGCGGCACCCAGATCGCCAGCGCACGCCATGAATGACGACGCAGCAGGTAGACCGCCACGGCGATCATGATCCACACATAGGTGGCCGAGCTCATGGTGAGCGAGATAAAGGGAACACGCTGCACCGCCACACGGTATAGGTTGATCAGATGGTCACACCAGCGCACCACGTTGCTGTCAACCGGATGGAAGTCGAAGTACTTGAGGTTGTCGGGACGCGCCATGATCTCGGCACTACGCGCCGTGCTGTAGACCCAGGCATCGCGCGCGCTCGGATAAAAATAACCATAGTAGTTATTGATAAGCGCCGAAATATAGCACTCAGGATCCTTCTTAAACATCTGAGCCCATACCTCAAAATAGGCATCGATGTCCTCCTGCGAGGCGTACTCGTTAAAGCAGTTCTTGACGGCATCGGACTTGTCGGGGTTGTAGCGGCGGCCCAGGTTCTCGTACTTGAGTACACGATCGATCACGGCACGCTCTTCGTCGGTCACCGAACCGTCGCAAGGAGCCTCCACGATGGTGCCGTCCTCCTTAACCGTAGGGTTGACGCCCGAGTTGAGGCCGTCGTGCTTTTGGACGAAACGAGCCGTCTGCTGGAACGGAATCGAGAGGATTTCGCGCTTGGAACCAGGCGTGATATCGTGCGCCGGCATAAAGACCTTGGTGAAGTACATATTAGAGGCAAGGCAGAGCGCGAGCACCGCGAGAACGCCAACCCAGCGGAAACGCGGGATGGCGCCCGAAGGCGCAGCACCAGTCTGCTTGGCTGCACGACGAGCCACATGCACGTCCCATACGCAAAACGCCGCCGCGATTACGCATGCCGCCAGGGGAAACACCAGGCCGCCGTTGCGCAGAAACGTGGAACCCATGGCGCCCAGAGCGAGCAGCAGCCAGTCGTGGCGCGCAAAGAGCACGGGCCTCTGTTCGCCCGCACGCTCGGCATTGGCATCACGACGGGGCAAGCCACATGCCACGAGCTTGACGGTCTGTACCAGCAGCACCAAGAACGCGTCGGCAAAGAGCACGTCTTTGGTGAGCAACGCCGCGTAGTTAGAGAACATCGGCATAAACGCAAAGAACAGCAGGATCGCACCGCGAACCGGCAGGCTCACGCCCAATTTGCGCAGCGACGAAATGGAATAGGCCATGCAGGCAGCCGTGATGACAAATTGAGCGCAGGTGTAGATGGCAAGACCCGCGTTAGCGCTGTTGAACAGCGAAAGCCCCAGCTGAACGCACGAGCCGATAATGGCCGTGTGCACTACGGGATGATGCCCGTTGAGCAGCACGTTGGGGTTGAGTAGGCGCAGGTAGTCGCTCGTGCCGTTGGGATAGTTGAACCACTGGCGAATCTGCGCGCCCGTATCTCCCATAAAAAGGCCGGGCAGCGAAGCGATGAGCGTGGGCGTCCAGGCGATCATAAGCACCAGGAAGGGCCCGGCAAAGGGATGGACCGAGAGCACGGCGTGAGCCACACGCCATACGCGGCCAAAGTGCGCCTCGGAAAACGGAATGCGCCGAGAGCTCAGCCAATCTAGACACTCAAAGGCAAGGTAGAAGGCAACGATCGCCAAGAGCATCCAGCCCGCGCCGCCAATCCAGGCGCAGATGATGCGGGCTTTGTCGCCAAGGACAATCTCGGCCGAGTCGGTGAGATCGTAGCTGCGGCCGAACACCATGCAGATGGCGAAGAACAGCGACGGCAGAATGATCGATGGACGCCAGGTGTCGCCACGGCCAAAGAACACGTAGCGAAACGGCAAGGTGAGCAGGCAGGCAAGCGCAAGCAGCATGACCGCGTCGGTATGGCCGGCAAACGAGAGAAGCACCTCGTAGCACACGTACAGCATGCCCGAGGCTTTGGGGTCAATCGCCAAGACTGCGTTGCTCGACACCGGGGCGGGATCGATGGAAAACGCCGTGGTCGCCAACAGCGCGAGCAAAAATGCGATGAGCGTCTGCTTGGCGGGGTAGCGCTTAAACCAGACAATGCGGGCAGCGTCGCGCGCAGCCGTTGTGGAGAGGTCGGAATCCTTCACAGTCCGAAAGCCTTTCTAGAAACCTGCCAAAAAGGGACAGGTTTATTTTGGCAGGTTTTATCTGGGGAAACGTTACGGTTCTGTCATCGTTGCCCAGCGAACCACCACAAAGGTGCCTGTCCCCTTTGTGGTGGTTTTGGTGGCTAGGCGTCCAGGTAGACGCGCTGGGGTTGGTTGCGGCGACGAGCAAAGATGATGAGCGCCAGGCCCGCGATTACGAGCGGCAGGCTCAGCAGCTGACCCATGGTGATAACGCCACCCAGCAGATAGCCCAGCTGTGCATCGGGCACGCGCACAAACTCAATTAGGAAGCGGACGATGCCGTAACCCATCACAAACACGCCCATAAACGTGCCTTGGGGCAGTAGCGGCTTTTTGCGGCTGAGCACCTGCAGAATGCAAAAGAGCACGATGCCCTCAAGAAATGCCTCGTAGAGCTGGGAGGGGTGACGCGGCATATCGCCCGCGGTGCCACCGAAGACCACGCCCCAGGGCAGATCGGTCGGCTTGCCCCACAGCTCTCCGTTCACGAAGTTGGCGCAACGTCCCAGGCACAAGGCCAGCGGCGCGCCGATGACGGCAAGGTCTGCCAAAGTCCAGGCGTCGAGCTTATACATGCGGCACACGATGATGCCGCCGATAATGCCGCCCACCAAACCGCCATGGAAGCTCATGCCGCCCTCGTTGGTGGCAAAGATCTCGAGCGGGTGCGCCCAGTAGTAGCCATCACCGTAAAAGACGACGTAGAACAGGCGCGCACCGATAATGAGGCCAAAGACCACGCCGACCACGACACTCGTCAGGTCGTCAATCGTGATGTTAAAGCCCCAGCGACGCTGCGTGCGGTACATGACGACTGCTGTGAGCAGGGCGCCGACCACGTAGGCCAGGCCGTACCAGTAGATGGTGATGGGGCCCGCCGAGATTGCGACGGGATCAAGCATATGGTAGAGGTCGTTGAGCATATCGATCCTCCTGCTCCCTACATACAAATGCGGCCGCGGGCCTTGCGCTCGCAGCCGCATATTTGAGCGTAACGTCTATGCGGAGTATGCCGTCCGCAGCTTTCGCAGCTTAGAACGGCGCGTACTCGTCGTACAGGTCCTCGGCCTCGCCGGAGGCATTGACCTGCTCAACGCGGGTAACGCCGGGCACATGCTCCTTCAGGATACGCTCAATGCCCATGGACAGGGTCAGCGAGCTCATGGGGCAGCCGGCGCAGGCGCCCTGCAGCTCCAGCTTGACGACACCCTCGTCGTCGACGCCCACATACTCCATATCGCCGCCATCGGCCTGCAGGTTGGGGCGAATCTCTTCAAGAACCTTCTTAAGCAGCTCTTCGTTAACAGCCACAGGGGCTCCTTTCTCACAATTACGCGGGCGCGCCCGCGGACAGAAGCTATGTTACTACAGCCGTGTACCCGCTCACGAGCCGTCCATGCGCGCAGACGCGACTTTCACGAGTAGTCAATTTGGGACGGGGCTCTTTTAGCTGCTTTTGCCGCCAGCTGGCGTTGCCACGCGCTACTGCTGAGCCTGCCCCTCGGTGCCGATGTGCACATCGACGATAACCTGGCGGTAGCTGATGCCACAGGAGTCGAGGATGCGGCGGCTGATGCGTCCGTCATCGGTGTCGGCGTACTTGTTGTCCAGGTAGACGACCTCGCCCACGCCCACCTGAGCCAAAATCTTGGCGCAGTCGTGGCACGGGAACAGCGTGACGTAGACCGTGGAACCCTCGAGGTCCTTGAGCGAGCCACGGTAGTTGAGCACGGCGTTGGCCTCGGCATGGACCACGTAGTTGTGCTTGTCCTGCAGCGGGTCGTCGCTCGTACCCCACGGAAAAAAGTCGTCGTTGAGCGCCGAGGGTGTACCGTTGTAGCCCACCGAAAGGATGCGGTGGTTGGTGTTGGCGATGCACGCACCCACCTGCGTGTTGGGGTCCTTGCTGCGACGCTGCGCGGCGATGGCCACGCTCATAAAGAACTCGTCCCAGCTAATGACGTCCAGGCGCTTGCCTGACGAAGTTTGATGAAGATCGTCCGACATGGCAGACACCTCCGTAATCGCAATAGTTTGACCCATTGTAGCAGGTGAAAGGTGGAGGCGTTTGTCCCACCGGCGCCCTCACCTTTACACGCGGCGGGGCTTTTGGTTGATGCGGTAGAGCTCGGCGAGACCCCGCAACGTCAGCGCGTCGTCGACCGTCAGACTATGACCGACCAGCGACGCAAGCGCCTCGGCATCGTCGCCGGTAATGACTATGGGCACGTCGCCCTCCCCCGCGGCCTTGGTCGCGCGCATCTCGGCGAGCACCATGTCGAGCATGCCGTCGATGCGGGCCACCTCGCCCAAGACCACGCCCGAGCGCATG
This sequence comes from uncultured Collinsella sp., assembly GCA_900547345.1. GTDB lineage: Bacteria > Actinomycetota > Coriobacteriia > Coriobacteriales > Coriobacteriaceae > Collinsella. The sequence continues at coordinate 2,036 of URGG01000059.1, read as the reverse complement.
GCCTCGCGCGTGTTGCGGCCGATTACATGCGTGGGTGCCGAGGGCTCGACCTGCGGCAGACGCGCTGCTGCCGCCGAAAGCGAGCGGGCGCCGAGCGCCAGCCCCGGCGCGATGACGCCGCCCACAAAGGTGCCGTGCGCGTCGATGACCTCGATATTGGTCGTCGTGCCCAGGTCGATCACAATGCACGGCGAGCCGTAGACGGCACGAGCCGCCACGGCATCGGCGATGCGGTCGGGGCCGATCTCGGCCGGGTCGTCGTAGTGCACGGGCATGCCGGTCTTGAGGCCCGGCCCCACGGTGAGCACGCGCCCCGTGCAGATACGGGAAAGAGCCGCCTTCCACGGGCGCTCGAGCGCCGGCACCACGCAGCTCAGCACGGCCGCCGTGGGTACGAGCGCGCCGGGCATGCCCGCATCGGCCGCCAGCGCGGCCATGACTTGAGCGAGACGCATACGCGCTTCGTCGGCCGTAATGCTCGATGGCGTCGTGATCTCGCACGTCGCAAGCGGGCATTCCTGCGCCGCGGCCGAATCCTCTGCAAACAGACCAAAGCGAATGAACGTGTTACCCACGTCGACCGTCAATATATATGCGCACCCATTAAGCATCGTCGGCGCTCCTTTCGTCTGCCCAGCAGTATATCGCCTACCTAAACCAGTCATCCCAAAATGACTAGCTTACGGCTATACTGGTGCGCGGTCGCGCGCGAGCTCACGCGGCGGCCCTTGGTAACCCGACTTCCCGCGCCGTATCCGTAGCGGCGCTCCCGGGGGAAGCGGATATACGCAAAGGAGTTCAATATGAGCAATCCCTCGAACCGCGCTTCGATGCGCGGGCAACTCACGCTGCGCGGCGTCGTCATCGGCGTCCTTGGCTGCGTGATCATCACGGCAAGCTCGGCCTACACCGCCCTCAAGATGGGCGCTCTCCCCTGGCCGATCGTCTTCGCTGCCGTCATCTCGCTGTTCTTCCTTAAGCTCATGGGCAATGCCAGCCTCAACGAGGCCAACGTCACCCACACCATCATGTCCGCGGGCGCCATGGTCGCCGGCGGCCTAGCGTTTACCATCCCGGGTGCCTGGATGCTGGGCTATGCCGACCAGATCAGCTGGCTCGACATGTTTATCGTGGCACTCGCCGGCACCATCCTGGGCCTGCTGGCCACCGCGCTCATCCACCGTCACTTTATCGTGGACGCCGCGCTTGAGTTCCCCACCGGCAACGCCGCAGCTCAGACCCTGCGCGCCACCGAGGCCGGCGGCAAAACCGGCAAGCAGCTCTTTGGCTCCATGGCCATCGCCGGCATCTATAGCGTGCTGCGCGACGCCCTGGGCGTGGTGCCCAGCATGCTATGCACGCTCAACATCCCCGGCGTGACCTTTGGTATCTACAACTCGCCCATGCTGCTCTCCGTCGGCTTCCTCGTGGGCTTCGCCCCGGTCGCCTTCTGGTTTGCCGGCGCCCTGCTGGGCAACTTTGGCATCATCGTGGGCGGCACCGCTGCCGGTCTGTTCGACGTTATGACTGCGCAAGGCATCGTCAAGTCCCTGGGCATGGGCCTCATGATGGGCTTTGGCGTCGCCGTCGTCCTCAAGGACATCCTGCCGCAGGTCGCCGGTATCGTCCGCGGTCTTGCCGCCGACAGCTCCACCGACACCGACGAGCAGTCGCTCATCTCGGGATCGCTTAAGCTCGACGCCGGCATCATCGGCCTGGGCGCTGCCGCCATCGCCGTGATCATCGCCATCGTGCTTAACCTTGGCCCCGTTCCGGCCGTCATCGTGACGCTATTCACCTTTGTCACCACCATCATGAGCGCACAGAGCTGCGGCCAGACGGGCATCGACCCCATGGAGATCTTTGGCCTCATCGTTATGCTCATCGTGGCCGCCTTCGCGCAGATCGCTCAGGTCAAGCTGTTCTTTATCGCCGGCATCGTAGCCGTGGCGTGCGGCCTTGCGGGCGACGTCATGAACGACTTTAAGGCCGGCGCCGTGCTGGGCACCAACCCGCGTGCGCAGTGGATCGGCCAA
>URGG01000058.1 GCA_900547345.1 uncultured Collinsella sp. | reverse complement strand
CGCCGTTGTCGTGTAGGTGGCTATGTCGTGGGGGCTGCCGTTGAGCGTCCGGGTCTGTGCTCTACAGCGAGTCGATAAAGCGCTGCTGGGCGGCGCGGCCGGCTTCGTCCCACTTAAAGACGCCGGCGTTGTCGAGCACGTGGCCAAACACCACGCCGACCTCCTCGTGCAGGATATCGATGGCGTTGTCGGCCGTAAGCTCGTCGGCGCGGCGGGCAAAGACGTCCTCAGCCCATGCGGCGTGGCTGCGGCAAAGATCATCGCCCTCGAGCGCACCGGCAAGGTCGTAGCTGGCATCGACCTTGGCTGCCAGCAGATGCTCACGGACAGCGCCAAGCTCGGGAACCAGGCGCGGCGGCAGAATGGCCAGGCCCATGACCTCGATCAGGCCGATGTTCTCCTTCTTAATGTGGTGGTACTCGGCATGCGGATGGAAAACGCCCAGCGGATGCTCGTCGGTCGTGATATTGCAGCGAAGCGCCAGGTAGGCCTCGTAAATCTCGCCGCCGGCATTGCCGCGGGAATCGACGCGGCGGATGACGGGCGTCACGGTGTTGTGGGCCACGCCGTCGGCTGTGTGCGCGATGACGCCCACCGACTCATCGGTCCACTCGCGCCAGGCGAGGATAATCTTCTCGGCGGCGTCGAGCAGCTGGGCGCGGTCGTGCGAGCGCAGCCGCAGCACCGAAAGCGGCCACTGCAACACGGTACCGCTGACCTGGTCAAAGCCGGGCACGCTAAACTGCGAGACCTCGGCGGCGTGCATCATGGGGAACTCGTGCGCGCCGCCCTGGAAGTGGTCGTGCGACAGAATCGAGCCGCCCACGATGGGCAGGTCGGCGTTGGAGCCAATAAAGTAGTGCGGGAACAGGTCGACAAAGTCGAGCAGGCAGGTCAGCCCCTTGCGGTCGACGTGCATCGGACGATGCTCGGAGCTCATGGCAATGCAGTGCTCGTTAAAGTACGCGTACGGGCTGTATTGGAAGCCCCAGCGCTCGCCGTCGAGCTTAATGGGGATAACGCGCAGATTCTGGCGGGCGGGATGGGCGCCGCCGTCGGCTGCAGCGGAGCGTCCAGGGTAGCCCTCGTTTTCGATGCAGAGCTGGCAGGCGGGATACTTCTCGCCCGTGTTTTTGGTGGCACCGGCCGCGGCAATATCGCGCGGGTCCTTTTCGGGCTTTGACAGGTTGATAGTGATCTCCAGGTCACCCCAGTTGGTGGGGGTGTTCCATTTGATATTGCGCGCGATGGCGGTGCGGCGCACGTAGCCGGCGTCGCAGCATAGACCGTAGAACCAGTCGGTCGCGGCGCGGGGCTCATTGACACCCATGCGTCCGTTGAACTCCTCGTTTACAACCGAAGGCCTCGGCATGAGCGCGCCCATGATGCGCATGGCGATGCGGTCGCGGCCCGACGCCGTGTTCTCGGCGGCGCCGTTGGCAACGGCGGCCTCGGCAAGCGCGGCGAGCGTGCCCTCCAGGTCAAAGTCGGGCAGGGTATCGGGGTGCAAGAGCGAGAGTTTCTCAACTTGGAGTGCCCAAGTCATGTCGAGTGCGGGGCCCGTGGCGCCGATGCACTCCAAAATGGTGTTGTATGCCCAGATGCGATCGTCCTGTCCGATCATCGATCGGTGGATGGCATATTCGATAAGGCCCTGCGCAGCCTCGCGCACGTCGGTCATTACAGCCATGCCGCGTAAGCCCCCTTGTCAGTAATTGCGTAGTGGCGGGCAGAGCCTTCGCCCAGCCAGCTGTTCATCTTGGTGATAAAGGTGTCGACCAGGTCGAGCGGCACGAAGGCCTGGATGGTGCCACCAAAGCCGCCACCGTGGATACGAACGGCGCCGCGGCCGTCGAGCACGTGCTCGGCCAGCGCCAGGGCATACATCGAAGGCTGCTCGGAGCCCAGCTTGGCAACGACATTCTGCAGGTACATGGCAGAGCTGGCGCCGGACTCGCGCGTCAGGACCAGGAACTGATCGATGTCGCCGGCGTTCAGGGCTGCCCAGCGCTTATCGACCAGGCCGTTCTCGTACCAGTAGTGAACGGCGCGCAGGCAGGCGCGGTCGCCCAGCTTGGCGCGCAGCTCGGGGAGCTTGGCGTCAAAGTCGGCAACATCGACCTCGCACAGGCGTGCCTTGCCAAACTCGGCGGCGACGTCTTGCATCTCGCGCGGAACGGCAGCGTAATCGTCGGTGGCGGCCACGTGGTCGGCACCAACCTTAACGAGCACGAGCGCATAGCCGTGATCCTCAAAGTTGAGTTCGAGCTTCTGGGTTTTAGGCTGAGCCTGGTCCTCAAAGTCCATGTAGGCAAGGCCGCCCAGGCACACAGCGGCCTGGTCCATCAGACCGCAGGGCTTGCCATAGTAGTTGTTCTCGGTGCGCTGGCTCATCTGGGCGAGCGCGACGGGCTCGATGGCGGGTGCGCCCCAGAGCGTCTCCATGGCGCGACCGTATGCCGCCTCGACAGCAGCAGAGCTCGAAAGGCCGCCGCCCGAGGGGACAGAGCAGGTGAAGGCGAAGTCGAAGCCCTGGGGCTCAACGCCCAGAGCAGCGATTTCGTGGGCCATGCCGCGGACGAGGCTCGCGGACGTGCCCTTCTCGGACTCTTGAATACCCAGCGTGTCGAGCGTGATCTCAAACGTGGGATAGCCCTCGTCGGCGACGCGAATCTTGTTGGTGTCGGTCGCTACGGCAATGCCGTCAACGGCGACATCGAGCGAGCCGGCGATGACGTGGCCGCCCTCGTGGTCGGTGTGGTTGCCACTGATCTCGGAACGGCCGGGCGCGTGCACATAGAGCACCTGGCGGTCGCCGATGGGGCCAAACTCCTCCTCAAACAGTTTGGTGAGCGTGGCGAATGTCTTTTCGTCGGGGGTGGTCATAGGAGTCCTTTCCTTGGTGCGCACGGGCGAGTTTTGCGTCGTTATGGGTACGTTAACAACTTGAAGCGGCGTGAACCAAGTGTTCACGATACCGCACGTTACGGGCTATGTTAACGTACTCATAACACAACTCTTGTCACTTTTTGAGAATCTGGTAATCGGTAGAAATTCAGCCGTGAACGGTATTGTCGTATGGACTTATAAAGCAGAAGAGATGCGGATTGAAAAAGTAGAGTACGTTAACATGCGTCCGACGATAGCGGGCCTCGGCGCGGGCTAAACTCCTGCCCGGGCCGGCATTCACGCTATTCAGATCTCGCAAGGGTGAAGGTGATCCTGTGGCAAGGCGCCCGTCCAACGATACAGGTACGCGTCCGGTCTCCATGGCCGACGTCGCTCGCGCTGCTGGCGTTTCGCAGCAGACGGTTTCGCGCGTCGCCAACGGCTTGCCCAACGTTAACGAGCAGACGCGCCAGCGCGTGCAGGCCGCTATGCAAGAGCTCGGCTTTCGTCCGAGTTATGCCGGTCGCTCGCTGCGCGACGGTCGCTACCATTCGGTCGGCCTGTGCGTCAACGATGTCACCAAGTTTGGCAACCTCTCAATGATCGACGGCATCGCCAGCGCTGCTCGCGAGCATAATTGCGCCATCACGTTGGTCGAGATGTCCAAGACCGAGGAGTTTTCGCTTGCCGAGGCCACGCGTCGTATGGCCGCATTGCCGGTGGACGGCATCATCATCGGCATGAGCCGCATGGCGCCCGATTTTGAGACGTTTGATCCACTGCCGGGCATTGGCACGGTCATCGTTACCATGTACGCGCACCCGCGGGTGACCACGGTCGACTCCGATCATTACGGCTGCTCGCTCTTGCTTATGGATCACCTGTTTGAGCTGGGGCACGAGCAGATTCGCTATATTGGCGGCCCGTCGTTCTCGGTCGACGAGCAATTTCGCCGCGCTGGCTGGCAGGATGCGCTCGAGCGTAAACACATCGAGCCGGCAGAGCCGCTCGAGGGCGACTGGTCTGCCAACAGCGGCTACGAGGCCGGCAGGTACCTGGCCGAGCACGATCACACCATGACGGCGATTTACGCGGCAAACGATCAGATGGCAAATGGCGCGATTGCCGCGCTGCGTGATAGTGGTCTGCGCGTGCCCGAGGACGTAAGTGTGGTGGGCGTCGACGATTCGCTCGATGATTTTGTAGCACACAACGAGCTCACGACCGTGCGATTCGATCTACATCAGCGCGGACGCGAGGTATTCGAGCATGCGGTTCCCGAGGCGGGTACGGCGGGCAAAACCGTTGCCATCCGTATTCCCGGCCAGCTCATTATTCGACATAGCACGGCGATACTGCGCGCATAGTTTGTGCAGGTCAACGGCAGTATATTCCGCCTCAATTACAATCGGTAAGGATGCTGACGGATAGCCGTGGCTATGAAGGCGAGTGTTATGATAGACGGGTTCTTTTGTCTATCTAGGAGGCTTTGCCTGATGGAGATCACCAAGGATATCCGCTACATCGGTGTCGACGATCACGACATTGACCTGTTCGAGGGCCAGTACGATGTGTCCGAGAACGGTATGGCATACAACAGCTACGTTATCTTGGGCGAAAAGATCGCTGTCGCCGATTCAGTCGACGGCGGTTTTGTTGACGAGTGGCTCGGCAACCTCGAGGCCGTGCTCGATGGCCGTACGCCTGACTACCTGATCGTCCATCACATGGAGCCCGATCACTCCGCCGGTATCGCCGCCTTTATGGAGCGCTATCCCCAGGCACAGATTGTGGCCAGCATGGGCGCCTTCCGCATGATGGTCAACTACTTTGGCACCGACTTCCCCGAGCGCAAAATGGTCGTCAAAGAGGGCGATGTGCTCGATCTGGGCGGCCACAGCCTGACCTTTATCGGCGCCCCCAACGTTCACTGGCCCGAGGTGATTTTCTCCTACGAGTCCACCGACAAGGTGCTCTTTAGTGCCGACGGCTTTGGCAAGTTTGGCGCCAACGACATCGAGGATCCCGAGGGCTGGGCTTGCGAGGCTCGCCGCTACTACTTTGGCATCGTCGGTAAGTTCGGCAAGTTCGTGCAGGCCGTTCTCAAGAAGGCCGCCGACCTGGACATTCAGATCATCTGCCCGCTCCACGGCCCCGTGCTGACCGAGAACCTGGGCTACTACCTCGACACCTATAACACCTGGTCGAGCTATCAGCCCGAGGACGAGGGCATCACGATCGCCTATGCGAGCGTGTATGGCCATCTGAAGGCTGCCGTCGAGGAGCTCGCATCTGCGCTCGAGGCTCGCGGCCAGAAGGTCTCCGTCTTTGACCTGGCTCGCGACGACATGGCCGAGGCCGTTGAGGATGCGTTCCGCTACGACCGTCTGGTACTCGCCTCCATTACCTATCAGGGCGAGATCTTCCCGTGCATGAGCACCTTTATCCACACGCTCGCCGAGCATGCCTACCAGAACCGCACCGTGGCGCTTGTCGAGTCCGGTTCCTGGGCGCCCGCAGCTGCCAAGGTTATGACCAAGGAGCTCGAGGGCATGAAGGACATCACCCTGACGCAGAACAAGGTGACTGTGCTGGGCTCGCTCAACGACGCCTCGCGCGCCCAGATCGAGGCCCTCGCCGACGAGCTGTCCAAGTAGCGACACATTCACTTCTGAGGCTCAACCACCACAAAGGAGACCTTTGTGGTGGTTTTTGTTTAAGCGCCGGCGATGAGGAGATTTGGGCGGGCGTTGTCGACGATCTCGGCGATTGAGGTGGCGACGGCATGATCGGGGTCACGGTCCATCACGATGGTGTCGACATCGGTCAGCTCGGCAAAGCGGTACATGCCGCGTCCGTTAACCTTGCTGGCGTCCATGAGGGCGACGCTTTGATGGGCCGCGGCGATCATAGCCGTTTTGGTCTCGGCCATCTGGGGAAAGTCGGTCGTAAAGCCGCAGCTGGAGACAAAGGCGCCGGGGCACATGACGGCCAGATCGGCATGGACCATTTGGAGCGCCTGCATAGTGAGCGGTCCGTACAAATAACGATGGCCTTTGCGCAGCGCCCCGCCCAGCATGACAACATCGACCGAGGGCATGCTCTCGTCGATGTAATCGGCAATGGTAATGTCTGCCGTGATGACGGTGATGCCGTCGCGCTGGTCGAGGAGCCGGACGAACTCGAGCGCCGTGGTGCCCGAGTCGACGAGCAGCGTGTCGCCGTCATTGACGAGCTCGATGGCGCTTTGCGCAATGGCCTGCTTGGCAGCGACGTTGACATTGATGCGGCGATCCTGCGTGGAGACGGTCAGGCGTTTGTGGAGCGATACGGCACCACCATGTGTGCGGCGCAGCTTGCCTGCTTCGGCGAGCGCGTCCAGGTCGGCGCGGGCGGTGACGGAGGACACGCCAAAGGTCTGGGCGATTTCTGCTACCTGCACCGAGGCGTTATGATCGAGCATTTCCATAATGGCGGTACGGCGTTCGTCGGCAAAAGCACGGTTGGTGGCTTGGGCCATGCTTGCTCCATTCTCGGCTAAATTTGCAGGAATTGTGTTGACTCTATTTTCGTTCATTTTCTTTTTGAGTAAGAAAACACCTTTCGATTACTTATCTTTTCTATAAAAGAAAGACGCTGAACGCTCAAAATTCAATATCGAACATGTCCACTCGGCTCAAATTCCTTCCGTTTACTTTTCAAAAACGACGGTATTGACCTGCATGGGCTCAATATCTCGCACGTGCAAAGCCGCTGAATTTCATACAATGAACGCAGTAAAACGCAAGGTAAAACGCCTTGTGAACAACTACGCCCGATGTCCAGATGCGGGCGAGGGAGAGGAGCAAACGCTCATGGCACTTGTTACCACCGAAAAGATGCTCAAGGACGCTCAGGCCGGCCACTACGCCGTCGGCGCGTTCAACGTCGAGAACCTCGAGTTTGTTATGGCCGTTCTGGCCGCTGCCGAGGAGACCAAGTCCCCCGTCATCATGCAGACCACCCCGGGCACCATCAAGACCGCTGGTCTGGACTACTTCTACGGCATGGTCAAGGCTGCTGCCGAGCGCGCTTCCGTGCCCGTCGCTCTGCACCTCGATCACGGCGATGGCTATGACCGCTGCATGCAGGCTTTCCGCACGGGCTACACCTCTGTCATGATCGACGGTTCGCACGAGTCCTTCGAGGACAACATCGCCCTGACCAAGTCCGTCGCCGATGCTGGCCGCGCCATGGGCGTGCCCGTCGAGGCAGAGCTCGGCAAGGTTGGCGGCAAGGAGGACGACGGTCCCGCGGTTGAGGGCGAGAGCCCCTACACCGATCCGGCCGAGGCCAAGGAGTTCGTCGAGCGCACTGGCTGCACCTCTCTCGCTATTGGCGTTGGCACCAGCCACGGTGTGTACACGAGCGATCCGCACATCGAGCAGTCCGTGGTCAAGGCCATCCGCGACGCCGTCGACGTGCCGCTGGTTCTGCACGGCACCTCCGGTGTGCCCGATGAGCAGGTTGCCGAGGCTGTGAAGAACGGCATCTGCAAGGTTAACTACGCCACCGAGCTGCGTCAGGCCTACACCAAGGGCTTCATGGCCTACATGGCCGAGAACCCCGCCTGCTTCGACCCCAAGAAGCCGGCCAAGGAGGGCATGCGTGAGATCACCGAGCTGGTTAAGATCCGCATGACCAACCTCAACTCTGTGGGCAAAGCAGAGTAACAGCAAGGGTACTCCGACTCGCTATATATCCCGGGGAGGGACGAGGGCTTAGTTCCCCAATCGTCCTCGGGCATGCAAAAAGCCTCGCTGCGCACTTCGTGCGGCGAGGCTTTTTGCCCCCTGCGGAAAGATTGGGGAACTAAGCCCTCGTCCCTCCCAGGTTGACCTACTCGAGGTCGTCGCCCTTGTGGCGTTGGGGCGGAAAGGGTGGAGCGTGAGGGCTACTTTGTTGATGAGGGGCTAGTATGCCCGGGCTTGGTTGGGGAATGCCTGGTCTAGTGAGGCTTGGAGTTTTTCGAAGGATGTCTGCAGGTTGAGGTGTTGGTCTGCAGAGCGTTTGGCTTTTGTGGTGGGGGAGTCGAGGAGGCCGTCTCTCTGTGTCGGGGGGAAGGAGAAAAGGTTTGCATGATTTAGGGATGGCTGCTGTGCTGCGTCATTGGAAGAATGCATGCTTATGCGGCCTCCTCGATGTCCACCAAAAGATTGCGCTCGGGGTATGCTGCTAGGTCCCGTGCGCTGGCAGTATTATGCCGCGGCTGCTGCAAAGAAGCGCTAAAGAAAGGCTTAACCTGGTTTGGTTTTACGATGAAGCTGCAGGTCAGAGGTATTGAGTAACACTCTTGAAAGGTTTTGAGCTTAAGGGCTTTCTAAGGTTTGTGGTGCGGATGTGGCTCGCCTGTGTGGGGCGTGTGGATGGCTTGTTCCTAGCGCTGAGGTGCGGCGGCGCGCACCTGCTCGATGACCTTTTCCATCGTGGCGTCGATGCGGTCTTTTTTGAGCTCGCATTCCCAGATGGTTATGGGTGTCCAGCCCATTTGGGTAAGCGCGGAGATGGCGGCTCGGTCGCGCTCGACGTTGCGACGGAACTTTGCCTCCCAAAACTCAACATTGCGCTTTGGCTGGCTCGGATTGCACTTAGGGCAGCGATGCCAAAAGCAACCGTTGACGAAAATAGCGATCTTGCGCCCGGGAAAGGCGATGTCGGGCTTGCCGGGAACCTTCCATTCCAAGCGATAGCCCGTAAGGCCCGCTGCGCGCAGGCGCTGGCGTACGAGCAGCTCGGGCTTGGTGTTGGCGCGCTTGTTGCCCTTCATGGACTTTTTGATGGCGGCGCGACGGCGCACCAGTTCGCGCTCGTCAGCGGAGAGGTCGGAGGTATCGATGCCGTCGAGCAGACCGGGCTTGGGACGCTTTTTGCTGCGGCGCTTAGGTGCGCGCTTTGGTTTGGCGGCGGGGTGTTCGGTCGTGGCGGCCTTGGCATCTTTGGCAGTGCTGTTGGCCTCAAGCCGATCTTCCTTCAACTCAATCAGGGCATCAATGAGCCCCTTGTCGGCGGGCATCCATTTCACCGTGGCAAGCGAGGTGCGTGGAATCCAGCGGATATCGAGCTGGCGGTCGTGCTTCTGAGGCTCAGCGGATTCATCGGCGAGCGAGCAGTAGTAACACTCCATCGAGAGATGAAAATCGGGGTAGTCATACTCAACGGTATAGAAATCGCGCAGGTTGGTGACTTTGACCCGCAGCTCTTCCATGAGCTCGCGGCGTACGGCGTCCTCGGGCGTCTCGCCGCGCATGAGCTTGCCACCGGGAAACTCCCAAAGTCCCTGCATGTCGCCATAGCCGCGCTGCACGGCAAGCAGCTCGTCAGATCCTTCCTTGCGAATGATCCCAGCGGCAACATGAACAGTCTTCAACAGGAGTCCTCTCTCAACATCAACACGTGGCAGGCTAGCTACTCGTACCTTACACAACGGTAAGGCAAGCGTAAGCCATATCGATGGTAGCCGACTCGGCTTCTTGCGACTATAGATGCCGTAGACTAATCGCAAGAAAGGACTCGGTATGCAAACCACGCACATGGCGACCCCGGTACTGGAGGTCGCGCATCTCGAAAAAGTATATGGAGCGCTGGGCAACGTGACCCGCGCGCTCAACGACGTCAGCTTTACGGTCAACCGCGGCGAATTCGTCGGCATCATGGGCGCCTCGGGCTCGGGCAAGTCGACGTTGCTCAACTGCGTGTCGACCATCGATAGCGCCACGAGCGGCACCATCCGCATCAACGGGCAGGACGTAACACGCATGAAGCAGGCTAAGCTTTCGCAGTTCCGCCGCGAGGAGCTCGGCTTTATCTTCCAGGACTCCAACCTGCTCGATACGCTCACGGCACGCGAGAACATCGCCCTGCCGCTCACCATCGCCCGCACAAACTCGGCAGAGATCTCGACCCGCGTGCAGGATGTGGCAGCGCGCCTCTCCATCAGTCAGGTGCTCGACAAGTATCCCTACCAGATGTCCGGCGGTCAGCAGCAGCGCGTTGCCGCAGCTCGCGCGCTTGTCACCGACCCCACCATGATCATGGCCGACGAGCCCACCGGCGCCCTCGATTCTAAAAGCGCTCGTCTGCTGCTCGAGAGCCTGGAGGCCCTCAATCGCCGCCTGCGCGCCACCGTGCTCATGGTCACGCATGACAGCTTTGCCGCCAGCTACACGAGCCGCGTGTTGTTTATCCGCGACGGCAAGATCTTCACCGAGCTGCGCCGCGGCGACACCGGCCGCCGAGAGTTCTTCGACCGCATTATGGAGGTCGTTGCCATGATGGGCGGTGAGGGCTCCGATGCTCTGTAAACTCGCTTGGGGCAACGTCCGCCGTGCCGGCCGCGACTACCTCGTCTACCTTTTGACGCTCACCCTGGGCGTCACGGTCTTCTATGCCTTTAACACCATCTCGATGCAGGTCGACATCGCCGGAATCGATGAAAAGGGCTTGGCGCAGGTAATGGGCAGCATGCTCGGCAACCTGACGTACTTTTTGGCCGGTGTCATGGCCTTTTTGATGGTGTATGCCAATAACTTCATCATGAAACGCCGCAAGAAGGAGTTTGGCCTGTACCAGGTGCTCGGCATGGGGCGCGGGCGCGTCGCCACGATTATGGCGCTCGAGACGGTGATCGTTTCGGTCGTGGCCTTTGTCGCCGGCATTGTGCTGGGTGTGGGGCTCTCCCAGCTCATGACGTTCTTTACGGCCTCGCTCTTTAAGACACAGATCGCCAATTTCCACTTCTTTTTCTCGGTGCATGCGTTCAACCTGACCCTTGCTTGCATGCTCGTAATGTTTGTGCTCACGCTACTGCTGAACCTTCGCGCCGTGCGTCGTACCAAACTCATCGAGCTTATGGGTGCCGAGCGTCGCAACGAGAGCATCAAGACACGCAACCCCTGGATTGCGATTGCCATCTTTGCCGTGGGCGTGGCGCTTGTGGGCGTGGCCTATTACCGTCTGCTACGTGATGGGTTCCCGCTAACCGCGACGGACAGCAAGCTGCAAGAGGCCATGAACCAGTTTGGTATTACAACCGCTATGGTTACCGTGGGCACCTTTGCCCTGTTCTGGGGACTCTCAGGCATGCTCATCAAGCTGCTGCAGAGCCTGCGCGGCGTGTATTGGCGCGGCCTCAACATGTTTACCGTGCGCCAGCTTGCGGCCAAGGTCAACACGGTGTGCTTTTCGATGGGCGTCATCGCGATGCTCCTGTTTTTGGCCATCACCTCGGTGACGTGCGGTATGTCGATTGCCAACGTGATGAACGAAAACCTGGAGCGCTATAACCCTGTTGACGTGTCTCAGACGTATGTCTATTACACGCCCGATACGCTCGACTACTACAAAGAGTACGTCAATCCGCCTGAAGCCGATCGCATGGTGCTGGCCGATACAACGGTCGATTTGTACCCCGCATGGCACGGCGATCCATGGCACGGCGATCGTATCGATTCCGATAACGTTGCAGACGGTATTAAGGGCAAGTCGGCGGACAACAACGACGAGACCGGCAAGAAGGTCAATATCGCCGATGTTGCCGGTGAGCATGTGCAGATCGATTCGTATCTGAGTTACCCGTTTGGCGGCTCGAATCCTTCGGTGACCCCAAGTGAGATGTGCAAGACCATGGGCGAAAAGCTTCCCAAGGCGTTCGGGGGTAGCAATGCCGATACGATGGGTCTGTTTGTGACGCCGGCGAGCCAGTACAACAAACTGCGCCAGATGATGGGCGAGGAGCCGGTGCACATCGGTCACGACCAGTATCTGCTCACGTGTGATATGGGCGGCGAGCTGGTCGACATGTACACCAAGTATATGGCTGGCGGCCATGCCCTTACCTTGGGTGGGCATACGCTCAAGCCCGCAACCGATAAGTCGGACGAAGATACGGCGGCCATCGCCAACTCGGCGATGGGTAGTAATCCGGGTACCGTCGTCGTTGCCGACGAGCTGTTGTCCCAACTTAATCTGCAGCCGTATTCCAGTAGCCTGCTCGTTAACTACAAACAGGGGATGGATACGACCGAGGCAGACGAGAGCATTAAATACACTCTGCTCGACAATCTGCTCGTTGACGGCAAAGAGCCGGGGTCGTGGGGAACCTTCATCACACGCTCCGAGATGTACACGCAAGCAGCGCAAATGAACGGTCTTATTAGCTACCTAGCCATCTACATCGGCTTTGTATTGGTCGTTGCATGCGCGGCGATTCTGTCGATCCAGCAACTCTCCAACGTGGCCGACGGCCGCCCCACGCGTGCTCATGA
>URGG01000057.1 GCA_900547345.1 uncultured Collinsella sp. | reverse complement strand
TCGTAGAACGCGTCGATGGGGCCGCAGTAGATCGTCTTGGCGGCGATATCGGGCTCGGCGGCGATCAGCTCCTTGTACTCCACGCCGCAGCGCACCTCGACGCCCTCGAGCATGTTGGCGACCATCTTGGTGTAACCGCCCATGGGGATGCCCTGGTAGCGGTCGTTGAAGTAGTTGTTGTCGTAGGTGAAGCGGCAGGGGAGGCGCTTGATGATGCTCGCGGGCAGGTCCTTGCAATCACGGCCCCACTGCTTCTCGGTGTAGCCCTTCACGAGCGTCTCGAAGATGTCGCGGCCGACGAGCGACAGCGCCTGCTCCGCGAGGTTCTGCGGCTCGCCGATGTTCTCGGCGGCCACCTGCTCGGCGATCTTGGCCTTGGCGTCTGCCGGCGTGACGACGCCCGGCCACATCTTGGCGAAGGTGTTCATGTTGAAGGGCATGTTGTACATGTTGCCGTGGAAGTTGGCTACCGGCGAGTTGACGTAGTTGTTGAACTCGGCGAAGCGGTTGACGTAGTCCCAGACGTCCTTCATGGAAGTGTGGAAGATATGCGCGCCGTAGCGGTGGACCTGGATGCCCTCGACGTCCTCAGTGTAGATGTTGCCGGCGATGTGGTCGCGGCGATCGATGACCAGGACCGACTTGCCGGCGCGCTTGGCGGCGTTGGCAAAGACGGCGCCCGAAAGGCCGGCGCCGACGACAAGGTAATCGTACTGGGACATGGATGTGCTCCTTTGTATGTCAATTGGACAGTTACTTTAGTTTAGGGACAAACATATCTGATGCCTTTGTCCTAAGGATTAGTGTAGCAGATGCTCTTTCAGCAGCTCCAGCGCGTGGGCATATCCTTGCAGGCCCTCGCCGGTGATGGTGGCGAAGCAGGCCAGACGGGCGTAGCTCACCTGGCGGAAGTCCTCGCGGGTCTCGACGGCGCTGATGTGGACCTCGACGGCGGGGATGGCGACGGCCTTGAGGGCGTCCAGGATCGCCACGCTGGTGTGCGTGTAGGCCGCCGGATTGATGACGATGCCGTCGACCTTGCCGTAGGCCTCCTGGATCTTGTCGACGATGCTGCCCTCGTGGTTGGACTGGAAGACCTCGACCTCGTCGAAGCCCTGCGCGGCACCTGCCTCCTGGCAGATCTGTACCAAGCGGTCGTAGTTGTCGCTGCCGTAGATGCCTGGCTCGCGAATGCCGAGCATGTTGAGGTTGGGGCCGTTAATGACGAGTGCTTTCATGGTTGCTTCCTTTGCGGTTGAAAAACCACCACAAAGGTGCCTGTCCCCTTTGTGGTGGTTTTGGTTAGAGAGCGGGTGGGAGGGTGTCGAGGAGGGCATGGGCGGTGTTGGCGGCGCAGTCGCGTGAGTCGATGATGTAGTCGGCCCAGGCGCGGTAGCGCGGCATACGCTGCTCGGCCAGCTTGTCGATACCGTCGCGGGCGGTGATGGGGCGTCCCTTGTGGGCGAGCTCGTCGAGTTTGCGGTTGAGCATCACAATTTGGCTGTTCTGGTGCAACAGCGGATAGTTCTCGTCACGCGTGACCACGCCGCCGCCGGTGGAGAGCACCAGGCCGCTGCGCTTGGAGATGTCGGACAGCGCCGCCGTCTCCTGCTCGCGGAAGGCCGCCTCGCCGCGCTCGACGATATAGTCGGCACAGGGCATGCCCAGACGCTTCTCAAGCGCGGCGTCCAGGTCGATGTGCTCGCGACCCGTGAGCAGGGCAATCTGCTCACCCACGCGGGTTTTGCCCGAGCCCGGCATGCCAATCAGGGCGATGTTCTGCTCGCGGCGGGACAGACGCTCTGTTACATCTAAGATGCGCTTGCGCGGGGTGACTTGGCCGGTATAGCGCTCGACGGCCTGTGCCGCTTGGGCCACCAGCATGAGCAAGCCGCCGATGCAGGGGATGCCGCGACGCTCGGCCTCGAGCATGAGTCCCGTGCGGGCGGGGTTGTAGACAATGTCGATAACGCCTTCGAGTGCATCGAGCCCTTCGAGCGTGCAAGGCGCGTCGGGGCAGTGGGGGAACATGCCGGCAGGCGTGCAGTTGACGAGCAGGGCGGCGTCGGACTGCTGCGCGATGTTGCCGTAGTTGACCTCGCTCGTGCGACCCACGGGTACGACGATGGCGCCCAAGTCTCCTAGCACCAAACTTGCCGTGGTGCCGGCACCGCCGGTGGCGCCGAGCACGAGGGCCTTCTTACCGGCAACCTCAACGCCCAGCTCCTCGACCAGGCACTGAAAACCAAAGTAGTCGGTGTTGTCGCCGCGCAGGCGGCCGTCGGGCAGGCGCGTGATGGTGTTGACGTTGCCCATGCGCTCGGCGAGCGGGCTCAGCTCGTCCAGGTATTCCATGACGGAGCGTTTGTAGGGGATGGTCACGTTGGTGCCTTCCCATTCTTTACCCGTCATAAAGGCCGCGAGGTCCTCGGGCTCGCGCTCAAATCGCACGTAATCGAGCCCAGCGAGCTCTTTGTAGATGGTCGGGGTGTAGCTGTGGCCCAGCACGCGGCCCAGCACACCGTAGGGGCGGGTTGCGGCGGTATCGGTCATCTAGAGCACCTCCGTGTAGCTGCCAAAGTAGGTGAAGCTCTCGCACACGTCGTCGATGGAATCGAGCAGGTCGTCGAGGGCCTTGCTGCCAAAGGGGCAGTCCAGATCAAAGTAGAACATAAACTCAAAGTCGCGGCCGGGGATGGGGCGGCTCTCGAGCTTGATGAGGTTGATGTTGAGTGCGTAGAAGCGCTCGAGCACGCGATAGAGGGCTCCCGGCTCGTTGGCCGTGGTGATCATGAGCGAGGTGCGATTAGCGCCGGGGTAGACGCGCGGCTCGCGGCTGATGACGACAAAGCGCGTGTAGTTGTTGTCCGAGTCTTGGATATTGGGCTCCAGCACCTCGAGGCCATACAGCGTGGCACAGCTGCGCGAGGCGATGGCGGCGACGTCGGTGCGCTCGGAGTTGGCGACCATCTCGGCCGACATGGCCGTGTTGGGGTACTTGGTGGCGTGCAGGCCGTGGGACTCGATAAAGCCGGCACACTGGGCAATGGCTTGGCCGTGGCTGTAGACCTCGCGCACGTCCGCGAGCTTGGTGCCGGGCTTGACGAGCAAGTTGTGGTCGATCTTGAGGCGAAGCGAGCGCACGATGTGAAAGTCGAACTGGGCGAGCAGGTCGTAGACGGCGTTGACCGATCCGGCGGTGGAGTTCTCGATGGGCAGCACGCCAAACTCGCAGAACCCGTCGCGCACGGCTCGCATGACGCCCTCAAAGGTCTCAAAGAACGCGATGTCGGGCACGTCGAAGAGTTTGCACGCGGCGATCTGGCTATAGGCACCTTCCACGCCCTGGCAGGCAACGGTGGCCGTTTGAGGGAAGGGCGTGTCAAAGGCTGCAGCCGTGGCGTGGGCCTTTTGCGAGATGGTGATGCCCTTGAGCTCGTTGATGTAGCGCTGCTGCTCGGCCTTGCTCATGCTCATGAGGAGACGGAACAGGGCGATGGTCTGTGCCTCGTAGCGCTCGGGCGCGCGGCTGGCGAGGTTGTTGAGCTTGGAGCGCTCGCGGGCGGGGTCGAAGACGGCCTTGCCCATCTCGATTTTTGACTTGGCGACCTCGGTGGCAATGTCCATACGCTCGACAAAGCTGTTGAGGAGCGTGGTGTCGATGCCATCGATGGTCTGGCGGATGTCAGCAAGGTCCATAGGGACCCCTTTCACGTGTCGGTGATTTTTCTGGGACGGGGATTAAAAAATCATTAGGTACACAATGATTTTTTAATCCCCGTCCCAGAATAATCATCTATGGTGACCGACCAGCTAAAAAAGCCCCGTCCCAAATTGGCTACTCTTTGATGCTGGCGATGAGGGCGTTGGCTTTGGTGGCGATGACGTTGTTAATGTCGGTCTGCAGCTCCTCGTAGACCGCTATGGCTCGCTCGCCGGCGGGGGTGAGGGTGGATCCGCGGGCGCCGTCGCGCTCGATGAGTTTGCAGCCCAGCTGACCTTCGGCTTCGTTCACAATGCGCCAGGCCTTGGAATACGCCATGCCCATGCTCTTTGCGGCACGGTTGAGCGAGCGCTCGCGGGCGATACCTTGCAGCAGTAAGACGCAGCCGTGGCCGAACACGCCCGGCAGATCTTTGTCGCACGCTTGAATGACCAACTTTGCCGTCGTCTTGTACTTCATACGCTCCACGTCTCCCCGCTAAAGTGTTTGCTGGGCAAACGCAAAGCCTGCGTCAAACCCTCGTGTGCTCTTCTTAAATCATGCATTGTAGCAGTCAAAGTGCGTTAAGATACTTCCCCAGTATTGGGCGCCCAAGGTTGGGCTGGGTCCTACGAGGCCTGCAGCCGACCGGTCGCATGGAAAAAGGAGAAACATGGCTACGTTCTTTCCCGGTGAGTCCCACACGTTTTCGGAGTATCTGCTGGTTCCTGGTTACTCGTCCTCGCAGTGCATCCCCAACAACGTCTCTCTTAAGACGCCGCTGACCCGCTTTAAGCGCGGTGAGAAGCCGGCAATCACCCTGAACATCCCCATGGTTTCCGCCATCATGCAGTCCGTCTCGGGCGTCGACATGGGTGTCGCGCTCGCTACCGAGGGTGGCCTGTCCTTCATTTACGGTTCCCAGAGCGCCGAGTCCGAGGCCGCTATGGTCAAGGCCGTCAAGGATCACAAGGCCGGCTTCGTTCAGTCCGATTCCACCCTGACCCCCGACATGACCATGGAGCAGGTCATCGAGCTCAAGGAGAAGACCGGTCACTCCACTATGCCGGTCACCGACGACGGAACTCCCAAGGGTAAGCTCCTGGGCATCGTCACCAGCCGTGACTATCGCCCCAGCCGCGATGACCACCAGACGAAGGTCTCCGAGTTCATGACCCCGCGTGAGCAGCTCATCGTGGGCGACAAGAACATCAGCCTCAAGGTTGCCAACGATGTCATCTGGGACAACAAGCTCAACGCCCTGCCCATCGTCGACGACAACGATCATCTCATGGGCATTGTCTTCCGCAAGGACTACGACAGCCACAAGACCAACCCCAACGAGCTGCTCGATAACGACAAGCGCTACATGGTTGGCGCCGGTATCAACACCCGCGACTATGCCGAGCGCGTGCCGCTGCTCATCGAGGCCGGCGCCGATGTCCTGTGCATCGACTCGTCCGAGGGCTTCAGCGAGTGGCAGAAGCGCACCATCGAGTGGATTCGCGCCAACTACGGCGAGGACGTCAAGGTCGGTGCCGGTAACGTCGTCGACGCCGAGGGCTTCCGCTTTTTGGCAGACTGCGGTGCCGACTTCATCAAGGTCGGTATCGGCGGCGGGTGCCTCTGCATCACCCGCGGGACCAAGGGCATCGGTCGTGGCCAGGCCACCGCGCTGATCGACGTCTGCCGCGCCCGTGACGAGTACTACGAGGAGACCGGTGTCTACGTGCCCGTGTGCTCCGACGGCGGCATCGTCTACGACTACCACATGACGCTCGCCCTGGCCATGGGTGCAGACTTTATGATGCTGGGCCGTTACTTCGCCCGCTTCGACGAGAGCCCGACTGAGCGCGTCAACGTCAACGGCCAGTACATGAAGGAGTACTGGGGCGAGGGTTCTGCACGTGCCCGCAACTGGCAGCGCTACGACCTGGGCGGCGCCGCGAAGCTCAGCTTCGTCGAGGGTGTTGACTCCTACGTTCCCTATGCAGGTTCCCTCAAGGACGGCGTGGGCGGCACGCTCTACAAGGTTAAGTCCACGATGTGCAACTGCGGTGCCCTCTCGATCCCCGAGCTCCAGGAAAAGGCACGCCTGACTCTGGTCAGCTCCACCTCCATCGTCGAAGGCGGCGCCCACGACGTAGTCGTCAAGGACTCCCAGCAAAGCGTCAGCTATCGCTAAGCGGCTTTCCCAAGCACCGCACCTTGCCGTTCAAACCGTCGCTCGCGTACCAAAGTACGCGTCGCTCCTCTTTCACGGCAATCTGCGGCACTTGGAAAACCCGATCATGCTTGGGCGGGTAACAATTAGCGGTTGATTCACAACCACGTTATTTAGATAAAGCGAGATGCCCGCAAGTCGCAGGCATCTCGCTTGTCGTATTTGCTATCATCAGTCAAGTTAACCTTAGGGTCGGTCGGCTTGGCTTTGTTCGCTACAAGTTCCGCACGCAAAGAAGAGCACTTAATGTGCTCTTCGTGCGAGCAGGACTGTAGAGCAGGAAATCTCACAGGCCGCGCACGGGCCCCTGTGGGCGAGCAAGCGGACGACAAACACATCTGTCCAATAATTCGTCTGAAACACAATGAAAAACCGTTTGATGTGAGTTAATATAAACAACGTCGTGAATCTGACTCCTGCCACATGCATGACAGGGGTTAAACACAAAAAAGGAGTCAACTATGGTTTCTGAGAAGGCTACCCTCGTTAATCCTCAGGGTCTGCACATGCGTCCGGCTGGTCTGTTCGCCTCCACCATGGGCAAGTATGCCTGTGACGTGACGGTCGTTACCCCCGAGAAGGAGGTCAACGGCAAGTCCCCGATGGCCCTCATGGCTGCTGGTATCCCCTGCGGCACCGAGGTCGAGGTCAAGTGCGACGGCGCTGACGAGGCCGAGGCTCTGGCTGCTGCCATCGAGCTCATCAAGAGCGGTCTTGGCGAGTAGAACTCAAACGGGTCGCATGTTGAACAACTAAGTTCATATTTGGGGGCGCAGTGACCTGTTGTAAGGTAGCTGCGCTCTTTTGTCATGGATATGGCAAAACGCTTTATCACATGACACGGAGAGAGGAATGGGAATGTATCAGGGAGTCAACGCTTCCGAGGGCATCGGTATTGGCACCGTCATGGTTGCCGTCGATCCCGACTTGACGTTTGAGCCGCACGAGGTTGCTGATTCGGCAGCAGAGAAGGAGCGCTATCAGTCCGCTCTTTCGGTCTTCTGCGAGAAGACCCAGGCTCAGGCCGACCACATGAAGGAGACGGTGGGCGAGGCCGAGGCCGAGATCATGAGCGGACACATTGTCTTGGCTCAGGACCCGGGCATGACCGACGCCATCAACGCCGCCATTGACGGCGGTACCTGCGCCGAGCAGGCGCTCATGGACACCTCGACCATGTTCGAGAACATGTTCCTGTCTATGGACGACGAGATGTTCCGTCTGCGCGCGGCCGACATCGCCGACATCCGCACCGGTATTCTGGCCGAGCTGCTGGGCAAGGAGGTCGTCGACCTCTCCGTCCTGCCCGAGAACACTGTCGTTGTCGTGCACGACCTCACGCCGTCCATGACCGCCACGATCGATAAGGCCCACGTTGCCGGTATCGTCACCGAGACCGGTGGCCGCACGTCGCATTCCGCGATTATTGCGCGCGCCCTTGAGATCCCGGCTGTCCTTTCGGTTTCCAACAGCTGCACCGCGCTGCGCAACGGTATGACCGTTGTCGTCGACGGTGGCAAGGGTATCGTTGAGGCCGATCCCGACGAGGAGACGCTCGCTGCCTACACCGCCAAGGCCGAGGCCTTCGCTGCCGAGAAGGCAGCCCTCGAGGCCTTCCGTGGCAAGCCGTCCGTGACTGCCGATGGCATCAAGAAGATCATCGCCTGCAACATCGGTAACCCCGATGACGTGCCCAACGCGCTCGATCACGACGCCGAGGCCATCGGTCTGTTCCGCTCCGAGTTCCTGTTCATGGACTCTGCTGAGCTTCCTTCCGAGGAGGAGCAGTTCAACGCCTACCGTAAGGTCGCCAGCGCGCTCAAGGGTGCTCCGGTCATCATCCGCACGCTCGATGTGGGCGGCGACAAGGAGATTCCGTATCTGCACATGGTCAAGGAAGATAACCCCTTCATGGGCTTCCGCGCCGTGCGTTACTGCCTGGCCAATCCCGACCAGTACAAGGTCCAGCTTCGCGCTCTGCTGCGCGCTAGCGCCTTCGGTGACGTCAAGATCATGATCCCGCTCGTCACCTGCGTCGAGGAGGTCTTGGCTGTCAAGGAGCTCGTCGAGCAGTGCAAGGCCGAGCTGACCGAAGAGGGTCGAAAGTTCAACGAGAACATCGAGGTCGGCATTATGGTCGAGACGCCCGCCGCTTCGCTGCTCGCAGACCGTCTTGCCGAGGTCGCCGACTTCTTCTCCATCGGCACCAACGACCTGATCGGCTACACCATGTGCGCCGACCGTGGCAACGACACCATCTCCAACCTGTACCAGGTGTACTATCCCGCCGTGCTCCGCTCGCTCAAGAACATCATCGAGAGCGGCGTGAAGGCCGGCATCATGGTCGGTATGTGCGGCGAGGCCGCTGCCGATCCGCTGCTCGAGCCGCTGCTGATCCGCTGGGGCCTGGAGGAGTTCTCGATGAGCGCTCCGTCGATCCTGCGCGCCCGCAAGACCATCAGCCAGTGGACCAAGGCCGAGTGCGACGAGCTCGCCGAGAAGGCGCTCGCCTGCAACACCGCCGCCGAGGTCAAGGCACTGCTCGAGTCCGCAGCTCGCTAATTTGGTATCAGAGGTAACCGCGTGGTCGGAATGGGCCGGCCACGCGGCCCTCACATATACAGGGGGTACTGTAAATGTTCTACACGCTAACCGCTAACCCGGCTGTCGACATGACGGTTTCGAGCTCTCCGCTCGAGCCCGACGAGAACGTCCGCACCGGCTCGGCCAGCTACACGGCTAACGGCAAGGGCCTCGACGTGTCCTTCGCCTTTAAGAAGATGGGCGTCGACACCGTCGCGCTCGGCTTCTTCGCTGGCTTCACGGGCAAGTTCATCGTCGAGGAGGTCATGAACCTGGGTTGCCTCTGCCGCCCGGTCTGGACCGACGGTATCACGCGCATTAACACCTACGTCAACGATGGCCAGCACGAGTACGGCATCCTGAACCCGGGTGCTCCGATCACGCCGCAGCACCAGGAGGAGCTCTACAACATCCTGGACACCGCGGGCGATCTCGAGTGCCTGATCGTTTCCGGCTCCGTGCCTCCCAAAGCTACGCCTGACTTCCTGGCTCAGGTCATGGAGCACGCTCAGGCTCGTGGCGCCGACGTCGTCCTGGACCTGTCCTCCGACAAGCTCAAGGAGCTCGCTCACAAGAAGCCGCTGCTCATCAAGCCGAACCATCACGAGATGAAGGCCATCTTCGGCGTGCCGGTCGACACCGACGACGAGGTTCGCGTTGCCATGAAGATGGCTCACGACGCTGGCGTTCAGAACGTGCTGCTCACCCGTGGTAGCCGCGGCGACGCTTACTTCTCCAACGGCGAGGACATCTGGTACGCCAAGCGTGAGTTCAACATCAAGCTGGTTTCTTCCGTCTGCGCCGGCGACTGCACCCTCGCTGCGTTCCTGCACAAGTGGTACAGGGATCGCGACAACGTCGAGGAGGCCATGAAGCTCGCTATGGCCACCGGCGCCAACGTTGCCGAGTCCGTCGGCATTGGCGACTTTGGTCACGTCGACGAGTACAGCAAGCGCGTTGCTGTCCGCAAGCTCGATCGTCAGTAATCGAAACGCGACATATTCGTGCGCATGCGGCGCCCCGGTTTCGGCCGGGGCGCCTTTTTTGTTTCTTCATGGGGGTGGAGATGTCCTGCCGTACTTCATCGCTTCCACACCGTTCACCGAGTTGTCCTAGCCTTTTACCGATGCGTGGAATATACTTTCATTAACACGTTGCTTCGTGAAAGGAACATTCATGATTTACACGCTCACTGCAAATCCCGCCATTGACTACAACATCGCCTGCGACGGCCTTGCTGCCAACACTGTCACGCGTACCCGCAACGCGGTCTACACGCCCAACGGCAAGGGTCTTAACGTCTCGTTCACTCTCGATCACTACGGTGTCGACACCACGATTCTGGGCTTCTTCGCTGGCTTCTCGGGCGAGTTTATCGTCAAGGGCGCCGAGGCCCTGGGCGTGCCCGTCAAGCCCGTGTGGACCGACGGCATCACGCGCGTCAACGTGTTCCTCAATGCCGGCCCCGACACCGAGTACAACATGGTCAACGCCGGTGCCGCCATCAACGAGGCTAACGAGCAGGAGATGTTTGAGCTTATCGATTCGCTCGATGACATGACCTGCTTGGTCATTAGCGGCTCGCTGCCTCCTAACACTTCCGAGGGCTTCTTGGCCGAGGTCCTGCGCCGTGTAAAGGCCAAGGGGGCCGAGTTCGTGCTCGATATCTCGAGCCATCAGCTGGCAGACCTCATTGCCATGGAGCCGCTGCTGATCAAGCCCAATGACGACGAGCTGCTCGACATCTTTGGCATCAAGGTGAGCGGTGGCGACGATGAGTCCGTCAAGGGCGCTATGGCCGAGCTGCATGCCAAGGGCGCCAAGAACGTGCTGCTGACCCTCGGTGGCGCCGGTGCTTACTTCTCCAACGGCGAGCACATCTGGTTTGCCAACCGCACCTTCGACGTCAAGCTGCTGTCGACGGTGTGTGCCGGCGATTCCTCGCTCGCTGCCTTCCTGTCCGTGTGGCACGACGCCCCCGAGCGTGTTGAGGATGCTTTGCGTCTTTCGATGGCCACCGGCGCCAACGTGGTCGAGTGCCCCGGTCTGGGCGATTTTGCCAAGGTGGACGAATATAAGAAGCACATCGAGGTTCGCCAGGTCTGCTAGCAGCATCGATACATCGTTGCCGAACACCCGCTTTGGATTACCAAGGCGGGTGTTTTTTGTGCGCTGAACGTATGTGGCGTTTGCTGTCTCGTTTTATCGAATCGACGACGCGATTGCGTGTGCGCGCTTTCTCGTTTCTTGTTAGACTTCTTGAGAACCATCGATTAACGCTCGCAAGTGCAGGAGGCCATAGGCATGTGCAATGTTTCTCTCAACGGTACGCAACCGTCTGATGCCTCCCTGCGCGTCCTGCGTTCGCTCGAAGCAGCCGGTCTTGAGGCTTGGTACGTAGGCGGTTGGGTGCGCGACGCCCTGATGGGGCGCCCCAGCCACGATGTTGATATGTGCTGTAGCGGCCTGTGGCAGGAGTCCAAAGCGGCGCTCGAGACCGCCGGCATCGCGGTCGTGGAGTCGGGCATTAAATTTGGCGGAATCACGGCTATTTCCGATGGCGAGCGTATCGAGGTCACCACGTACCGCCTGGATGGCTTTTACACCGATGGTCGCCATCCCCAGAGTGTGGAGCGTGCCGCCTCGCTCGAGGACGATCTAGCGCGCCGCGACTTTACCGTCAACGCCATGGCCTGGCATCCCGAGCGCGGGCTTGTCGACCGCTACGACGGCCAGGGTGACTTGGAGCGCAAGCTGATTCGTGCTGTCGGCGATCCCAAGCGTCGCTTTAACGAGGATGCACTGCGCATGTTGCGCGCGGTGCGCTTTGCCTGCCGCCTTGACTTTATGATTGAGCCCGAGACCAAGCGCGCGCTTGCCGAGTGCGCGCCGCTGCTCGATGCCGTAGCGCGCGAGCGTGTGGGTATTGAGCTCGAGGGCATTCTTTCGACCGGTCACGGGGGAGACGCCATGTTGCGCTACCCTGAGCTCATCTGCGTCGCTGTGCCCGAGTTGGCAGCGGGTCGCGGGTTTGATCAGCGAAGTGTCTATCATGCGTTTAACGTCTACGAGCATATCGCCCGTGTGCTGACGGTGGCAGGGGAGCTGGCGCTGTGCGACGGCGTCGCGCCATCGTCGAGCCTTATGTGGGCGGCGTTTTTGCACGATGTCTCCAAGCCCGAGTGCTTTACGGTCGATCACGCCGGCAGCGGACACTTCTACGGTCATCCCGAGCTCGGCGCCAAGAAAGCGCGCGTCATTATGGATCGCCTGGCACTCTCGCACGACTTGGTGCGCGACGTGTGCCTGCTCATCAAATATCACGATAAGCCGCTGCGCCCCGAGCGATCCTGCCTGCTCAATATGATGCGCGCGCTTTCGGGCGAGGGCGTCGACACGCCGCGTCTGATGGACGAGCTCATGGACCTTAAGCGTGCCGATACGCTCGGCAAGGCCCCGTCTTGCTTCTATTACGTTGAGACGATTGAGGAGATGCGCGCGATGACGCACGAGCTGCTGAAGGCAGGGGAGCCCTATACGCTCAAGATGCTCGCCATCAACGGCGGCGACCTGATCCGTGCCGGAGTCAAGCCCGGGCCGGAACTGGGTCAGCTTCTCAACTCCGCCCTCGACGCCGTGATCGAAGACAATATTCCCAACGACCGCGAAGCTCTTTTGGTCCATCTCAACTTGAATTAGCTACCCAGTTTACCTGCGTGTTCCATAACCTGCCGACATTTTTCGGCAATTTGGAATTTCTTCTTGCGCTGACGTTTTTTGTCCCGTAATATATTTCCTCGCAGCACGGCAGTGCAGATGTCATGTGGCCCGTTCGTCTAGCGGTTTAGGACGCCGCCCTCTCAAGGCGGAGATCACCAG
>URGG01000056.1 GCA_900547345.1 uncultured Collinsella sp. | reverse complement strand
AAAGAAAGCCGGGCAGGTGCGGAAAACCGCAACTGCCCGGCGATATGCGTGAGGGTAGCTAACCCCGTCTCAAATGAGCTACTAGAGGAGGTTGAGGGGGAGCTGGGGAGCGTCGCCCCAGAGCTTCTCGAGACGGTAGAAGTCGCGTGCCTCGGGGGTGAAAACGTGGACGACGACCGAACCGTAGTCCATGAGCATCCAGGTCTTCTGCTCGCGGCCCTCGATGGAGAACGGGTGCTCACCGCAAGCCTCGGCGACCTTCTCCTCGATCTCGTCGACGATAGAATCGACCTGACGGTTATTGGTACCGGTGGCAAGCACAAAGTAGTCGCACACGTCGGAGAGCTCGGTCAGATCGAGCACTTGCACGTCCTCGCCCTTCTTGTCGTAGGCGGCCTGCGCGGCGGCGCGGGCGACATCCTCGGCGGCGACACCGCTCGCGGACAGCGAGGCGGCAGTGCGATCGGACGTGGCGACGAAGCTCTTGTGCTCCACACCTTCAAGAATCTGCTCGTCGGTCATGGTCTCGTCGGCCATGGAATACCTCTTTCTAGACACACCCGAGCTAGCGCAGCTGGGCGTAATGGTTGTAAATCGTAATAGCCGTGGGATAAAGATAGCGCCCGGACTGGATCACGTAGACCAGACCCTGCGCAAAACAGGAGAAGAACAACTCGTTAAGCGTCGACTCCCCCACCATCTTGCGCAGCGCGTGGGCATAATCACCATGGCGGTTGGGCTCGATGGCATCGGCCACAAAGACCACCATATCGAGCGGCGTCATGTCGCAGGCGCCCACGGTGTGACGGTCGACAGCCTGGAAAACGGCCGGCGATAGCTCGGGAAATAGCTGCGGAAGCTCATAGGCGGCTACCGGGCCATGCAGCAGCGGTGTCGCGGCCGAAGGAGAGCCAGCAACCTTGATGCCGTAGTGCAACGCACGGGCCACGAGCTCGTCATCGGAGAGTACCTTATCCCAGTCGTGAATCAGGCCGGCGGCGGCGGCATCAAAGCGGTCGACACCGTATACCTCGGCTAGATGCAGTGCAGTCTCGGCAACCCCGAGCGAATGAACGTAGCGCTTACGTTTATCCTTCATGCGCACATCGAGCAGCTCTTGAATGCGCTTGAGCAGCGCGCGCTCATCGCCCTCAAACTGATCCTCTACCGACAACGTAGACCCCCATCACTCAAAATCTTCTTGACCCAGATCGGTATACAGCCCGCGTTTGCGAATATAGCCGAGCACGGACTCGCTCGTAAGATAGCGCACGCTCATGCCACGGGCAACTCGCTTACGAATGTTGGTCGAGCTAATCGCCAGCGCCGGAATCTGGATATACCGCACGTCAAACGGCAGGCCCGACTCTTTGATTCGCGCCCGGGCCGTATCGATATCAAAGCCAGGACGTGTCGCAGCAATAAAGGTTGCCAGTTCGGCAATCTCACCAGCATTGTGCCAGGTCACAATATCGATAATCGCGTCGGCGCCCGTAATAAAGTAAAGCTTTACCTGAGGCGGGTAAAAGTCGCGAAGGGCATGAAGCGTATCGGCCGTATAGGTCACGCCTGGACGATCGATCTCGAAACGGCTCGCCAAAAAAGCCGGATTCGCAGCGGTGGCGAGGAACGTCATGGCATAACGATCCTAAGCAGGCGTCACCGGTTTGTCGAGCTTAAAGGCGGGAGAGCCGGCCGGCATAAAGAGCACGGCGTCCAAGTCGAGCGACTCGCGCGCCTGCTCGGCGGTAACCAAGTGCCCGTAATGAATCGGGTCGAAGGTGCCACCCATAATGCCAAGCCGAAACTCCTGCCCATCCTTGATAGGCAGCTCAGGCAGACCAATTCCACCGCGCAGCGACATGACTTACTCGCCCTCCGGGGTCTCAACATCGTCCGCGACTTCTGCCGCGCCGACAACCTCGACGCCCTCGTCCGCAGCGTCGGCTACGTCAACGACCTCAACGGCAACGTCATCGCCTGCGCCCTCAAGCTCCTCCTCGTACTCCGAGAAGTCCTCAGCGCCCTCAAAGTCAAAGGCGCGCTGGCAAATGCGGACCTCGTCGCCCGCACGGCAACCGGCCTTCTCGAGCGCGTCGTCAACACCCATACGCGCAAACTTATGCTGCAGGTAGATGACAGCTTCTTCGTTTTCCCAGTCGGTCTGGATGACCATGCGCTCGATGGCACGACCGACCACGCGGAAGGCACCGGGCTCTTCCTGGACAATGCGGAAACGCTTCTCGCGCTGCAGGCGGCGGCGTTCCCACTCATCGTCACGCAGATCGACCGGCCCATCCGAGACAGCCAACTCGGCGCGAAGCTTAGCCACCTGCTCGCCCACGGCAAGCATCAGCGTGTTGAGGCCGGCGCCCGTAACAGCAGACACGGCAAAGAACATATGGCCATCGTCGAGCGCCGCACGCTTAAGGTCGGCAATCTTGTCAGCCGTGCCCGGCGCATCGCACTTATTAGCGACGACGATCTGCGGACGCTCCGAAAGCTCGGCGCCATACTGCTCGAGCTCGCGGTTGATGATGTGGTAATCCTCGACCGGATCGCGATCCTCAAACCCGCCCGTCATATCGACGACATGCAAGATGAGCGCCGTGCGCTCGATGTGACGCAGGAACTGATGGCCCAGACCCTTGCCCTCGCTCGCGCCCTCGATAAGACCGGGGACGTCGGCAACGACGTAAGAATATTCGCCGGCACGCACCATGCCCAAGTTGGGCACAAGCGTGGTAAACGGGTAGTCGGCGATCTTGGGACGGGCGGCACTCATACGCGCGATGAGCGAAGACTTACCCACCGAGGGAAAGCCCACGAGCGCGGCATCGGCCATAAGCTTCATCTCGAGCTCGATCCAGTGCTCCTCGGCCGGCTCGCCGAGCTGGGCAAACGCGGGCGCGCGACGCACAGACGTCACAAAGTGAGTGTTGCCCAGACCGCCAGCACCACCGGGCGCCACGACAACGCGCTCGCCGTCGTGCACCAGGTCGGCAATCTCGAACATCGGGGTCTGCGTCTCGGGGTCGAGCTCGCGTACCACGGTGCCCATGGGTACCTTAAGGATCAGGTCCTCGCCGCTTTTGCCGTTGCGGCGGGCGCCCTGACCGTGCGTTCCGCGCTCGGCACGAAAGTGATGCTTAAAGCGGTAATCGATCAGCGAAGACAGCTGAGCATCGGCCTGGATGACGACATTGCCGCCACGACCGCCGTCGCCGCCATCGGGGCCACCCTTGGGGACAAATGCCTCGCGCCTAAACGACATGCATCCGGCACCGCCGTCGCCGCCGCACACGTTAATGCGGCTGATATCGGTGAACTGTGACAACAGAATCGCCTCCTACAAAAAAGAGGGAGACCCTTGAATCCTAAAACTCAAGTGCCTCCCACATATGTGCTCTATGAAGGGTGAATTACGCGTTCGCGAGCGGGCGTACGCTGACCCTGTGCTTGATACCCTTGTGGAACTCAACGGTACCGTCGACCAGCGCGAACAGCGTGTCGTCCTTGCCACGGCCAACGTTCTCACCCGGGTGGATGTGCGTGCCGTGCTGACGGACGAGAATCGTGCCCGTGGTTACCGTCTGGCCGGCGAAGCGCTTCGTGCCAAGGCGCTGACCGCGGGAGTCACGGCCATTACGGGAGGAACCGAGTCCTTTTTTGTGTGCCATTGTGTATACCTACTCTTTCGTTACGAGTGTAATCTACTCGGCGACGGGAGCCTCGGCAACAGCCTCGGCCTCTGCCTTGACAGCCTTCTTGGCGCGGGACGTAGCCTGGACCTTCACGATCTTCAGCTTAGTGAGCTGCTGACGGTGACCCTTCAGACGACGATAGCGCTTGCGCTTGTGGAACTTGAAGACCAGCTGCTTCTCGCCCTTGAACTGCTCAACGATCTGAGCGGTAACCTTGGCCTTGGCCAGCTTGTCGGGATCGGTGACGATCTTCTTACCATCGTTGAGGAAGATGACCGGCAGGGTGACCTTGTCGCCCTCATTGCCCTCGATCTTCTCGACGGTGATGACATCGTCGGTGGCGACCTTGTACTGCTTGCCGCCCGTTTTAACGATTGCGTACATGTTTACTTGCCCTTCATGCATCAGTTAGTGCAACAGCCGAATATAGTAGCAGGCGATAATACCCCCGTCAACGAGTATGTGGAGCAAATCCACAAGTTCGCACAGGTATGGGGCTGACGAGTCGGCCCTCGTCGTCCTCGCATGCTTGATTCTGACGCTCGACATCGTAGGAGCAGATGGTCACGAGGTCTTGCATACCGGTGGAAACAATAGGTGCATCCACGCCCGGGGTCAAGCCCTGCAACAAAACATCAGCAGCAGAAAGCAAAATTTCCGGACGCATGGAGCCCTCGTTGTCGGCATGGGTGTCGAGCATGAGTACCAAATGGTCCGGGCGCTCCCCCGCCGTGAGCTCATAGCCAACGAGCGTGTGATCCAAATCCAAGCGCTTGCTCTTTTTTCCGCGCGCGTAGTCGATGCCATGGTCCGCGCGCAACGTGTCGATCGCACGACGCACCTCGTCGGCGCTTACGGGCGCCTCGGGATCCAAGTGCAGGTCGATGCGATACGACAGGCGCGTGAGCTGCGCCGTCAACGCCGGCGTGCGCACGTTGATGTACGCCGCCTCGATGGGCGCCAGATCGGCCGGAGACGCCGCAGACAGGCGCCCAAATGCCTCGTCGAGCGCCACGAACTCGGTCATAAACAGGTCATACCACTCGCAGGTCGACGACGTGCCAACCGGTAGCGCCGAAGAGAAGCCCACGCGCATGTGCGGAGAGAAGCCCTGCGTGACGGCATAGGGAAGTCCCGCACGGCGCACGATACGCTCAATGGTATGGATTACTTCGAGATGGCCCAGGTACTTAAGGCGATCGCGCTTGCCATAGCGAACACGAAGCCTAAAGAGCGAGGGGTTGTCGGTCAGGCGCTCACTCATGCGCGATCACCCATCAATACATTCTTGGCGTGGAGCGTGGGGCAGATACCGCAGCCGGTACACGACGTGCGGGTGCAGTCGGGAGTCGTGACGCCCTCGAGCGAGCGACGGTACTCGCGCTCGAGGAAGCCGCGCGTGCAGCCGGGGCTCACGTGCTCCCACGGCAGGCGCCAGTCCAACTCGTAGGGCAGGTGCACAAGCTCATTGAGGTCGATGCCGTTTTTGGCAGCAGCCTCCTTCCAGTTATCGAGCGAGAAATGCTCTACCCAGGCGTCAAAGCGAGAGCCCGCGCGCCAAGCATCGATGATGACGGGCGTCATGTCACGACCGGCGCGGGACAGCGCGGCCTCGATGAGCGAGGTCTCGGCATCGTGGTAATGCACGCGGACGGCACGGTTGCGAACGCTCGTGACAAGCAGCTTCTGGCGACGCTTGACGTCGTCGTAGTCGAGCTGCGGGCACCACTGGAACGGCGTGGCAGCCTTGGGGATAAAGACCGAAACCGAGATCGACACCGAGATCGAGCCGCGACGAGCCTTGGGCACCACGGAACGACCGAGTTCCAGCACGTGATCGGCCAGATTGGCGATGGCCACGATATCCTCGTCGCGCTCGCCGGGAAGACCCATCATAAAGTAGAGCTTCATGCGGTTCCAACCAGCCTCGAAGGCCGCCTTGGCCGCACGGTCCAGGTCCTCCTCGGTCACGTTCTTGTTAATGATGTCGCGCATGCGCTGGCTGCCGGCCTCGGGCGCGAACGTCAGGCCGCCCTTCTTTTCGCCGGCAACCGACTCGGCCATATCCACGCCAAACGAATCCAGGCGCTGCGACGGAATAGACACGCGAATACCCGTATCCTCCAGGCGACGGTTGAGTCTGCCGAGCACGTCGCGAATGCAGGAGTGGTCGGTCGTGGAGAGCGAGGTCAGCGACACCTCGTCATAGCCGGTCTTTTCCAGACCCTGAATCACCGACGAGACGATCTGGTCGGCCGAGCGCTCACGCACCGGGCGATACGTCATGCCGGCCTGGCAAAAACGACAGCCGCGGGCGCAGCCGCGCAGGATCTCGATAGACAGGCGGTCGTGAACCAGCTGCGCATAGGGCACGCACGACTGCGACAGCGGATTCGTGGCGCCGAAATCCTCGACGACGCGTTTGTAGACCACGGTCGGCGCATCCTTGCCCTCACGCGGCACGGTGTAGCCATGCGGCGAGCAGGGCTCGTCGTGACGAACCTCATAGAGCGACGGAACGTAGTTGCCGGCAATGGATGCAAGCTGCTCGACAATCTGCGCGCGCGGGACCCCTTCGTCACGCAGGCGGCGATGCAGCTGGCAGGTCTCGAGCAGCGATTCTTCGCCCTCGCCGATGAGGATGACATCGAAGAAGGCCGCGTACGGCTCGGGGTTGTACACCGAGGGGCCGCCGGCAATAATGATGGGGTCGTCCTCGGTGCGGTCGGCCGCTAACAGCGGAATGCCAGCGAGGTCGAGAGCCTCGAGGAAGTTCGTCACCGCCATCTCGTGCGGCACATGCAGGCCGACGATATCAAACGAAGCAACCGGCGCTGCGCCCTCGAGCGACAGCAGCGGAATACCCGCCTCGCGCATGGCGTCACCCATATCGGGCCACGGCACATAGCCACGCTCGCAGGAGATGCCCTCGGCCTGGTTAAGGATGTTGTAGAGGATGGCGATACCCTGGTTGGGCAGACCAACCTCGTACACATCCGGGTAGATCAGGCAGCAACGGTAGTCGGCATCGGCCTTGGAAAGCGTGCCCCACTCGTGATCGATATAGCGGCTCGGCTTCTCGACCTTGGCGAGCAACGGCTCAATTAAATGAAAACAATCTTGGTATGCAACGCGCAACGGAAAACCCCTAAGCAGCGAGATCGGATGCGTCTTGGTAGGACGCCATAGGACGGGTAGCGCCCGCGACCGTGGTCACCAGATTGCGAACGCGGGAGAACGTGGCAGTGACCACCTCGTTGGCACGGCTGTAGTCGACATCGCGCTCGTAGAGCGAAACGAGCGCACGGCCCATGCCATAGGTGCCCGCGGCAGCAGTGAGCGCCTTGACGACAAATCCAATATGCGGCGTCTGCTTGACGAGCGCGCGGGTGACCGCGCGGATCACAAGACCGCCGGCAAGCACGCCCGCGACCTCGTAGCCGCGCTCAGGCTTAATGCCGCGTCCAAAGACGGCAGCGAGCTCAAAGAGCATGCCCACCTGCGCCAGCGCCATAACGGGATAATCGGCGCCAGGCAAAAACACCAGCGCACCGGTCGCCATATTGGTGAGCGCGCACGAGGTGATGATACGATTGGCCGCCGCGATGCGCATGAAGGCAAAGTTCGCTGCAAAAGCCGTTTCCTTATCGGTGCGATCGAGAATCCAGCGGGCAAGCGTCTCGAGCAGATACGTCTTATCGGTTGCCGCTACCACGCCAAGCATGGGCGTGGACTCCTCGATAAACGGC
The DNA here is from genome assembly GCA_900547345.1 of uncultured Collinsella sp. Classification (GTDB taxonomy): domain Bacteria; phylum Actinomycetota; class Coriobacteriia; order Coriobacteriales; family Coriobacteriaceae; genus Collinsella. The sequence goes on along the minus strand of URGG01000056.1, from coordinate 5,026 downwards.
ACCTCCACAGCAGACTCGGCAAGCACGCACACGGGCGCGCCGGCGATCACGAGCTCCTGCACGGCACTCTCCAAGCGGTCGGAACCACACGAGAGCACCAGCACCACATCGGTATCGGTCTTTGGAGCTATTCGCTCCTCCCCCAGACGCTCGACGCGCACAATGCCCGAGGTCGTCTGCGGCACAAAGGCGTCACGCACCGTCTCGGCCAGAAAGCGCGAGGCGGACGAATCCAGATAGACCGAGACGCGCACCGGCGTATCGGAATCCTTCTTAACGGACGCGCCCATCTTAAAAGCGCGGGTCAGCTTATCTACGGGAATTTTCATAGCAAACCCCTCCAGCGGTTACGCGGCGCCCGAACGATGCCGCCATATGGATTGTACGATACCCACCGTCAGCAGCTGAATCATCATCGAAGACGAACCGAAGCTAATAAACGGTAGCGGAATACCGGTAATCGGCATCATGCCGATGCACATGCCGATGTTTTCGAAAGTCTGGAACGCCCACATGCCAACGATGCCCACACACGAAAGACGCAAAAACAGCGACTCGCACTTAAAGGCGACGCGAATCGTCGAAAAGATCAGCAGCACGTAGAGGCACAGGAGCAAAAAGGAACCGCAAAAGCCAAAGGTCTCGGACAGGAAGGCGAAGACGAAGTCGGTGTGGAACTCAGGCAGAAAGCCGCCGGCCGACTGCGTCGCATGCCCCAGGCCCTTACCAAAGAAGCCGCCCGAGCCAACGGCGATAAGCGACTGCTGCAGGTTGTAGGCATCGTCCGAATCGGCATTATCGGGGTCGATAAAGACCGTCAGACGGTTCATCTGATACTGCTTGATGAGCACATCGTGGCCGAGCAACGAATCAAAGACCGAATCAAGCGCCAGGACGAGGGCCACCAGGCCCACGAGCAGGGCCAGGGTCGACAGCACCCATTCGCGGCGTGCACCGCTCATACAGATGACGATAGCGCCAGAAACCAGCACGACCAGGCCCGATCCCAGGTCGCCCATGGCAACGACGGCCAAAAACGGAATGGACAGCATGCCGCAGAGCTTGACGTAGTCGCGAACGGTATCGATGCGACCGTTATACTGCGAGCCAAGCGTAGCAATAAAGAAGATGGTGATGAGCTTGGCAAGCTCAACCGGCTGGAACGTCAAGCCGATACCGGGAATCTTGATCCAGCCCGTCATGCCCAGACCGCCCGTATAGGACAGACCCGGAATCTTGGGCGAGAAGATCACGATCAGGTCGATGACGAGCAACGCCGTCGAGAAATTGGAAATACCGCGCAGGTCGGTTCGCCAGACGAGCACCGCCAGCACCGCTCCGATGCCAATTCCCAGCAAATGGCGCGAGAACGAAGCATCGGCCTTAAACTGCGAAGCCGACCAGATAATGATGGCACCGTAGGCGACGAGCGCCACAGTAGCCACGAGCACACCGATATGCACCTTTTGGCGAAACGTGCCGCGCGAGGCCGAAAGTTGCTTGTTGACGCGGTCCAGGCTGCTGCGAGAGCCGGTCTTGGTTGAACGGAACAGATCCGCCGGAGAAAAATCCATCGCAACCTCCTATCGAACCGAAGAATCGCCCGAGGCCGAAGAGGTATCGGGCTCGTCATAAATCACGCCGAGCACGTCGCGCACGACATGCATCGCGGTATCTGAGCCACCGCCGCCCTGCTCCAGGACGGTAGCGATGACATACTTGGGATCATCGGCCGGTGCATAGGCGCAGAACCACGCGTATTCGTCCTCGCCACTTTTCTCGCCCGTGCCCGACTTGCCGTATATCTGCGGCGTCAGGGTGCCAAAGTGCGCCGCCAGGGACGTCGATGCCGTGTAAATCACGTCGTGCATGCCGTTGCGAACAAGAGCCAAATCCGAATCGCTGTTGATCTTGGCCTCCAGGCGCTTCTTCTTGCCCTTGCCATTGTACTTATAGGCATCGCCGTCGCCATCGCGCGACACGGCAGACAAAAATACGTGAGGCACGTACTGTTTGCCGCCGTTGGCAAGACCCATATAGGCGCACGCCATCTGCAGGGGCGTCACCAGGATGTCGCCCTGGCCGATAGCAATGTTGGTCATATCGCCGGCATTCCACTTGCGGTCCTCGGCAGAGGCGTCGGTGAAGTATGACTCTTTCCACTCGGCATCGGGAATACGACCCGCGCCCTCACTCGGCAGATCGATACCGCAGGTCTTGCCTAGACCCCAGCGACGAAAGACCTCCTGCAGGCCCTCGGGATGTTGCTCGTCATAGAAGAACGCCTTGCCCATGTCGTAGAAGACGGGGTCGCACGAGTTGGCGATACCCGACTGCAGCGTCATGGTGCCGTGGCCGGAATGCAGCCAACAGTACTTGCCCCACGACTTGCCCAGGCCCGTCCAATAGCCCGTGCAGTTGGTTGTCTGCGTTGAAGTGTAGGTTCCAAACTCAAGACCGGCCAGTGCCGAGAGCGGCTTGATGGTCGAGGCCGACATGTACTGTCCGCTAATGGCGCGGTTGAGCAGCGGGTGCGAACCCTTGTCATCATTGAGCTCGGTCCACACGTCATTTGAGACGCCGCCGATAAAGACGGACGGATCGAACTTGGGCTGGCTCGCCATGCCCAGGATCTCGCCATTGTTGGGATCGAGACACACTACAGCGCCGTTGCCGGCATTGCTGTAGCCAGTGGTCTTGGCAAGCTCGATAGCGCTCGCCAGCGCCGTCTCGCAGGCCTGCTGGATCTTAAGGTCGAGCGTGAGCTTAATGTCGGAGCCGGCCTTCGCGGGCACGGCGCCGGCCTGACCGGTCACATTGCCCGAGGCATCGACCTTAACGGTCTGCTCGCCACGAATACCCTGCAGCAGGTTTTCGTAGTAGCTCTCAACGCCCGCCTGGCCCACGATATCGCCCGACTGGTACGTAATCTTGCCAGCAGAAGCATCATCATCGCCAGAGGTTTTCTTATTCTGAGCCTCGAGCTGCTCGGAGGTAATGGTGCCGGTATAGCCCAAGATATGGCATGCCGTCTCGCCATATGGATACTGGCGCTCGGTACGCTCGGCAATCTTGACGCCAGGGAACTCGCCGGCATGCTCCTGAATATAGGCAACCGTGGAGCGACGGACGTCCGTCGCGATGGTATGCAGGCTCTGAGCGCCCTCTGTATTGTCCTGAATATTGCGAAGGACCGCCACGTAAGGCATTCCAAGCACGTTGGCAAGATGGCGAACCAGAACCTCATCCTCGGCAAGGTCGCGGTAGGCCACGACAGCAAGTGAGGGACGGTTCTGGACAAGCGCCACGCCATTGCGGTCGAGGATGCGGCCGCGCACAGCGGGAGTGGTAACGGTGCGAGTCTGATTGCTATTAGCCTGCTTCTCGTAATAGTCCGACGAGACCATCTGCATGCCCCACAGCTTGACGGCGAGCGCCGCAAACATCGCGCCCACACCCGTGGTGAGGATGGAAAAGCGGCCCTTAAAGGCGGTCGCCGCGGTATTGCCCTCGCCCTCGGTGGCGCGCGGGGCCGTTCCATGCTGCGTATCGTAGGTAAAACGGGAATCGCCACGACGCATGATGACCAGCGCGACCACGATGGCCACAACCAGCACGATACCGGCGATAATAACCGTCAACTGGGAAGACATCTACGGGCCTCCCCTATTTGAGCTTGCGGGTCTTGGGCTTAAAGCGCATACCCGTCTGGTGTCCGCCACGTGCGGAGAATCCATAGCCGGACTGCGGCACGACGCCGGACATCAAAAACGGAATGGCAACCAGACCCGTCAGGATCGAGGACGGCAGCGCATGGCCGAAGATCGCCACAACAAAGCTCGTCTCCAAACCCATAAACAGCAAGATGATGCTGTAGATCACATTAATGACGAGCGCAAAGGCGCCCACAGTGACGCCGCGCGCACTCGGGGTACCGCCCGTCTGACCGACGGCGCTGTGCACCAGGGCAAAAGAACCCACGGTCAGCAGGAGCGACATAACGCCCACCGGCACGGCAGCGGACAGGTCATAGAACAAGCCGCTGCAAAAACCGCACACGACGGCACGGGTCGGGTCGCCCGAGAACACGCTTAGGCACACCAGGATAATCATGAAGTTGACGCGACCGCCCGCAATGGAGATCTGCGGTGCCAGGCCTGCCTGCAGCAGCACGCACACGATGGCGGCGATTACAAACGTACGGGAGCTCATCCCCTGCTCGTGTAGATCCATGGACATGCCCCCTATTCGTTCGAGCCGGAATCGGTCGTCTCGGACGTGTCGGAACTGTCATCCGAACTCTCGTCCTTCGTCTTGGTCGCAGCGTCGCGCGACGTTCCCTGCGGCGTGTTATTAGCGGTGCTCACGTCCTCATCCGAGGCCGACTGTTCGTCGGTCAGCGAGGTAATGACCAGCACTTCCTCGTTGTTCTCGGCCGTGGTCTGAGCGCGCACCACAATGGTGTAGTACACGTCGTTTGCCGATTTCTCAACCGACGAGACGGTGCCAAGCGGAAGGCCCTTGGGGAACACGCCACCGATGCCCGAGGTCACGATGATGTCGCCAACCTTAACATCGGAGTCGACGCTCACGTACTCAAGACGCAGCGTGCCGTCAGCCTGACCCTGCAGCATACCCTGGGCGCGCGTGTCCTGCACCATGGCGGACACACCCGAGTTCTCGTCGCCAATCAGGCGCACGGTAGAGGTCTTGGCCGATACCTCGATAATCTGGCCGATAACACCGGCAGAACTCGTCACGGGCATGTTGATGGTAAGGCCGTCGGCAGAGCCCTTGTCGATGGTAACGGTCGAGGTCCAGGCATCGCCGGAGGCACCAACGATACGAGCTGCAGTCGATTTGAGGTTGTAGGTCGATTGCAGCCCGACCAGGCCCTCCAGGCGCTCGGCAGTCTTTTGAGCCTCAGAAAGCTCGGCGACCTTAGAGGTCAGTTCCTCGTTTTGCTTCTTAAGCTCGTCAAGCGTGTCCTGCGACGCCGTAAGGTTAGAGAACACGTTGCCGATCG
>URGG01000055.1 GCA_900547345.1 uncultured Collinsella sp. | reverse complement strand
TCGCCCGAGCCGCATCGCAGACCTGCTATGTTCAGACTTAGATTTTATAACCCATTAACGCGCATATATACATACGGAATCGAAAAACTGTATGTCCGAGCGCTCTGATGCGCCAATTGCCAAGGAGTGCCCCAACTGCCGGCAGGAAAGGAACGTTCCTATCTGCCATCTACGCGCTTGGCCATCCAGGCATGAGACTGGCCCTCGTCTTCGTAGTCCACCGGGGCAATCTGCGTGTAGCCCGCCTTGGCATAGAGCGGCAGCACGTATTCCTGAGCATGCAGCTTAATGAGCTTGGCGCCGGCATCACGCGCGCACGTATCACTGGCCTCGACAATCTTGCTCGCCAAACCGCGACGGCGCATGCTCGGCAGCGCGGCCACGCGCCCCATAATGTAGGTCTCCCCCGCCGCGACACCTTCGTCCAAGTCGCACGCCGGCGACACCGGAGCCTCTGCGTCAGCCGCGTGCTCAAGCTCTTCGGGAAACACGCGCGAGCAACCGGCAAGCTCGCCGTCTACATAGAGCGTCACATGAATGCAGTTCGGATCCTCGTCGATAGCGTCGAACTCATTCTCGTAGCCCTGCTCGTCCATAAAAATGACGCGGCGCACCAACGCCGCGTCATCAAAGCATCCCGTCTTAAGTTGGATATCCATGGCTGCCCTTTCATTCAATGCGAACGTTAGGGACAGATTTTAGCGAAAATGAGCTCCGCGCACGCTAAACTTCGCGCGAGCCTTCGCCAGGCAATCGTAATGACCCACGTTATGGGCATCGCTCGCGATGAAGCTGTACAGGTTCTGATCGAACAGGCGCTGTGCCGGCTTTTTCTCGCGACCAAAGCGACCGCCGGCAATAAAGTCCGCCGAAGCCTGCAGCTTGCAGCCCATATCGACCAGGCGCTCCGCCACGCTTACATCCTTTTGAACCGCACGATAGCGCTCAGGATGAGCGATGATCACCTGGTAGCCACGGCACTGCAAATCGTAAATCGTGTTCTCGTACTCTCTAAACGCATACGCATCGGCATGCGTCGAAAGCTCGAGCAGAAACTCGTTGGTCCCATCGAAATGCAAGTGCTCCGCGGCATCGATACCAAGCTCAACGAGCTTTCGATGGTTGACCTCGAAGCCCATCTGGAGCGGAAAACCGTCAGCGTTATCGCGCAGCAGCTCAAAGGCATCCCACATCTTGTCGTAATCAAAATAGGGATCACGGCAGTGAGGAGTGCAAACGATTCTGGTTACACCGGCCCGCTTGGCAGCCTCGAGCATCGCCAAGCTCTCATCGAGATCGGCGGCGCCGTCGTCTACACCCGGCAAGATATGGCAATGAATGTCACGCATAGGTCAGCCTTAATCAACTAAACGTTTGCTCGGTTGGTGAAGATGCCCTTTTTGGAAGTCCCCTGATCGTCGGAGCCCTTCTTCACCTTCTTACCGTCCTTGGTGTAGTAGGAGTAGTAGTACTCGCTGGTCTCGGTCTCGCAGTAGTTCATAACGGTACCGATGAGCTTGACCTTCTCGGACTTCTTAAGCTGACCGATGGCGTTGAGCGCCTCCTCGCGCTTGGTGAAATCCTCACGCACGACAAAAAGCGCACCGTCGGTCAGACTTGCGATCTCGGCAGCATCGATGAAGGTGCCGACCGGGGGAGCATCAAAGATGACGTACTGGAACTTAGCAGACAGTGCCTTTACCAGCTTGGCAAAGCGGTGAGAGACGATGATGTCGGCAGGATTGGGAATATGCGGCTCGGCATCGAGGAAGTAGAAGTTCTTCTGACCCGTCTCGACAATTGCCTGGTCGATAGAAACCTGCTCGGACAGAACTGCATAGAGTCCGCCGCGGGAGCGAACGCCGAGCATATCGGCAAGGGATCTGCGACGCATATCAGCCTCGACCAGCAGGACGCTCTTGCCGCTGGTGGCGATAGCCTGGGCAAGGTTGATGGAAACCGTAGACTTACCCTCGTTGGGAATCGAGGACGTGACGGTAATGGTGCGAATGGGGTCGTCCACGCTCGCAAAGCGGATGTTGGCCAGAAGGGTCTTGGCGGCATTCTGTACAACGAGCTTATCGGTGTTCTTTGCCTTAGCCATGCCTATTTACCACCTTTCATAGCCGGAATTCGGCCAACAACGGGAATGCCCAGGAGCTCTTCTGCCTCTTCGGCACCGCGGATGCGGGTATTGAGCATGTCTGCCAAAACGACATAGGCAACTGCGATAAAGATGCCCGCGAGGAACGCGACAGCAACGTACAGCATACGCTTGGGGCCGCTGGGGGCTTCGGGGGTCTTAGCCTCGTCGATAACGTTGATGCTCTGGGCAGCGCCGACGTTCTGAGCGACCGTACTCACCGAGCTAGCTATGGCCTTTGCGACCTTAGCCGTCTCCTTGGCATCGGTGCCGGTAACCGAAAGCGTAATGACACGCGTGGTGGTCTCGGAGGAAACAGACACCTTGTAGTCATCCAGATCGGTGAGGCCCAGTTCATTGGCGGCGCCGCTCTTAACGCTATCGCTATCCAGCAGCGTGGCGATATCGTTGGAAAGCATCTGACTCGCCGAGAGATCGTTGTAGCTCATCTGGCCGCTATCGTCGGTCTTGGCGAGAATGTACATGCTCGTCGTCGCGGTGTAGGTGTTGTCCATCGCAACGAAGGACACGATGCCCATGGCGATCGCGCAGACCACCGGAAGGGTGATGACCAGCTTGAGGTGCTTTTTGAGCAGCTGGAACAGTTCGAGAAGGGTCATGCAGCTTGCCTTTCATTTCCCCAGTTCGGATTGACAAAACTGTCCGTATGTTATCGCATCTTTTTACCGAGACCAAACTCTATACATAAGAAACAGGCTCTCCTGTAAAAATGTCGGAAGCAATCGTAAAATTGCACAACAACGCCGCACCCGAAAGTCAAATGCGGCGTCTACATCAATATCTATGTTGTATCGCTATGCGAATGGCTCGTCCTGCTGTATGGGAAACGTCACCGTAATGGTGGTTCCCACGCCCAACTCGCTCGACAGATCGAGCGTGGCGTGATGATACAGGGCCGCATGCTTGACAATGGCAAGCCCCAGACCGGTTCCGCCGCGTGCCTTGGACCTACTCTTGTCCACGCGATAGAACCGCTCAAATACCTTGCCCTGTTCTTTAGGCGCGATACCGATTCCCGTGTCGGCGACCGCGAGGAACGGATGGCCTTCGTCGTTGGTGCCGCACTGCAGCGTAACCGTACCGCCGGGTCGATTGTAGCGGATGGCGTTGCTTGCCAAATTATAGATGAGCTCGTCGATCAAGCGCGACACGCCTTCGATGACCACAGGCTTGGTCTCATGACTTATCGTCACATTCGCCTGACGGGCGACCTGTTCAAGACGCTGCTCAACCGCGTAGATGGCACGCGAGAGCTCAATAGGCTCCGTGGAACCAATGGGCACCGCCTCGCCCTCAGTTGCACGCTCGGCCTCGTCCAAGTTAGACAGCGTAAGGATATCGTTGACAAGCGCTGCCAAGCGGCCCGCCTCGCGATAGATGCGACCGCCAAAGTTGCGCAGGTCGCCCTCGCCCTCGACCATGCCGTTTGCGATGAGCTCGGCATAGCCCGAAATCGCCGTAAGCGGCGTCTTGAGCTCATGGGTGATATTCGCCGTGAACTCACGGCGCATACGGTCGTTGTCCGCTAGCACCGCCATTTGGCGCTTGAGTTCCTGGCGCTGCGACTCGATACGCTCAAGCATGGGGACCATCTCGGCATAGGCGTGCTCATAGCTACGGCATGGGTGGTCCAAATCCACCTCTTGCAACGGCGCGATGATGGCACGGGACTCGCGGCGCGCCATAAAAAACGAGAGTACCGCACCCGCTGCTGCGATAAGCAGCATCGGCGCCACCATCGACAGCAAAATCGCCGCAACGCCAGGCTGGGCCTGCGCCAAGCGGACAACCTGGCCGTTATCAAGGGCGACGGCGCGATACAGCATAATCTCGTCGAGCGTAGAGCTTGCGCGCTCCGCGGAACCCAAACCACTCTCAAAGGCCTCGATGACCTCGGGGCGATCGCCATGGTTGGGCAGTGTGGAAGGCGACGCCTCGTTGTCGTAGGCAACCGATCCATCCTTGTTAATCAGCGTGATGCGCAAGTCCTCGCGATCGAGACTACGCAAGAACGGGATGGGCTCCTGCTGTTCGTCGAGAGCGGCAGCAATGAGCTCGGTTTCCTGCGCCAGATTGGCACTCGTGGCATCCGCCAAGGTGTTTTGCACAAAGAACGCACCCAGCACCGTAAACGCCACGATAACCGCCATGGCGCAGACAAAGATCGTCACAAAAACGCGGTGCGACAGCGTATGTTTTCCCTGGGGGGCGAAGACCACGGGTTACTCCTCCGATGCGGTGGCCGCGGTGTCGTCACCTTCGGCACCATCACCGGCAGAAGGCTCGGCCAAGCGGTAGCCCACGCCGCGCACGGTCTCGATGGCGCTGGCATGCTCGCCCAGTTTTTGGCGAAGCGTCTGCACGTGCACGTCAACGGTGCGCGAACCGCCGTCGAAGTCCCAGCCCCACACGCTCTGCAGCAACGACTCGCGGGTAAAAACCACGCCGGGCTTGCGCATGAGGTACTCGAGCAGGTCGAACTCGCGCAGGGTGAGCTTAAGCGGCTCGCCGGCAACGGTCACCTCGCGATGGCTGGGCGAGAGCACGATGTCGCCCACGCTGAGCACATCGCTCGCCTGCTTGACCATGCCGCCGCGACGCAGCAGTGCGCGGCAGCGGCTCGCAAGCTCCATGAGCGAAAACGGCTTAGTCAGGTAATCGTCGGCACCGCCATCGAGCGCCATCACCTTGTCGAGCTCGGTATCCTTGGCGGTAAGCATCATGATGGGCACCGTCGCCGTCAGGCGATCGGCACGCAGTCGACGCATAATCGCCAAGCCATCGGTATCGGGCAGCATGATGTCGAGCAGGACGGCATCGGGTACCCGTCGCGCCACGGCAGCCTTAAACTCACCGTCGCACGAAAAGCCTTCGGCCTCAATCCCCTGCTTGCGCAGTGCATAGACCGTCAAATCCCTGATGTTGTCATCGTCCTCGACGTAATAGATCATGTTGAACCCCTTTGCGGCCGGCATGACCGCATCTTAACCCTAAAGGTACCTTTACTAGATGGTATCAGCCAAAACGTCCCGTCAAATAATCCGCCGTGCGCGGATCGGTCGGATTTTTAAAGAGCTGCGCGGTGGGCGCGTGCTCCACCAACTCACCCAGCAAGAAAAACGCGACCGAGTCGGAGATACGCGCCGCCTGCTGCATATTGTGCGTAACGACCACGAGCGTACAGGTCTCTTTGAGCTCGCAGGCCAGCTGCTCCACCACGAGCGTCGACACGGGGTCGAGCGCCGAGGTCGGCTCGTCCATCAGCAGAATGTCGGGCTGCACGGCAAGTGCGCGGGCGATGCACAGGCGCTGCTGCTGTCCACCCGAAAGACCCAGGCCCGACTCCTTGAGCTTGTCCTTGACCTCGTCCCACAGGGCAGCGCGACGCAGGGAGTCCTCGACCAGCTCATCGAGCACGGCGCGATCGCGCACACCCATACCGCGCGGACCGTAGGCGACGTTGTCATAGATGCTCATGGGAAACGGGTTGGGGCGCTGGAACACCATGCCCACGCGCTGGCGCAAACGGCAGATGTCGCAGTCGCCCAGGATATCTTGACCATCGAGCGCAATCTTGCCCTCGATGCGGCAATCCTTGATGCCGTCGTTCATGCGGTTAAAGCAGCGAAGCAACGTTGACTTTCCGCAGCCCGAAGGCCCGATGAACGAGGTGATCTGCTTGTCGCGGATCTTGATATTCACGTCCTTGAGCGCATGATGGTCGCCATAGAACAGGTCGAGGCCCTCGACATCGATGCGCGTCGGCGAGGCCGCAAGATCCTCTGCCGTGGGGCGAGTCGCATCCCCAACCTCGCGCTCGCGCGCGGCCTCGGCCTGCGCTTTCATGAGTTCTTCAAGCTCCGTGGGCCCCACAGCCGCAGCAGCCGTCATACCGCATACCTCCATATCGATATCAATTCAGCAGTATCGATAGTAGGAATCGCGGCTCATATGCACGTGAGCGCATTGTCAAGTGTTTGTAAGGGAACGCTGGCTATGCGGCGGGCAGCTCGATGGTGAATATCGTGTGTTCGGGCGTCGATTCACATGCAACGGTACCGCCGTGTGCCGCGATGATCTCCTTGGCAATAGCAAGGCCCAGACCGGCACCACCGCGATTGGTCGCACGCGCCGCATCCAGGCGATAGAACTTCTCAAAGATCACCTTGAGCTTAGCCGCAGGGATAGGATCGCCCTGATTGATAAAGCGCACGCGCACGCCGCCATCGTCTTGGCGCCCGGCCTCAATCGTGATAGTCGAGCCCTCATAGCTATAGGCGACGGCGTTTTTCATGATGTTGTTAAACACGCGGGCCATCTTGTCGCCATCCACGAGCACCGTCAGGTCCTCGCGAATATCAACTTGGACTTCCTTATGCTGCTCGTTGAGGATGGGATAGAACTCGTCAGCCACCTGAGCCAGCAGCAACCCCAGATCAACATAGCCGCGCGTGAGCACGATATCGTGGAAGTCAAAGCGCGTGATATCGAAGAACTCCTCAATAAGCGCATCGAGTCGGTGCGCCTTGTCGAGAGCCACGCCCGTAAAGCGCGCACGTTGCTCAACCGGCAGCTCAGGAGCCTCTTGCAGCAGCGAAAGATAGCCCACCACGCTGGCAAGCGGGGTGCGTAGGTCATGTGCCAAGTACGTGACCAGATCGTCCTTGCGATGCGACTCGTCACGCAGAGCTTGCTGCACCTTGCGCTCACGGTCACGCACGCGGTTAAGGGCGCCCTCGACCTCCAAGAAGTCGCCGTCGATGTTGTCCCAGGTGTCGGGGTGATCGATCAGGCGATCTTGAATACGAGCGGCCAGCACACAATCGGCATGCTGCTCGCCCTGTTCGTAGCCCTGGTAGTACAGGGCGCGGCCACACAAGAACAGCACGCACGCGGCAAGCGCCAGCACAAAGCCAAGCATGTTGAATACAAAGCCGGCATCGAACAGCACCGGCCCTTCGATGCCGCCGAGCGCCATGGCGCCAATCGCTAACGTCATGGCCCACGCGGCACCGCCAATCACCACGCAACGGCGCACGATTTCAAATCGATCGATCAGCAAAAAGCCAACAAGCAGCACCGCCAAGATTCCGACGATGTTGTCGATGCCAATCAGCAGCAGGCTCAGCAAAAAGAGCAGCACCGTTGCAAGCGCGCGGTTGTCGACGACCGACCTCACGTATTCAAAGAGTCGATCGGGCACCTCGAACGCTTGTCTATCGTCTTTTGTCATATCAAGATCCTCACAAGCGAAAAGCGTTATTCGATTATGTAGCCGACGCCCCAGACGTTTTTGATAAAGCGCGGCTTTTGTGCGTCGTCGCCAATCTTTTCGCGCAAGTGGCGAATGTGCACCATCACCGTATTGTTGGAGCCGGGCATAAAATCCTCGTTCCACACCGCGCGGAACAGGTCCTCCACGGCCACCACGCTGCCGCGATGCTCGACCAGATACAGCAAGATTGAATACTCGGTGGGTGTGAGGCGTACCGGTGCACCGTCCACCGTCACGGAACGAGCGTCGCGGTTGATCTCCAAGCCGTCGAGCTGGAGGGTCGGCGACTCGGTCGCCTGTGCACGGCTACCGTAGCTGGTGTAGCGGCGAAGCTGAGCGTGCACGCGCGCGATGAGCTCCAGCGGACGGAACGGCTTAACCACGTAATCGTCCGCGCCAAGCGAAAGGCCCTCGATCTTGTCTTGCTGGGCATCGCGCGCCGTCAGCATGATCACGGGATAGGTATGGCTGGAACGGATTGTACGCAGCAGCTCAAACCCATCGATATCGGGCAGCATGACATCCAGCAGCGCCAGATCGAACTCCTGCTCCAAGATTGCCTTGGCAGCATCGGCCCCGCTATAGGCAATCTGGACATCAAAGCCCTCTTTTGTAAGGTAGATACCAACCAAGTCGGCGATGGCCTTCTCGTCATCAACTACCAGTATGCGCTCGTTCATGCGTGCTCCTCTCGCGCTCCATTATGCCCGAGGGGGCGCCCGTCACACACAACAAGCGTGGGTGATTAAGTCGGCCTTAAGCACCCTTGTGCCCGTTCGGGAGCGGATGTGGGCCACGCACGCACGCGATGATCGCCGACGCCGGCAAACGATATACTCTAGTTCCAGAAGAGACCATCCCGTCGAAAGCGAAATCCGTGAAGTCCCTCACCTCTTTTGCAAAGCGCTCAGCCCAGCTTGCCGCCGGCTTTGTCTGCGCTATCGCCCTTGCCGCTGGCGCGCCCACCGTCGCCGGCGCCCAAGTGCTCACGACCGACAATGTTTGCGGCAAAACCGCCGATGCGCGCAGCATCACGGCCGAAAACCTGCCCGATATCGATGCGACCGATGCTCTCGTCATGGGCAAAGACGGCACCGTCTACTATGGGCGCGACGCCGATGAGCAGGTCAAGATTGCCTCGATCACCAAGGTCATGACCGCAATCCTAACCGTCGAGAATTGCAAGATGGACGAGAAGGTCACGGTGAGCAACGCCGCAGCCACCGTGGGTAATTCGACCGCCGGCTTGCTCGAAGGCGACAAGCTTACCGTGGAGCAGGCACTGCGCGGCCTGATGATTCCCTCGGGCAACGATGCCGCCATCGTGCTCGCCGAATATGTGGGCAAGAAGATCGACCCTAAGACCAAAGACGCCGAGGCCACATTTGTGAAGGCCATGAACGAGTGCGCTAAGAAGCTCGGCTGCACCGGCACGCTTTTTGAAAACCCGCATGGTCTGGACTTTGATGAGTGGGCTGGCGATATGCACTCAACCGCACATGACGTAGCGCTGATGATGCAGGAGGCCATGAAAAACGACACGATCCGCGAGGTCGTAGCGAGCGAGGATTCCTGGATCGAGGTCACGGGCGCCGACGGCACCGACCATTCGCATTCCATGGACACGCATAACTATTTGCTGGGCCAAGATGGCAACATCGGCGGCAAGACCGGCACCACCGACGACGCGGGCTATTGCTTTACGAGCGCCTACAACCGCGACGGCGACGAGATCTACACCGTCGTTTTGAACTCCACCACCACCGACCAGCGCTTTACCGATACCGCAACCCTTGCCAATTGGTACTACGGTCACAAGGTGACGGTCGCAATCGCCAACACGCAGGAAAAGACCGCCAACGGCAACCCGCTTATGGCACGCATTAGCCAGACAGATTGGACGGACAAGACGATCGACGCCACGCTCGCCGACCCCACGGCGCAAGCGACCGTGTTTTCCCTTGCCGGCGAGGTGACCGAAAAGGTTAGCTACGACGATCTTTCGGGCACGGTGCATGTGGGCGACAAGGTAGGCAGCGTTACACTCAAGCAGAATGGCACCAAGATTGCCGTCATGGACTTGGTTGCCGACGAGGAAGGCTCGGGGCCGAATCCCATTGAGTGGCTCCTTGTGAAGCTCGACCGCCTGGGCCGCCGCATCGACAATCGCCCGCTTACGGCAGAAAGCGAAACCGTAGCCAAGGCACCCGAGATGTAGGGTCGAAGGACAATACGCTCGCCGAAAGGAGGCATCCGAAAGGATGCCTCCTTTTTTGAGGGTTCGAATCCCCAGCGCCCTTTCTCGATAATAAAAAAAGGGCCCCAAATGGGACCCTTCTTTCAATTCATACTGGCGGAGAGCTGGGGATTCGAACCCCAGATGCCCTTTTGGGGCATACTCGCTTAGCAGGCGAGCACCTTCGGCCTCTCGGTCAGCTCTCCGTAACAGCCGTTCTATAGTAACCAAACAGCCGAAGTTGAGCAAGAGGGAATTTTCTAATTGCCTAGAGGCCTTTCCTCCTTGCAGTTTTCGCCCCTACCCCAACGAGCGGTTGAGGGAGCCAAGTTCGTCGTTGCCCATGGTGCGCCACATTTGGAAGATGCAGACGCGCGCCAGGAAAAAGAAGCCGTTATCGACCAACTGCACAGCAGCATCCGCCAGCTGGTTGGTCACGGCGGGCACGGGAGGCAGCTCGAGCCCGGCTTTACGGATGGTCTCAACCGCATCCTCGAACGTCGGCGGCTCATTGACGCCCATCTCGTTCATAAGGCCCTGCATTTCCTCCAGCGCGCTGCTACCCGACTCCTCGCCGCGCGGCACGAGGCGGTAGCACGCCAACGCGAGCTCGAGCTGGTCGCAGTTCCAATAGGCAAACGCCAGACGATAGAACAGATAACCGATTGCGGAACGGTCACTGGCAATGCGCAGGCCGTGGCGCGCCACCTCGATAATCTCGTCAAAGCGCTCCAGGCGCGCCAGCACGTTGATGAGCGCAAAGTGCGACTGCATGGACGAGCGAGCCAGATCGTAAAGACGACGCACCTCGGGCAATGCCCGTTCAAAATCCTCCTGCTCGGCGTAAAAGCTGCAGATCTCGTGCTGAGCAAAGTAGAGCGCGTCGGGAGCGCGCAGGATGCGCACCGAGCGATCTTCCTCCATTACCGGCAGCACCATACGCACCAGCTGGTTGTCGCAAAACTGCGTCTGGACCGGACCCGTTGCCAAAAGCTCGGCAACGGCGCACTTAGCCTCCAACTCCTCAACAAGACGGGAGAAGCCCTCAAACGCGCTTGCACGGTCAACTTTTGCCTGCTCGCGCAACTCGACGACGCGCGCCACATACGGGTCATCGTCCATCTCCATGACCTCGAGCTCATCAGCCGTATCGGCAAGCAGCAGGTCGCGCAACGCCGGCGGCAGCGAACGGTGGTCGTCACGCGGGCGAGCGTGAACCTCCGCAGGCTCAATCGCATCCGGCGCGTCCGACTCATATGCCTCAAGCATGCGCTTGCACGGCATATCGTCCATATCCATGCTCTCAAGATCCTTGGCGACAGGCACGCAATTGGCCAGATAGGCCGCACGCCCAAAGGAATATGTTGCAATGACGCGCTCGCCCTGCTCGCCGTCGGGAGCCGCAATCTGAACATAGCAGCGCGCAATGCAGGCACCTGCGGCAAAGCAAGCCGCTGCCAGCGTAAGCGCCACGCGCGCGTCGTGCTCCGCGGCCCAAATCACACGCGCGTTCTCGTCCAACTCGCGCCAGACATCCTCCTGAGCGTCGTATTCACGTTGTGGCATGGCATCCACGACAGAGTGCCCAAACCGAACGAGCATAATCCCCTCGGCAACGTTTGCCCGATAGGTATAGTCGAGCCGTGTGACCACGTTAAGTGCCTCGACAATACGCGCGAAGCGGCTGCGCACATCCCACTCACCGCCCGGCTGGCAAGCCACCGTTCCCGGTTTGCCCCACGGGTTGTCGCTCGAGGCCGTATCGAGCAGTCGGGGAACATCGTTGGTCGTCTTGGCGATATGCCACGCGTCAAAGAGCGCGCAGCCCTCAAGGCTCGGCGAGGATGCCGCCGGGACCAATCCGGCCCCGATGCGTTCAAGGATGCCAGAGAGGCGATTGAGACGGCACTCGATGGCAAGCAGCATGTCAATCTCGTCCTGGTCCAGCAGGCTGCGATCAAAATTGAGATAGAACAGCTTTGAGCGGTCGATGCGCGCTAGGCTCATTTCGGACTTGGCAGCAATGGTGCGCAGGCGGGGTAAGTCGATCTCGCTCATAAGGGCGGCGGCATAGCGCTCGATACCGCTCGGATTCTCGGCATGGTCAACACGGTAAAGCAGCGTCTCGATAGCATCGGGGAGCGGTGCCGTGTCAAAGCCCAAAAACACCTCGACCGGCTCGGGCAACTTTACGAGTTTGATCTTGTCGACAACGTTTTGCATGTCTGCATCGAGACCGTCGACGCCCGCCGTGTTCGCAAGAGCGCTTTCGGAGTTGGCAAATATCACGTAGCGCAAGAACATCGAGGCCATGAACTCGCCGAAAGGAAGGGCGCGGGTCGAATTCCATGTCTCGTGGTCGGACTGCTCGCGCATGGGGCCTTCGGGAGAGCCGGCAGTTCGCGCACACGCGCGCATTGCACCGTTAGCTTCCCTCACCATAATCTCGCCAATACTGGAATCGGACTCGTGAAGGACCAGCTCCATGTCAGGGTCCTCGGGCAACGGTACTTCCCGAACAGGACGATCAACCTTATAAACCTTGCCCGACACGCTCACGTAGCCCAAGAGCGATATGTGAGTTTTGCCGACGAATTCGACGACATAGCACGACTCTTTGGGGTCCTCGCCAAAGACTTTCCAGACAACACCATATGAGCGCCCCGCAGGCTGCTCTGGCATCGATGGAAAACGCTTTTTGGGGTCGAGAAACCTGAGCTTGTATGTCGGACGCTCTGCCACGAAATATCACCCTGATCAGTCGTTGAAAGAAGGAGTGGCCGCGGATGGGCCGCGACACCTACTCGGAATCTTACACGAGTCGATAAGAAATAGTCCGCTTCACGTTCGCGCCTCGACCGAGGTTCGAA
>URGG01000054.1 GCA_900547345.1 uncultured Collinsella sp. | reverse complement strand
TTAGTTGTTGGATTCGGCGGTTTCGGCGGTTTCGGCGGCGTCCTCGAGCTGCAGGTTCAATAGCTTCAAGCCGTATTCCGGCACGTTGATATCGATGGGTTGGCCATATAGGTCGCCGGGACGCACAAAGGCGATAACCGTCATAATGCGCGCCATGGCCTCGGGCGATTCGGTGAGCCCACGCTCAAACCAGCGCTGAATCAGGCCGACCTCGGCACTCACGACGTAGGTAACGTAGTAGTCGAAGAACGTGCCCAGCGCCAAGCCCAAAATGCCCGTCTGTGCACGCGGCACCACGGCCTCGCGTGCGGTATCGATGATCTTTTTAATAAAGGCGGGGTCGCCGCCCGGGCCCAGCAGGGCCCCGATAAGGTCGCGATTGGCCGCAAGATAGCGCAGCAGCTCAACCGAACCGGGTGCCGGCTCAAGATCATCGATGTTGTGATAGAGGTCGGGCAGCTGAGCTGCGGTGATGAGCTCAATGCGCTCACGGATCTCGGCCAGCAAGCCGTCCTCGATTTGATTGATAAAGTCGGGAATATCGCGGTAGTGCGAATAGAACGTGCGGCGCGTAAGGCCAGCGCGCTCGGTGAGCGACGCGACATTAATGCGCGAAAGGTCGCCGCTTTCGGCAAGCTCGCTGGCAAGTGCCTGGCGAAGGGCACGCTGCGAGCGAAGGGACCGGCGATCGCATTTCTCGAGCTGGGACAAGCGTCCTCCTTGTTACTCAGCCTGTGCGCTATTGCACAGTGCGAGTATTATTGCACACCGTGTGCATCAACACGTAAAGGCAATATTTGGGATGTGACGAAGAGACAGCCTCTTTGTCACATTCAGCGACCGCCTAGGTTGTGCCAGTTGTGCCTGGCTTTTGGAGCGGCATTGCCGATTGTTCAAAATGTCATTCGTGGGTAGAATAGTGTCGACGGCAGCCCAAGTTCTGGAAAGCTGGGCAGCGCCGTTGTTTGCATTAGGGGGTCAACGCCTTAGCGGCGGCGACCCCTTCTGTTGCGCTTCGAACGCTGCTTGAGTGCCTCGGAAAGGCCGACAAGCGCCGTGAAGAACGAGACCAAAGCAGTCAGAAGCCTCACGAAATCAATCAAATCGGTCATGGGCATCACCTCCCATCAGATGGAGGGCGCTGCCCGGCACATGGAACTGCCGTCAACGATACCGATTCTACCAGAGCCTAGTTATATATACGAATATATGTTCGTATTCCAAGAACACAGGCCCCCGCGACAAAGGGACTGTCCCTTTGTCGCATTATTCGATGACGGTGTGGGAGTCCTGCTTATGCATGATGGCGAGCATGTGTTTGGGGACGGCATGGACCATGCAGCTGCCGATGGTCGCGCTCGCGGCGGCCTTGGCTGCATCGCTTGCGTTTTTGGTCGCGTAGCTGTGGCGGAAACGCTTGAGCATGGCAATGTCGTTGCCGCCGTCTCCATAGACCGCGACCTCGTCCTCGGCAATACCGTAGTAACCCGCCAGCCAGGCCACGCTCTCGCCCTTGTTGCACGCCACATCCGTGATCTCGAACATCACCGGATCGAACGGCGCGTTGACCACGCGGTCCGAGCGCTCGGCCAAATAGGCCTTAAGGTCGCGCTCTAGCTCGGGCGAGGTCACGCGGCAGTTGATCTTACACACGTCATGACGCAGGATGTCGCCGATCGACTGATCGAAATACTGCTCCTCGTGATACCCGCCACGCGCGCGCATGCCGCGCATCACGATGCGCTTGATAGGGCTGTCCTTCTTAAAACCCGCCTGGTGCATCTCGAACGACCCGCTCGAAAACATGCCGTCGGGCGTGGAGCAGTCGAAGCAAATGTCCGGGAACGCCTTGAGCAGTTCCTCGGTAACCTGCGGGTCGATGGTCCAGGTCTTGAGCACCTCGCCATGACTGTCGCGCACGATGGATCCGTTGGAGCAGCAGGCGTCAAGCGTCAGGCCCGTAAAGCCATGCTCGCCGACCGGCAGCGTCGAGCGTCCGGTCGCGGGAACCACATGCAGGCCAGCCTCGGTCAGCTCGCGAATGGCACGGCGGATGGTCCCATCCGCCTCGTGCAGGGCGTTCAGCAGCGTTCCGTCTAAGTCACTCGCAAACATCTTGATCATGGGCATGCCTCTCCTTCGTCTGCACGATATTGTAGACGAGAACGGGCGCGCCCCAAGAGAGGCGCGCCCGTCAGGCGAAAGATTGTCCTACACCGCGGCGGGGCCGTGTTCGCCGGTACGGATGCGGATAACTTCCTCGACCGGCTCGACCCAGATCTTGCCATCGCCGACGGCTCCGGTGCGGGCGGCGTTGCAGATGATGTCGGCAATGCCATCGACGTGCTCATCGGCGCAGATAAGGGTGAACTGCACCTTAGGGATCGTGTTGACAAGCAACTCGTTGCCGCGCACGTATTCCTTCCAGCCATGCTGTGAGCCGCAGCCCTGCACCTGGTTGATAGTCATACCGCGAACATCGGCAGCAAACAGCGCGTCTTTAAGAACCTCAAGCTTCTCGGTACGAACGATCGCCGTAATCTTCTTCATAGTGAATTCCTCCCTTTATCAAGGAAATGAATTGTCCTTCACATGACACGGGTTTTCCAGGTGCCACAGACCAACCTTGTAGATCAGATAAGTGCAACTAACAGGTCTTAGCAGGTTTCCCAAGTGCCGCAGATCGGCCTGAAAGAGGAGTGCCGCGTACTTAAGGTACGCAAACGACGATTGAAGGCCGAGGTGCGGTGCTTGGGGAAGCTGCTAATCGAGTCCGGAGAACGAAGGGTAGGCGCTCTCGCCGTGCTGACTCGCATCCAGGCCCAGCGCCTCATCGGCCTCGTCCACACGCAGGCTGCCGTAGAACAGCGCCTTGACCACCGCGGCGATCACCAAGTCGAGCACCAGTACAATAGCGACTGTCACCACAATGCCCAAAATCTGCGAGATGAGCAGCGAGACATCGCCCGTGTAGAACAGGCCGCCCTTACCGGTCCACGAGAGCTCCGGCACGCAGAACAGCCCCGTGAGCACGCCGCCCAGGATGCCACCGATGCCGTGGCAGCCAAACGCGTCGAGCGCATCGTCGTAGCCAAATTTGGTCTTAAGATGGCTGATGGCCAGGTAGCAGACGGGAGATACGATCAGGCCCATGACCAGCGCCGCCCACGGCTCGACAAAGCCCGCACCCGGCGTGACCACCACAAGGCCCGCAACCAGACCGGTGCTGGCGCCCACCAGCGTGGGGCGACCGGTGTGCACGCGCTCGACGGCAAGCCACGAGACCATGCCCGCCGCGCTAGCCGTCACGGTGTTGAGGATGGCGAGCGCCGCCACGGCGTCGGCCTTAAACTCGCTGCCGCCGTTAAAGCCAAACCAGCCAAACCAAAGCAGGCCGGCGCCTAACGCCACAAACGGCACGTTATGTGGACGGTAGCTCACCATGCCAAAGCCGCGACGACGGCCAAGCATTAAGCAGAGGATCAGGCCGGTAAGACCGGACGAAATGTGCACCACGTCGCCGCCGGCAAAGTCGAGTGCGCCGATCATGTCACCGATAAAGGAGCCATCGCCGCCCCAAACCATGTGGGCAAGCGGCGCATAGACCACAAGCAGCCAAATGCCCAGGAAGGCCGTCATGGCACCGAACTTAACGCGGCCGGCCAGGCTGCCCGTGACGATAGCAGCCGTGATCATGGCAAACGCCATCTGGAAGGCGATGTTGATGATCTGAGGGTAGGCGGCACCGTCCGCAGCATTGCCCTCGGCCGCCTGCAACACCTGGTTGAGTACCGGCAGGCACAGCAGCTGGTCAAGGCCTCCAATAAACGGGCTGGAACCGTCGCCGCCGTAGGCCAGCGACCAGCCGGCAACAATCCACAGCACACCAACCAGGCCAATGGCGCCAAAGCACATAAGCATGGTGTTGATGACATTTTTGCGCCTGGACAGGCCGCCATAGAAAAACGCCAGACCCGGTGTCATTAAAAACACGAGCATGGTGCAGATGAGCATAAACGTTGTCGATCCCGTATCGTACATTCGCTCCCCCTTGATCGCATGAACGTTGTCGGCGCCCATAATGCGGCCGAGGGGCAACTGGTGTAGACCAGATACGGCGTTGTTAAACGCTGCGTTGTCGAATGGAAACGGTGCCGCAATCTTGGAAACGGCGCGGCAACGGACGCGAAACGAACGGGAAATACGCGAGCAAGGAAGCCGTGAGCGCGCCCGTCCCGGCTAGTGGCGGAACAGCTCGCGGGCTCGGTCACGAAGGTCGGTAGCTCGGATGACGCCCTCGTAGCGGTTGATACGCAAGCGCGGGAAGGCATTGAAGAAGCGCAGGTCGCGGCGGCTGAGTGACACGCTCGGCACCGGGCGGCTCATGCGCTTGCCGGCAAGGCGACGACTGAGCGACGGACGCGGCATGCTCGGCGCGGCATCGGCCACGCGGCGGGCGGCAAGCGCCAGGCCGCGAGCACCATCCGCGATAAACGTCGGCATCGAAGCCTTCTCGCGCAGGGCATCGAGCGCGGTGTCACCCAGCTCGGCCAGCCACGCGTTAACGGCACGGCTACGGATGTGCGTCTGTGCCACCGAGTCGATTGCCGAATCGGGAATACGTTCGAGCATAGAGTCGGACGCATCGGCAAGCGACTCGTTGATGCGGTCGGCAAGGTCGGCCCGAACGCGCTCCAGCTGATCGGACAGGCGGCGCCAGCTCGCCAACGAGCACACCGCGTCGACCATCATCGCGACCGCGACGATAAAGGCGGACAACCGCACAATCAGCACTGGCAGATGGCCAAGCAGCCCCAGCAATGCCGGCTCCACTAAACGACAAATGCACAACGCACCCAAGCCAAACGCGCATGCCCAGTACAGACAGATGCGTCCGTGCAGGTTAAACGGCAGGTGCGAATAGTCCCAAAAGCGAGCGCCCGTTGTTTTTTCCAGCAGCACGCCTACGCTGTACTCAATCACGCTGCATACGAGCGCTGCAGCGACAAACTGGCTCGAGGCATCCGGAATCCCACGCAACAGCAGCCAGCAGGCAATGCCGCCCGCGCCATAGATGGGGCAGCACGGCCCCAGCAAAAAGCCACTGTTGGCAAATCGTCCGTGATTGAGCATGGCGCATACTGTCGACTCCCATGCCCAACCGCAAAACCCGTAAAAGGCAAACGAGAGCACCAGTGCCGAGAGTGGGCAGGCGGCAAGCGTCGCGCCGCCAAGCGCCATATCAATCACGGTTTCCACCGTCTACCCTCTCCTCTTTTCACTCGATGCTTTACTCACGCTATCGTCCGCCCCGTCCTTGCGCGGCAGGCGGCCGACGACTGTCTCGCGCAGAGCACACCATTTATCCGCCAGGCACACAATCCAAGCCTCACGACACGTCGGCGGCACCGGCACCAGCGGAAACATATGCCGCACGATAATATTCCGTTCGCGCGACGTCAGCTCAAAATCTTCCTCGGCACGCGCCAGAGCAAAAAACGGGTGGCGAAAGCCATGCAGCCGATGGCTTGGGTCGGGATCGTGCCAGTCATAGAGAAAGTAATCGTGCAGCAGGGCCCCGCGCAACAACGAAGCACGGTCGACCGAAATGCCAGCACGGCCCAAGTGCTCGGCAAAGGACAGACTCGCCCGCGCTACCGAAGTCACATGTGCATAGACCGTCACGTCGCCATGCTGGATAAACTCGCGCGTCAGGTCCAGACGGCCCGCCTGTGCCAGTTGACGGGCAGCATGGTCTACTTCGCGCGCGACTTTCTCGGCACGAACGGCATCGGACATGCTGCCTCCTTCCAGCGGCTCACGGCGGCAAGCCACGGCCTGTGCACAATCGATAAAAACATCATGGAACACATCAGTATGGCATCGGACAAAACGTTTTGCCCCACCAGTTGGCGAATTACCGCGCCGCCGTCACATATCAAACGCCAAAATGTGCGAGACTGTCTTGTGCAATTGTGCCGGCCGAGGGAGCGCCGGCGCTCGATTCGCATGGAGTAACCCACAACGATGCTGCTTACGCAAACGACAACGCCCGAGGACGTCAAGGCTCTTAATCGCGCCGAGCTCCCGCAGCTCTGCGGCGAGATCCGCCAGGCAATCCTCGAAAGCTCCGCCGCTGTCGGCGGGCACGTTGCCCCCAACCTGGGCGTCGTTGAGCTTACGGTTGCACTTCATCGCGTGTTTAACTCCCCCATCGACAAGATTGTCTTTGACGTTTCGCACCAAACCTACGCCCACAAGGCGCTGACGGGGCGCGCGTACACTTATATCGATCCGGAGCGTTATGGTGAGGCTTCTGGCTTTGCCAATCCCGACGAGTCCGAGCACGACCTGTTCGCCATGGGCCACACCTCCACGTCGGTGAGCCTGGGCTGCGGCCTGGCGCACGCTCGTGACCTGGCGGGCGATGCGTACAACGTCATCACCATCATTGGCGACGGCTCGCTTTCGGGCGGTCTGGCGTTTGAGGGCTTCAACAATGCCGCCGAGCTCGATAGCAACCTGATCATCATCGTCAACGATAACGACCAGTCCATTGCCGAGAACCATGGCGGCCTGTATCGCAATCTGGCCGAGCTGCGCGCCAGCAACGGTACCTGTGAGCGCAACGTTTTCCGCGCGATGGGGCTCGACTACCGCTATCTGGACGCCGGTAACGATGTGTTGGCCCTCGTCGACGCGTTGCAGGAACTGCGCAATATCGATCATCCCATCGTGCTGCACGTCTCCACCGCCAAGGGTAAGGGCTTTGAGCCAGCCCAGAGCGACCCCGAACGCTGGCATCACGTGGGTCCGTTTGACATGGCAACTGGGCGCAAGCTCTGCCCGGGCCATCCGAGCGAGCCTGCGCCGCGCACCTATGCCGACATTACGGGCGAGGCGCTCAGCGCCGCCATTGAACGCGATCCACAGGTCGTTGGCATCACGGCCGCCACACCCTACATCATGGGCTTTACACCCGAGCTTCGCGCTGCCGCCGGCAAACAGTTCGTCGATGTGGGCATTGCCGAGGAGCACGCCGTAACTTTTGCCACCGCGCTTGCGCGCTCGGGCGCCAAGCCAGTCTTTGGTGTGTACGGCACGTTTTTGCAGCGCGCCTACGACGAGCTGTGGCACGACCTGTGCCTCAACGACGCCCCGGCAACCATTTTGGTGTTTGGTGCGTCAATCTTTGGCACCACGTCCGAGACACACCTCTCGTTCTTTGATATTTCCATGCTGGGCGGTCTTCCCAACATGCACTACTTGGCGCCTGCCTGCATGGAGGAATATCTGTCCATGCTGAGCTGGTCGCTCGACCACCGCGAGCATCCCGTGGCAATCCGCGTACCGGGCATCGGCCTGGTAAGCCGCCCCGACCTTGCGCCCGCCGAAGACACCGACTACAGCGCCGTTCGCTACAACGTGGTGCGTCAGGGCCGCGACGTTGCCGTGCTCGCGCTTGGCGATTTCTTTGAGCTGGGTGAGCGCGTGGCAAACCGTCTGACTGCCGAGTACGGCATCGAGGCCACGCTCGTCAACCCGCGCTTTGCAACCGAGCTCGACCGCGAGTTCCTCGACAGTCTTGCCGCCGAGCATCGCGTTGTCGTCACCCTCGAGGACGGCATCTTGGACGGCGGCTGGGGCGAGCGCGTAGCCTGTTACCTGGCATGCACGCCGTTGCGCACGCGCACCTTCGGCATCGCCAAGGGCTTCCCCGACCGCTACGACCCCAACGAACTGCTCGCGCAGAACGGCATGACGGTCGAGAACATGGCCGCCGAAGCCGCGAGACTACTCAACGAGTAAGAAAACCTCCGCAAGAAAAGCACCCCTGCGGAGGTTTTTATTTTCGCGACGCGATTATCTCAATCTGTAACATCTAGGGCCCGAATTTCCGTCTAACTGTTACAGATCTAGATAAGACGTCGTAGTCCCAGACCTTTGTCTCAATCTGTAACAGATAGGGACCTTTTGACCGTCCAGATGTTACAGATTGAGACATTCGAATTCCCCTGAAGAGAAAATCTCGATCTGTAACAGGTAGAACCCATTTCCTCGTCTAACTGTTACAGATTGAGACAAAGCAGCAAGGCATGCCGCCGCGCCGACCATGCCGTCTGCAAAGCGCTATCTCAGCTGCAATAAGCGACGTTTCCCCAGATAAAACCTGCCAAAATAAACCTGTCCCTTTTTAGTAGGTACAATAACCCATAAGGCAAGTATGTTTCTGAGTTATTTCGTGTTGACCCATTTGAGCGCGATGGGGTATAACTCTACTCAACCGCTAGGGATTTTATTGAGAAAGGTGTTCTACCATGAGCAAGAACCTCTCCCAGCAGGTCGTTCTCGACCGCCGCGGCTTTGTCGCCGCCACCTTCGCAACCGTCGCCGGCCTTGGTCTTGCCGGCTGCTCCGACACCAGCGCCGAGGCCGACAAGGGTTCCGCCGCCGGCTCCTCCAAGGGCTCCGAGGATACCGAGACTTCCACCACGCTCGACGCTAAGGCATTCGACAAGCTCGTCGACAACGGCCCCAAGGCCGATGACGACGCCATCGCCGCCAGCACCTGGGCCACGGCCGTCAAGGACGCCGGCGTCTTTAAGATCGGTGGCGTTCAGACCTCTACGCTCTTCTCCCTCCTCAACGAGAAAGACGGTCAGACCCGCGGCTTCGACGCCGGTATCGCACAGCTCCTGTCCAACTACATCCTGGGCGAGAACAAGGTCGAGATCACCCAGGTGACCTCGGACACGCGCGAGTCCGTCCTGCAGAACGGCCAGGTCGACGCTGTCTTTGCCACCTACACCATCACTGACGAGCGCAAGAAGCTCGTATCCTTTGCCGGTCCCTACTACTACACCCAGCAGGCCATCCTGGTGCTCGCCGATAACGACGACATTAAGAGCGTCGACGACCTGGCCGACAAGAACGTCGCCGTCCAGTCCGGCTCCAACGGCCCCGCCATCCTGGAGGAGTTCGCCCCCAAGGCCAGCCAGCAGGAGTTCAAGACCGACGAGGAGGCCCGTCAGGCACTCCAGCAGGGCCGCGTTGACGCCTACGTCATCGATAACAACATGCAGCAGAGCGCCCTGGTCCGCGAGCCCGGCAAGTACAAGATCGCCGGCAAGCCCTTCGGCAGCAAGGAGCCCTATGGCATTGGCCTGCCGCTCGAATCCGACGGTGTCGCCTTTGTCAACGACTTCCTTAAGAAGATTGAGGACGATGGCACCTGGACCGAGCTGTGGCAGATCTGCATCGGCGACCGTACGGGCGACACCAATGTTCCCGAGCTGCCCGAGATCGGCGCCTAGGCAGCGAGCCTGGTAACGGCCGCAACGAAACCATACGGAAACGCATGATGCGCTTTATTGCGGTAAACTGTTTCCTCACTGAGTTGTCGGGGCTTCCGTACACACGGGAGCCCCTTTCCTTATCGGCGGGAGGTCCGCATGAGTCTCTCCGAACTCTGGTCGCTCTATGGCCAGAACTATATCGACGCGCTGCTCGCAACCTGGGGCATGACGCTTGAGTCGTTTGCCATCGCCATGGTGCTCGCCGTCGCCGTCACCGTGATGCGCGTGTCGCCGCTCAAGCCGCTGCGCGTCTTTGGCGACCTGTATGTCCAGGTCTTCCGTAACATCCCCGGCATCGCGCTGCTTATCATCGTCGTCTACGCACTGCCGCCGCTCAAGGTCGTCCTGCCCTACCGCACCTGCGTTATCGTCGCCACGGTCCTCTTGGGCTCGGCCTTTGGCTCCGAGAACTTTATGAGCGGCATCAACACCGTAGGCGTCGGCCAGGTGGAAGCCGCCCGCTCGCTGGGCATGAGCTTTAACCGTATCCTCGCCAAAATCGTGATTCCGCAGGCGCTGCGTTCGAGCGTGCTGCCTATGACGAACCTCTTTATCGCCGTCATGCTCACCACCGCCTTGGGCAGTCAGGTGCCGCTTAAACCGCAGGAGCTCACCGGCGTGGTGAGCTACATCAACACGCGCTCGCTCGGTGGCGTCGCCGCGTTCTTTATCTCGGCGCTCGGCTACCTGGGCACGGCCTTTGTGGTGAGCCACATTGGCAACTATATCGATAAGAAGGTGAGGATCCTCCGATGAACAAGCATTCCTCCCCTGCACTTACCATGCGCGATGCGCTCTACGAGGCTCCCGGCCCCAAGATGCTCGCCAAGATTCGCATCGGCACCGCCATCTCGCTTATTGCCGTCGCCGCGCTCATCGTCCTCGTGTTGCAGCGCTTTTATGTGACCGGCCAGCTTTCGGTCCACTATTGGTATTTCTTTACGCACCTCACCACCTGGAAGTTCTTGCTTGCCGGCTTTGAGGGCACCGTTAAAGTCGCACTCACCGCTGGCGCCATCGCACTGGTGCTGGGCCTAGGCCTTATGCTCGGCCGCACCAGCGACATTAAGCCGCTGCAGCTGGTCTGCCGCGTGCTCACCGATTTCTTCCGCGGCGTGCCGAGTCTGCTGTTCATCTACTTCTTCTTTTTGGTGCTGCCCCAGTACAAGATCGCGCTGCCGTCGTTTTGGATGCTCACGCTTCCTGTCGCGCTCGCTGCAGCCGGCGTACTTGCCGAGATCTTCCGTGCCGGCGTCAACGCCGTGCCGCGCGGCCAGGTCGAAGCCGCCCAGGCGCTCGGTCTCTCCAAGGCTAAAATCACCTTTAAAATCGTGTTGCCTCAGGCTATTCGGTTTATTATTCCGTCGTTAATCTCACAACTTGTAGTCGTGGTCAAGGACACCACCGTCGCCTATGTGGTGAGCTACCCCGACCTCATGCAAAATGCCCGCGTGCTCATTACCAACTACGACGCCCTCGTGTCGGTCTACCTGGTAATCGCGGTCATCTATATCCTCATCAACGTCGCGATTAACAAGGCCGCCGTCTACGTTTCGCACAAGACCGGCGCGACCATCATCCGCTAACGCTTTACCATTTCGAGTCATAAGGAGCCGAGCACCATGGCACAGAGCACCTCTTCCACCGGCAATCAGCCGCTGATCGAGCTCAAACACGTCGATAAGCACTATGGCGACCTGCACGTCCTCAACGACATCAATCTCTCGGTCGACCGCGGCGAGGTCGTCGTTGTAATTGGCCCCTCGGGCTCGGGCAAGTCGACCATGTGCCGCACCATCAACCGCCTGGAAACCATCGACTCGGGCGAGATCCTCATCGAAGGCGAGCCCCTGCCGCAAGAAGGCAAGGACCTTGCCCGCATGCGCGCCGAACTGGGCATGGTGTTCCAACAGTTCAACCTGTTTGCACATATGACGGTGCTGCAGAACGTCATGCTGGGACCGGTCGATGTGCTGGGTGTCTCCAAAGACGAGGCCCGCGAGCGCGCCATGGACCTGCGGGGCCGCGTGGGTGTGGCCGAGCAGGCCGATAAGGTGCCCGCACAGCTCTCGGGCGGCCAGCAACAGCGCGTAGCCATCGCCCGCTCGCTTGCCATGCAGCCCAAGGCCATGCTTTTTGACGAGCCCACGAGCGCCCTTGATCCCGAGATGATCAACGAGGTGCTCGAGGTCATGGTGCGCTTGGCGCAGCAGGGCATGACGATGATCGTCATCACGCACGAGATGAACTTTGCCCGCCGTGTGGCCGACCGCGTCGTCTTTATGGCCGACGGCCAGATCGTGGAAACCGGCACGCCCGACGAGTTCTTCGACCACCCCCAGACCAAGCGCGCCCAGGACTTCCTCAACTCCATCAAGGGCCACTAACCAGACCGCCCACCCGCCAGCCATGCCCATCCAAACTCGAAAGTTACACCTATGATCGGAACTCACACTTCATCGTCATACACTCCGCACGTCGACGTCGCCCCCGCCGACCGCCCACTCATCCTCGTCGCGCCGCGCTGGGAAGAGGCAGAGCCGTTTTTAACCGAGATGCTCTCCCCCAACGAGGAGATCGCCAGCGTCTTTGTCGACGCCATCCTTGCCGCCGGTGGCTTGCCGCTGCAGATGTCTATTACCGAAGACGTCGATGTTATCCGTCATTACGTGGAAATCGCTGACGGTATCGCTATTCCCGGCGGCCCGGACGTCAACCCCAAACGCTGGGGCGACGAGCGTCCTTACGACCCCACGCTGTGCTGCGAGATTCGCGACCGTTTTGAGTTTAAGCTGGTTAACGAGGTGCTTCGCGCCAAGAAGCCGCTCTTTACCACCTGCCGAGGCACTCAGCTGCTCAATGTCGCCACCGGCGGCACCCTGTGCATGGACGTGCCGAGCCTGGGTGCGCGCGAGGGCCGCACGCAGTGGCGCCATACCCACGTGCTCAACGATCCCGTGCACCCCGTCGAGGTCGTGCCGGGCTCGCTGCTCGAACGCGCGGTTGGCGGGCACAGGCTGATCCAGACCAACTCGGCACATCACTGCTGCGTCGACCGTCTGGGTAAAAGCACGCGCTTGGTCGCCAAGGCAACCGACGGCGTTCCTGAGTGCATCGAAGTCGAAGGGCAGCCATTCTGTCTAGGCGTGCAATGGCACCCTGAGTACACGTGGAAGACGCTCGAGACCGACTTTAACCTGTGGAAGTCGTTTGTCGAGGCAGCGGCAAAGGTTAAGCAGGCTCGCTAGTTCACGGACGGCACAACATAAAAGGGCTCCCCGCCGGCCGCATGGTCCGACGGGGAGCCCTTTTACCTATATGTGGCCGGCACACAGCCCAAGGCCCGCAAGCTCTTATTCGGCCGCCTCGCGCAGGGCCGACATCGTTGCCGCATATTGCTGCTGCAACGCATGCATTCCCTCGCGAGCGCCGTCAACGGCATCGGCGCCGCGCAGCGCCTCGGTCAGTGCCGCCGACGAGGCGCCGAGCACGTTGAGGTCGAAGTTCTGGCAGATTCCCTTGATGGAAT
>URGG01000053.1 GCA_900547345.1 uncultured Collinsella sp. | reverse complement strand
CAATCCGCGGCGCCCCCTTTCCACCTAGTTGTTTAAGAACGTCCCCAATGACTACCTTACAGAGCTTCCAGCGCGGCGGCGATGCGCTTCATGGCGGCATCGGCGGATGCTTGGTCGGGCGCCTCGGCCAGCACGCGGATAACCGACTCGGTTCCGCTCTTGCGCACGAGCACGCGGCCCTCGCCTGCCAGCGCAACCTCGGCCTCGGCGATGGCGTTCTGCACGCCCATATTCTCGAGCGCGGCGTCCTTGTCCGCCACGTGCACGGCCACCTGCGCCTGCGGCAGCAGCTTGCACGGAGCCGTGAGCTGCGAGAGCGTCTCGCGCTCGGCACAAATCACTTCCATCACGCGCAGCGAAGTCATAATGCCGTCGCCCGTGCGCTCGATATCGCCAAAGATCGTATGGCCCGTCTGCTCGCCGCCCAGGCTGTAGCCGCCCTCGCGCATCTTGGCATACACGTGACGGTCGCCCACGCCGCTGGTCACGGCGCTCAGGCCGGCAAGCTCCAGCGACTTGACAAGGCCAAAGTTACTGGCAATCGTTGGCACCACGGTACCGCCCGAGAGGCGCCCGTGCTTGTTCAGATACACGCCGCACACGTACAGGATCTGGTCGCCGTCGACCACGCGCCCGCGCTCGTCCACGGCCAGGCAGCGGTCGGCATCGCCGTCGTAGGCAAAGCCCACGTCCAGGCCCTGCTCCACCACATGGCGCTGCAGACGCTCCATATGCGTGGAGCCGCAGTCGACGTTGATGTTAAAGCCATCGGGCGCGGCATTGATCACGCGCACGTCGGCGCCCAGCGCGTCGAACACCGGCTTGGCCACCGAGGAAGCCGAGCCGTTGGCGCAGTCGATACCGATCTTGACGCCCTGCAGCGAAAAGTTCGCACTTGCAATGAGCGAAGCAATGTAGCGGTTGCGGCCCTGCATGTAGTCCACCGTGGCACCGATGTGGTTGCCCGTGGCCAACGGAACTTCGCTCTTGCCATCGATGTAGTCCTCGATGAGCTCCAGTACGTCCTCGTCCATCTTAAAACCGTCGCTATTGACGAGCTTAATGCCGTTATCGCAAAACGGGTTGTGGCTCGCGCTGATCATGATGCCGCAATCGAAGCAGCCCTCCACGGTCTGATGTGCCACGCCCGGCGTCGGGATCACGTGCAGCATATAGGCGTCCGCACCGCTCGCGACCAGACCGCTCACCAGCGCCGCCTCGAACATATAACTCGAGCGACGTGTGTCCTTGCCCACGATGACGCGCGCCTTGCGCTCGCGGTTGGCGCCGTAATACCAGCCCACAAAACGGCCAATCTTATAAGCGTGCTCTACCGTCAGCCCAACGTTGGCCTCACCGCGAAAGCCGTCGGTGCCAAAGTACTTCATATCTTACTTATCCTGTTCGAACGTTTGAGCGGTTGGCGTGGTACGAACCTTAAGCTCTTTGTGCCCAGAGTCCTTCGAAGTCGTGACCGTATACTCGACCTTTATGTCTTGTCCAAGAAGCATGTGGACACCGCCCCATGCAACCTTCAAGCCATCGTGCGTCGCTTCGTTCATCTCGATAGAACCGGAGCCCGAAGTCTTAATATCCGAAATGCTGCCTCCCGCAGGAGCATAGAGATAAAGCCTCAGCACCTCATCGTCAATATCCTGGCTAATGCCGTTATGGCCCTGGAAATAACCAGGCATCTCGGCCTTCTCCTGGGGGGTCATCGTGTTCTTGAGCGAGGTGGTCACTCGATACGTCGTCGAGCCATCGGCATTTTCAACCGAAGAATCGATGGTGACTCGCTTATCGAGGAACCAATCCATCTTTGAATAGCTGTAGTTGTTCACATAGACGCCCAAGATCGGAGCCTCCGACGTATCGGTTTGGAGAGCGCCCGATATTCCAAGAGCCTTCGCGGCCTTTTCCTCGTCATCATTTCTCGAATACATGAGGATGCGACCCTCGGAAGCGCCCTTTTCGATGGCGGCAGCAATCTTAGTAATATCGCTGGAGCCCAGTTCGTCCACAATCTTGTTAAAAGCTGATCCGGCAACCGCCGCAAAAATGGCGTCCTGTTCCTCTACCGGGTAATTCCAATAAATATCGTGCAGCAGCACCTTTGCAGCGTTGCTTCCATCAACGACGGTGCCGTCAGGAAGCTGTGTGCCACCTACAACGCCGAGCATATACTGCAAAAATACCGGATCGACTGCAAATACGCCGTCGATGTCATCTCCGACAATGGCCTTCTGCATATCGCTGACAAGCTGAGCCGCACGCGGATAATCAGGCGTCATCGTAACGTCGCCCATCGTGTATCCGAGCGTGTTGAATCCGGTCAGGCCCCATCCGGTCGTGAACAAGTTTGCCTCTTCATCGGTGATGGGAAGCGGGCTCAAAGGCTCTTTCATCATGTCGACTTTGACAAAATCGCCCAGTTCGAGCTTACCGTCAGTCACCGACATCACGCCGCGAGAACCGGGGAAACCGCCGCAGGCGCGGATCTCGACGTTGCTCATCGCGAGCACAAGATAATGACGCGTCTGGCCGTTGGCGCCGAGCATCTGGGGAAGGACGGGGGCGACCTTCTCCGCCGCGTCAACCGCACCGTTGAGGGTGGCAAAGCCGTCCTTGGCCTTATCGACCAGCTCGGTCACCTGGGAAATATGAGTATCGCCAATGCCCTGGACCTTCTCGTTGGCGCTCTTGAACACCTTCGAGCTGCTGGAAAGCGAATCGGCGACCGCCTGCAGCGCGGACACGTTAATCATGCCGTCCTGGAACAGCTTGCCGGGCGTGGCCTGCGAAAGGTTGTCGGCCATGGAAACCAGCGCGTTGCTCGAGACATCGGACAGGGCGTCGATCATGGTGCGGGCTGCGTTGATGTCACTGCCATACACCGGGATAAACGATGCCGCCGTCCACAGCGGGCTCGAGGTCTCCGCCTTCATGCTGTCGCAGAGCTCATCGATCTTCTTCGCGTCGTCAGGCAGCGTCGAAAAATCGCCCGACGTGACCTTGTCCTTAAGGCCACCGACGATCTCGACAGCCTCCTTCGCTTCGCTCTTTACGGTCTTTGCCGAGTTAAGCAGCATAAAGCCGCTTGCGCCAAGCGCAACGAGAAGCACCGCGACTACAACGGCAATAATGGCGCCGGTGTGACGCTTTTTGCGCTCGCCCTTGCGATGGCGATGACGGACCAGACCGTCAGAGGTCGAACTCGACGAAGCGTCGCTACCGTAGTTCAAGCCAAAATCGTAATAATCTTCCTTGGAACCCGAGCCCGCAAACTCGGCACCGCTATCATCCAGGCGGGCGAACGTGCCAGTCTCGGAGGCGCCGGTGTAAATCGTGCCAAGGTTACCCGTAAGCCCCGCGCCACCGGCAGAAGGAGTATTGTTGGCGGCCTTGCCGGCATTAACGTTGCCGGCAGCATTCGCGGCGTTGGCAGCACCTGCGTTGTTCGCAGGCACCGAAGGAGCCCCGCTCGGCTGCGACGCGGAGGTTGCACCGCCCGCAAAGACATTCCCTTTTGCACGGCCGGTCTTTTTTGCCTTTTGAGACTGCTCGTACAGAGCGGTAAACATCGCCGTCTCGCCCGGGGACACGCGCTTACCGGAACCGCCCTGTCCAGCGCCGCCCGGCGTGCCGGCCTTACCAGCCCCGTTCGGACGCGGCGGAACTGCAGGACGGCCGCTATCGCTGCCCTTAAAGTGATTACCAGCCATAAAGAAATCCTCGCAATTGAGTCGCAATGAAAAAGTCCATAACGTTGCTAGTTTATGGCATTTTGAGCATCGACAGCTAAACTCCAGACACGGACATCAATTGGCGAAAATGCGGCACAACACCTTTTCTGTCTTGGCGGCGGCGCTAGCTACACCGTAAGGAACATCATCACGATGATCATGACAAAGCCGATAAGGTCGGTCGGCAAAAACACCGTGCCCAGCATAACGGCGCTGGTGATGGTCGCCGAAACCGGCTCCACAGTTCCGATGAGGCTCGCGCGCACCGAGCCGATGTCCTTAACGCCCTGCATATAGAGCATGTACGCCAAAAACGAGCCCACGACCACAAACACCGCGAGCGCCTCGACGCCGGCAGCGTCGAGTGCCGGCACATGCGCCCAGGGCTGCACGAAGACGCACGAGACCACGCCCGCCGTGAGCATTGCCGAGCCCGTGACGATGGGGCTGCCGTATTCGGGCAGGATCTTGGCGGGAATCACCGCCATACACGCGGCGCTGACCGCACACATAAGACCTGCTGCCAGGCCAAGCGGCGAGATATTCAGGCTGGTGGGGTCGCCGCCGGTGGCGATTAAAAAGGTTCCACCCAGAGCCAGGCCAATGCCGATGACTTCGCGAGTACGCGGCATGCGGCGATCGATCACGCAGGTGTAGCCCATGATGATAACGAGCTGCAGGCACTGGAGCACCGTCGCGGTTCCGGCGTTCGTCAGGCGCACGGCCGAAAGATAGCAAAACTGGTTGAACAGCAGGCCAAAAGCGGTAAAGAGCAGCAGCTGCTTGCGATCGGCGGGTGTGGTCCAGAGCTTGACCAGGCGCTCGCGGTCGCGCGTAACAACCACGGCCATAAAGAGTAGACCGGCGAGAATCTGACGCACGCTCATAAGCCACAAGGTGTCGACGTGGTAGGTATCGAACAGAAAGCTCGCGCTGGTGCCCGAGAAGCCCCAAAACGAACCGCCCACCAGCGTAGCCAAGACGCCCGTGATCATCTTGCGCGACGACGCATCGTTAAGGCGCTCGCGCCAGGCGCGACGGGTGTTGCGGCTGAGCTCGTCGGTGCCCTCGGGCACATCAATGTTCGATATATCGGTCATCGGCACCGAAGCCCCTGCGCCTTCGACCTGCTCGACACACTCTTTGCTCATTCCACTCCCCCGAAACAGCCTGGAAACAATTCGGCTTACCTTACCACGGCGAAGTCACCAGCTGGAGGCTTGTCCGCTTATCGGTAGGACAATTCCGCAGGTGTCTTTCCATAGCTCGATACCGCAATGGCCTTGCATTATGCGACAGCCAAATCGCGGCAGCAGGCTCTTTTAAAATGGATATGACGAAGCCCCCGAATTCCACAATGTAAGCGATTTTTAAAAATGTTCTTGCCACCGAGTTCAGGCTCCGTTATATTATCCCTTGCGCGCTTGCGCACCCTTGATCGGGCGTTTAGCTCAGGGGGAGAGCGCTTCCCTGACACGGAAGAGGTCAGAAGTTCAAATCTTCTAACGCCCACCAAATGTTCGCAGCTCAGAGGCTATGCCCTCTGGGCTGTTTTGTTTTATGTCGCCAAATCCGCTGGCAGCTCCAACCGCCCAACTGGCCAAAAGCCGACCATCTACTTGCCGATCTATCCATCGGTATAACCAATCAGTCCGCACCACAGCTTCTCGGCAAAACGCCACGATGTCTGCGCCCTGCGGTATCCTTGAGCCACTTACACCTGCAGCACCAAGGAGCCACCATGCGCACCGAGCTCGATGTTCCCTTTTCGCACAAAGAAGAAGCCAAGGCGTTGGGCGCCAAATGGGACCGGACCAAGAAAATCTGGTATGTACCCAGCGGCGTCAACCCCGAGCCCTTTGCCGAGTGGCTGCCCGGTATTGACCGATCCGACCCCTCTGCGCCGTATATATATCTAGTACTGGGCAAGCGCGAGTGCTGGAAGTGTCACAAAGAGACCTCGGTCGCGGCCTTCGGCATTCCCTATCGAGCCGATAACGACGAGAGCATCGCCATCGCGCACGCGCCCAACGAAGCCGGGCACATTGCCATCGACACGGCCAACGCCAACGCACTCGCCATCGTGCCCGCTCTTGGCTGCGTGCCGGGCGAGATCCGCGACTACCTTCATAAGCGCTGCGGCTACAAGCCCGTAGGCGCGCGAGCCTCCAAAGCCCCGTCGCTCGGCAACACGTGCACCAGTTGCGACGCGCTGCAAGGCAGCCGCTATCTGTTCGAGGAGCCCTCGTCCCCGTTTGCCCTCACTGCCATCAACAAGCTGCCGGCACTGGAGTTTATACGCGTCGAAGTTGCCGGCGTCTTTGGCGTCCCGGCCACGCGTACCGACTTTGACCAGGCGCTCTTTACCTGGGCACGCGACCATCACGCCGAGTTCCACAAGCAGCTCGGTGAGGGGATTTATTTGTAGGGACGGAGAGGCCTTCACAGTCAGCTCCTCCGCATCACCTATCCCTCGTCGCCGGCGTCGTACACGATATCGAGGCCACAAACGGGGCATTTCTCCGGATACACCGGCATATGAACGCCTGTCTGTTTTCTCACTTCGTCGCTGAACCTGTCGCGCGCATCGATGAACCGAATGTCGAGACACGGTATTTGCGAGCCGCAGCAAGGGCAGGTGACGACAAACGACCCGCAATCAACCTCTACGCTCGGAAACATATTGTTGTCTATAAGGGCACACGGCAGTTTTCCGTACTTCCCCATCGCAATATCGCCTCGCCAGCTCATACACGCTCCCCTCTCGCTATACAAAACAGGAAGAGCATGCACCGGCGGGCATGCGCGAGATTGCATCGCCAAGCGATCCGATCAAACAACACGATCGTCAAAGAATGCCAAAGCCAAATACGCTAATACGGCAGAAGCCCCGCCTTTTCACGCTTCTTTTCCGAGCGATCGAACTCAATGCGATGGGCCTCAAGAAACACCGTATTGGGTCGCCACTGACGCTCATTCGGCTGCCTTAGCGTCGCACCCGCAAAGGAAGCGTAGCCGGTCTTATCCAGCAGGTACGATCCGCACAGCCGATATTCGCCGCAAACAGGCTCAAACGAAATCAGATGAGCATCGAATAAAGCATGTAAGTCGCGCCGAAGCAGAATGCCGTTGCTGGCAACCTGCGATTTGGGTCCCGAGTAATTCTCGATATGTGCAGCCTCCAGAGCTTCGCTGACGCCGCAGTCCGACACCGCGCAACGGCCATCATAGGCGGCAACGAGCTGCTTGCGGAACCATTGCTGCCCCAATCGCTCGCGCCTTAACGCATAGCGGACCTTTTCGTCGTCGGTCGTACCCTGTCCGGCAAACTCAATATCGACGGGCATGTGCTTCAGATAGCTCATGTCGGGCGCAAAACGGGGGTCCGGTCCGCCTTTATGAACAGGACCGTGCAGAACAAACCATCCGTTTTCGGGCTCGAACCGTTCAACAAACGCAAGGCCGAGCACCTTGTAGCCCACCTCGGTTGCAAATATGACTCCGACTGGAACGCCACATTCCATGCAGTTGAGCATTTTACTGTTGTAATTCTGGTCTCGAGAACCAACGGCGCCTGGCGCTTGGACCGAATACTTAATGACCCACGTACCATCGTCCAAATAGAGCGGAGGTACATCGGTGTAGAAGCTCTTTTTAGAGTTATGGACCGAAAGCGCAAAGATCTTATTGGGATCTTGCTTCACCCGATCCTGGCCCGGCCAGAAGATCCCTGAATCCCGCGTTACGGGAAAGAAGTCCGAGCCAATTCTCAAACGATACTGATACTGAGGGCTATCTTCCTTGGTGTGGTGCGGAAGGCTGGTCCAAACGCCGCCGCGCTGTTCCTCACCCAGAAACCACTCCCATGCCTCAACGTATTCGGAAGGCACGAGACTGCAGGCGCGGTCATAGCTTGGTCCATCCATCAACGGAACAGCAAGGTCAATGTCGTTCATCGCCAGCACCTACAACCATACGAACGCGAGTCATGCCACTCAATAATATGGCCGAGAGTCAATTATTACGAGATCTCA
The DNA here is from genome assembly GCA_900547345.1 of uncultured Collinsella sp. Lineage (GTDB taxonomy): Bacteria > Actinomycetota > Coriobacteriia > Coriobacteriales > Coriobacteriaceae > Collinsella. The sequence goes on along the minus strand of URGG01000053.1, from coordinate 5,684 downwards.
TTCCGCGATCGGCACATCGTTGATGCTCTCGGTTTGCCGCTGGCGCGTTTGTACCCCGCTGCCCCACTTCCCTGTATACTGATGTAGCACGTGTTTCATCCGGGCTTGTTGGACCGGGTCGTTCATGGGAGGTTCTTGTGGCTGTTTCGAATCCGCCTAAGGGAAGCGTTTCTTCTTCGTCCATCAAGCCGGTTACGCGCAAGGCCGTGCGTTGCCAGCGCGAGGTCGCTTGGCTTGTCACGCAGGCAGCGGGCAGGCTTGTGGCGACCACTCAGGACGTCAATGCGCCTACGCCGAGCTTTGTGTTAGCGGCGGCGCTAGATTTTGTGCGCCAATTGGAGCTTGCCGCACAGGATGCCAGCGGCCACCTCGACTACCAGAATGTTATGGAGCCCGACCTGCAAACGTTCTGCCACATGGCCAAGTTGCCCGCCGCGCCCAATGCGCTTTCGGACGCAGGCTACATGTTTACGCTTTCGGGCGCGGACCTTATCCGCGACATCTATGCATACTGCAGCGAGCTCGCCGAGCGACACGTCTTTGACGCGGCAGAAGTCAAACCGGGAAATGTCATCAAGCTGGTTCTTAGGCTGTTCTTGATAGACGGGTTCGGGGCCATGCCGGCGTAAGCCGAGTCTTTAGCATCACCGTCGATTGGGCAACAACCGCTTTACCTTAATGGACGCCAATCGAGGGTCGATTATTGGGTCGCCTCGTCCACTAACGCATCTATCCCACGCGCTCCGACAGTCGATACTTGCGGTTGCGGCTCGTCGCCGGCGCCGTGGGCTCAAGCTCGCCTTGAGCAATGAGCGCGTTGACGCGCGACCTAACCTGGGAAATTGTGAGCCCTGTGCGCTCTGCCAGCTCGCGCGTCCCCAGCTCGCCGTAGTGTTTGAGTGCCGTCACAATTAAGCCCCCGCCATGATCGACCGGCTCGATCTTTGAACGGTAAAGTACGACCTTGAACCGATCGAATCCCGGGCAGAACAGGGGCTCGGCCAGACCATGCGCGCGCATGGCATCGATCATCATCGGGATGCCCGAGCCATTGCCCTCAACCGGCGAACCTGCGCCATCCGGCAGCGGAACAATCGACATGAGCTTCACAAGCGTCGCGTTACGGCATCGGGAGCTGCCGTCAAACAAGCTCTCGCGAGTCATTCCCCCGTAAAGGCCGCCAGGATTCGTCACCTCGACACGATCGTCAAAGACGTCGACGGCAATCGATTGTCCACAGAACCGATCCCCGTATTCTCGATGGATTACGGCGTTGGCGATTGCCTCGCGCAGAACCTCCTCGGGAATCTCAAGCGAGTCGACACGCGAGACGCCTTGGACGGTCGAGGTTCGCCGCAAATTCTCGGCGACGGCTGCGACGGCATCCGAGATCATCTCGCCCAACGTTCCCTCACAGATTGTGCGGTCCATGAATCTCAGCGACCCCGCCATGCCCTTCTGAGTTCCCGCATGGACAGCCACGTCAATGAAGAGCTTGGGATAGAACTGCTGAGGGTAGGTGCCCACAACTAGGAGTCCAGCCTTGGTGACATTGCCCTGGGAATCAAGGATATTTAGGCGCTCCAGCTTCGTTTGTTTGTCCGGCGCGCCGCGCATTGCCCGGGGCGTCAACGAGAAAGCCCGATCTATCGTACGGTCGACCAGCGTCTCGTCGAGATCGTCCGCGCCCGCACCCGCCACCGCGTCGCGATCGCTCGGAGTCGCTCGACCGTATGACGCCAATGCGAGCACCTCGGTCGATGAAAGCGGCACATCTTTGTCATCGATGCGCTTGTAGCTGCCGCCCTGGGCGCCCCGCTCTATGACATAGCAGGGCTTGCTCGACGGATCGAGCTCCTCAATCGTAATGACGAGAACGATGACGCCCTGAAGCTCCACTCGCTCGATCGTGTATTTGGGCGGATTGGCCAGCTTTCCTCGACCGCCCGCATCACCCATGCCTGACACAAATTGGTTGAGCACTTTCTCGGTCTCGAAGTTCTCAACCGGGACAAAACCTGCGCGCTCACTCACTCCGAGCACGATGGTTCCGCCGGCAGTGTTCGCGAATGCGCTCACCGTTTCCCACACGTCGCGGGAAAGCGTCGTGGCGCTCTCCTTCACTTCGACGTTAAGATCATCCGAGCCCATACGCCTTAAAGACTCAAGCAGACCGGTCAGCTCGTTTTCGTTCATCTGCACGTCCTTTCGCTCGGTCCCGCGGAGAATGCCGCGGATAGATTTCCCTCGTCTCTCAGTTATCTCTCGTAATTATCTCTCATTTATCTCTCTATCTCTCGGCTTAGAGATAAGAGATAGATAGAGATGGAATGTCTACCATTTGCTTCATTTATACATATTTTTGCTGGTAGAACAATCGGTATTGAGACAATACCATGATTACCTGTCTCTTTGCTGCTCAGTTATCTCTCATATTTTTCTCTCATCTTCCTGTCATCTCTCATATTAGAGACGAATGAGAGACGAGAGATACGCGAGTGATGGACGAGCGAGGATTTTCGGACGGTCGGATATCGAGAGTGTCCAATTTTCCACGCTCGTGCGGCGGGCACGCGGGACCTATGCCCAATCCGCTGGCATCGTCGTCAGTTCGCCGCAGAGTCGCGGCCCCATATGGGTATACTCTCGAGGATTCGACTCGATTCGCCCCCGCTGGGGCGTCAAAGGAGACTGCATATGTCCACCACCTCAACCGACCCGCGCGCCGCAGCCGCCGCGCTGCTGGTGCCCGACGCCACCTGCCATGGCTTTACCGTCGAGCGCTGCGAGACCGTGCCCGAGCTCGACTCGGACGCTTACGTGCTGCGCCACACTGCCTCGGGCGCTCGCCTGCTGTACCTGGCGTGCGACGACGAAAACAAGGCCTTTGCCATTGGCTTTAAGACGCCTCCGGCCGATTCCACCGGCGTGTTCCATATTCTTGAGCACTCGGTGCTGTGCGGATCGGCCAAGATTCCCGTCAAGGAGCCGTTTGTCGACCTGATCAAGAGTTCCATGCAGACGTTCCTCAACGCCATGACCTACCCCGACAAGACCATCTACCCCGTTGCCACCACCAACGAGCAGGATCTGTACAACCTGATGGACGTGTATCTGGACGCGGTGTTCAACCCGGCCATCTATACCAAACCCACCATTTTTGAGCAGGAGGGCTGGCACTACGAGCTGGACCTGCCGGAGGGCGTCGAGGGCGAGGGCGAGGGCGGTGACAGCTTCGCGAGCCTGCGCGAGGGCACGCTGCGCTATAACGGCGTGGTGTTCAACGAGATGAAGGGCGCGCTGTCCGACCCCATGAGTGTGCTGGACGATGCCGTCAACGCCGCGCTCTATCCCGACACCGCCTATGCGCACGAGAGCGGCGGCGACCCGCGCGCGATTCCCGCGCTCACCTACGAGCAGTTCCTGGACACGCACGCGCGCCACTACAATCCTTCCAACTCCTACATCACGCTCTACGGCGACCTGGACGTGGACCGTGCACTGGCCTTTTTGGACGAACGTTATCTGTCGCAGCCGAGTGCCGCGAGCCGCCGCATGGACGCTGCCGTTGCCGCCGGCGAGGACCCGTCCACGCTGGCGCCCAATCCGCTGGACGTGCAGGCGCCCGTGACCTGCGAGTACAAGCGCATCGAGATGGCCACCACGCCCGAGAACGCCCTGGTAGGCCTGGGCCTGGTGCTGGGCAGCGCGCTCGACCGCAAACGCACGATCGCGGCGGATATCCTGTTCGAGGCACTGCTGGGTTCCAACGAGGCACCAGTTAAGAAGGCCATTCTGGCCGCCGGCCTGGGCGGCAACGTGGTGAGCTACACCGCGGCCGAGAGCCTGCAGCCCTACGAGCTCATCATGCTGCAAAACGCGCAGCCCGGCATAGCGCGCGAGCTGCGTCGCGTGTTCCAGGACGCCTGCCGCGACCTGTGCGAGCACGGCGTTCCGCGCGAGCGCCTGGAGGCTATCATCAGCAGCAACGAGTACGACCTGCGCCAGCGCGACTACGGCATCGCCGACGGCGTGGCCATTGCGTGCGACGCGCTGAGCACCTGGCTCTACGATGACGACGCCGCGACGCTGGCGCTCAAGTACGGCCCGGTGTACGAGGAACTGCGTGGCGAGCTGGACGGCAGCTATTTTGAGGATCTGCTGCGCGAGCTGGTGCTGCAGAACGACCACATGACGTTGGTCGAGCTGGTGCCGGTGGATGCCGCCAAGGGTTCGGAGGGTGCCGAGGCCGCCGAGCTGGCAGCCAAACGCGATGCCATGACCGATGCCGAGCTGGCCGACGTGGTCGAGCGCACGGCCGCGCTGCGTGCCGCACAGGAGGCGGAAGACACGCCCGAGGCCAAGGCCACGCTGCCGCGCCTGCGCGTGTCCGACATTGGCGAGGCGCGCCCCGAGCCGCCGCTGGTCGTGGACACGACAGCGCCCATCCCCTGTCTGCGCCACGACATCCCCACCAACCGTTTGGCCTACGCCATGCAGTATTTCGACCTGAGCTGCGTCGCCTTTGAGGACCTGCCCTATGTGACGCTGCTCTGCCGCCTGCTCAAACAGCTGCCCACGAGCGAGCACTCGGCCGAGGAGCTCGACAACTTGCTCGCCGGCAAGCTCGGCTTTTTGAGCTTTACGACCGAAGTCATGACGCAGCCCGACGTGGACGGCGTGCGCCCCTACCTGCTGGTGAGCGCCGGCGCCCTGTCCGAGAAGATCGATGCGCTGGCGAGTCTGCCGCGCGAGGTATGGTCGAGCACGCTTTTGGCAAACGCCGACGCCGACCGCGTGCGCGACGTGCTCACGCAGATTCGCATTGGGCTTGAGCAAGGCTTTATCAACAACGGCCACTCGGCGGCGCTCGGTCGCGCGATGAGTTACAGCTCGCCTTCGGCCGTGGTGCGTGAGCAGCTCTCGGGCGTGGATTTCTATCTGTTCCTGCGCGATCTGCTCGAGCACTTTGACGAGCGCCTGGACGGCCTGCGCGCCAAGCTTACCGAGCTGGCAGGCCGCGTCTTTGTGGCCGACGGCTGCATGGCGAGCTTTACCGGCAGCGACGAGGACTTTGACGCGTACTGGGATGCCGCGGGTGACCTGGGGCTGGGTGCGGGCGATGGTGCCGACCGCGGCGCGCTCGCGGTGCCGACGCCGTGCGACCGCCACGAGGCTTTCGTGATCCCCAGCGACATCTGCTTTGCCGCGCGTGCGTGCGATCCGCGTCGCCTGGGCATTGACGTGACAGGCGCTTGGGCCGTGGCTGCCAACGCGCTCTCCTACGATTACCTGTGGAACGAGATTCGCGTGAAGGGCGGTGCGTACGGCTGCGGATTCCGCGCAGCCGGCGAGCGCCAGACGGCGTTCTACACCTACCGCGACCCGGCGATCGATCCTTCGCTTGAGCGCGTGGAGCGCGCGGGCGCATGGCTTGGCAGCTTTGAACCCGACGAGGCCGCCTTTGAGGGCTTTATCGTGAGCTGCGTGAGCGGCATGGACGCGCCGGTGAAGCCATACGCGCTCACCAAGCGCCGCAACACGACCTACCTGGCCGGGCTCGATCCGCATGCGCGCGAGGAGCGTCGCGCCCAGATGCTCGCCGCCACGCCCGGTGAGCTGCGCTCGCTCGGCGCCGACGTGACGCGCATCGCAGCCGAGTCGCCCACCTGCGTCTTTGGCGG
>URGG01000052.1 GCA_900547345.1 uncultured Collinsella sp. | reverse complement strand
GACGAGCTGCACCTTCCGATCGGCGTTGCCATCGAGGCCGAGGACCCCGAGGAGATCGCCATCTCCATCGCCGCCGAGATGATCCACCTTCGCCGCACCAAACTCGTCCCCCGCAAGCGCTAATCGCATCCCCACCAATAAGTTGCGGTGAAATACGGACTGTTTAAGCCTGTTAGGCCGCCAAACAGTCCCTATTTCACCGCAACTGCTTTTTGGGGCCCATTTGTGCGGGGGAGTTGTGGAGTTGTGCAGGCAGACGAGGTTTTTCTGGAAATACGCTCCCGATGCGCGTATAGTACCGATTGTTTTGTCGGCTCCTGCTGCGTCGAGTCCAAACCGCAAAATGCCATGAGCGGCGCGGATGCAGCCAGGAGGCACGAGGACAACCCATCGTGGCCACGCCCCGTGCTTAAAACCCCAAGAAGGAGTGAACAATGGCAGAAGAGAAGTATGTGCCGCGTCTGAAGACCAAGTACAACAACGAGGTCAAGCAGCAGCTTCAGGACAAGTTCCAGTACGAGAACGTCATGATGATCCCCAAGTTTGAGAAGATCGTCGTGAACATGGGTGTCGGCGAGGCCGCTACCGATTCCAAGGCCATCGACGGTGCCGTGCGCGACCTGCGCGCCATCACCGGCCAGCAGCCGATGATCACCCGTGCCCGCAAGTCCATCGCTACCTTCCGCCTGCGCGCTGGTATGCCGATCGGCTGCAAGGTTACCCTGCGTGGCGACCGTATGTGGGAGTTCTTCGATCGTCTGACCTCCGTCGCGATCCCCCGTATCCGCGACTTCCGCGGCATCTCCGCCAAGAGCTTCGACGGCCGTGGTAACTTCTCCATGGGCGTCACCGAGCAGCTCATCTTCCCCGAGATCGACTTCGACTCCGTCGATCACCAGCGTGGTATGGACATCACTTTCGTGACCACCGCCAACACCGATGAGGAGGCCAAGGCCCTTCTGGACGCCTTCGGTTTCCCGTTCAAGAAATAGGTTCACCTGCCCTATAAGCGCCGTTCCCACAAGGGGGCGGCGCTTGGGGCGAACAATACTCTATGTGAGGAGGATATAAGTGGCTAAGACATCGATGATCGTCAAGTGCAATCGCAAGCAGAAGTTCTCTACTCGTGAGTACACGCGCTGCCAGCGCTGCGGCCGTCCGCACTCTGTGTACCGCAAGTTCGGCCTGTGCCGTGTCTGCTTCCGCGAGCTTGCACTCAAGGGCGAGCTTCCCGGCGTTAAGAAGGCCAGCTGGTAAGTCACTACCAGCGTTTCAAGCATCAGTTTGGAACAGGGAAAACGCGCTAAAAAGGCTTTGCCGTTAAGGGCGGCGAAGAACCAAGAGCACGTGTTCATCAAGAACGAAGGAGAATCTGTATGAACCTTACAGACCCGATCGCAGATATGCTTACGCGCATCCGTAACGCTAACTCTGTGAACAAGGCCACGGTCTCCATGCCGAGCAGCAAGAAGCTCGTCGAGATCGCTCGTGTTCTGCACGAGGAGGGCTACATCGAGGGCTACGATGTCGAGGACACCGTTCCCCAGAAGACTCTGCACATCACGCTTAAGTATGGTCCCAAGAAGGCTAAGGTCATCAACGGCATCCGCCGCATTTCCAAGCCGGGCCTGCGTAAGTACACCGGCGTTGCCGACATGCCCCGCGTCCGCGGTGGCCTTGGTACCGCCATTATTTCCACCAGCCATGGCGTCATGACCGACCGCGATGCTCGCAAGCACAACGTCGGCGGCGAGATCATCGCTTACGTCTGGTAATTCGCTCGGTAGGTAGAAGGAAAGGAGATCACCGTGTCTCGTATCGGTAATAAGCCTGTCCAGATTCCCGCCGGAGTCGAAGTGGCAGTCAACGGCAACAACGTTGTCGTCAAGGGCCCCAAGGGCCAGCTCGAGCTCGATGTCTTTGAGAAGCTCGCTATCAACGTCGAGGACAACGTCCTCACCGTTTCCCGTCCCGACGACGAGCGTGAGACCCGTGCCCGCCACGGCCTCACCCGCGCCCTCATCCACAACATGGTTGTTGGCGTTTCCGAGGGCTTCGAGAAGAAGCTCGAGCTCGCCGGCGTCGGTTACCGCGTGCAGCAGAAGGGCAAGAACCTCGAGTTCTCCCTGGGCTTCTCGCACCCCGTGATCGTCGAGGCTCCCGAGGGCATCACCTTCGAGGTTCCCGATAACACCCACGTGAACGTCAAGGGTATCAACAAGCAGCAGGTCGGTCAGATCGCCGCTGAGATCCGCGGCCATCGTCCTCCCGAGCCTTACAAGGGCAAGGGTATCCACTACGTTGGCGAGCACATCCGCCGCAAGCTGGGTAAGGCCGCCAAGTAGTCGTAACCGACTCACTCGCATAAGACCAGCACCCCGTCAGGTGCTGGCAAGATCAACCTTTTTAGGAGTTTACGTATGAACAAGCATAAGGCGAAGCTGGAAGGCCTCAAGCGTCGTCAGCGTCGTGTTCGCGGCAAGGTCTCGGGTACCTCCGAGCGTCCGCGTCTTCGCGTGACCCGTACTAACGCCAACATCTATGCCCAGATCATCGACGACAGCAAGGGCTCCAGCCTGACGCTCGTCTCCGCCTCGACCCTCGAGGCCGAGTTCAAGGGCACCCACACCTCGAACAAGGAGGCTGCGGAGAAGGTCGGTCAGCTCGTTGGCAAGCGCGCCATCGAGGCCGGCATCACCAAGGTCGCCTTCGATCGCGGTGGCCGTATCTACCATGGCCGCGTCAAGGCCCTCGCCGACGGTGCTCGTGCCGCCGGTCTCGAGTTCTAGGAGGTATGTAGCACATGGCTCGTAATCAGAAGCAGCAGCGCGAGGCCTCCGAGTTCGAGGAGCGCGTCGTTTACATTAACCGCGTATCGAAGACCGTCAAGGGTGGTCGTCGCATGAGCCTCGTCGCTCTCGTCGTCGTTGGCGACGGCAAGGGCAACGTCGGCGTTGGCATGGGCAAGTCCGCTGAGGTGCCCATGGCCATCTCCAAGGCGTCTCTCGATGCCAAGAAGAACATGTTCCACGTGCCGGTGACCGATCAGGGCACCATTCCGCACGAGGTTCTCGGCCACTTTGGTGCCGGCCGCATCATCATCAAGCCCGCTGTCGAGGGTACCGGCGTTATCGCCGGCGGCGCTGTGCGTCCCCTCTTCGAGCTTGCTGGCATCAAGAACGTCCTGTCCAAGTCCCTCGGTACCGACAACGGCCTCAACATCATCAAGGCTGCCGTCGAGGGCCTCAAGGAGCTCTCCAGCCCTGAGGACGTCGCGGCTCGCCGTGGCCTGACGGTCTCCGAGATGTTCGTCGGTAAGGAGAACTAAGCATGGCTGACACCATCAAGATCAAGCAGGTCCGCAGCACCAACGGTTGCAAGCAGGACCAGGTCCGTACTGTCCGTGCCCTCGGTCTCCACAGGATCCGCGAGGTTCGCGAGATTGCTGACAACGAGTCCGTCCGCGGCATGATCTTCAAGGTCAAGCACCTTGTCGAGATTGTAGAGGAGTAGCAAATGCAGCTTCACGATCTTACTCCCGCGCCCGGTTCCACCAAGAACCGCAAGCGCGTCGGCCGTGGCAATTCTTCGGGTCACGGCACCACTTCTGGCCGCGGCCAGAAGGGCCAGGGTTCTCGCTCTGGCGGCACCAAGGGTGCCGGCTTCGAGGGCGGCCAGACTCCGCTGGCTATGCGCCTGCCCAAGCTTCCGGGCTTCCGCAACCCCCGTCGTATCGAGTACACCGCTGTTAACGTTGAGCGTCTCGAGCGCAAGTTCGAGGACGGCGCTGTGATCGACGGTGCCGCTCTTAAGGCCGCTCGCATCACCAAGAGCGAGTTCGAGCCCGTCAAGGTGCTCGGCAATGGTGAGCTCACCAAGAAGTTCACGGTCAAGGTCGACAAGGTCAGCGCTTCTGCGCAGGCCAAGATCGAGGCCGCCGGCGGAAAGGTCGAGCTGCCGTGCTAAATGGTCTTAAGAATGCTTTCCGCATCAAAGAATTGCGCGAAAAGATTCTTTTTACCATAGCTATGCTCGTCGTGTACCGCATTGGTGCGCACGTTCCTGTGCCCGGCATTCCCTTCCAGGGGATGCTGGGCCTTTTCTCGACCGATAACAATTCGGTCGCCGCAGGTGCTATGGCCCTCCTGAATCTTTTCTCTGGCGGCGCGTTGAGCTATGTGTCGGTGTTTTCGCTGGGCATCATGCCTTACATCACCAGCTCGATCATCCTCCAGATGCTCCAGGCCGTCGTGCCTTCCCTGCATGAGCTTGCCCGCGAGGGCGAGGTCGGTCAGACCAAGATTACGCAGTATTCGCGTTACCTCACCCTAGCTCTGGCAATCCTCAACTCCGTGGGTTACCTCTTCCTCTTTAAGAGCTTCGGCATCAGCTTTAATGGCGCCGGCGCTCCCGAGATCATCTTCGACCTCATGATCGTCGGTACGCTCACCGCGGGCGCCATGCTGATCATGTGGATTGGTGAGCTCATCACCCAGCGCGGTATCGGTAATGGCATGTCGCTGATCATCTTCGCGAACATCATGGCCGGTCTGCCGCAGGCTATCTTCTCCAGCACCGAGGGCAATGCCGGTGGCATCATCACCATGGTGATCATCTGCGCCATCATCCTGCTGGTTATCCCGCTGATTGTTTTCCTTGAGCGCGGCCAGCGTCGCATCCCGGTCTCCTACGCCAAACGCGTCGTGGGCCGTCGCATGATGGGTGGCCAGACCACCTACCTGCCCATCAAGGTCAACACCGCGGGTGTTGTACCGATCATCTTCGCTTCGGCGCTGCTGTACTTCCCGGCTCAGATCGCCGTGTTCTTCCCCGGCATCGGCTGGATTCAGGCAGTTGCCTCTGCGCTTTCGACCGGTTGGCTCAACTGGGTGCTTAACGTTGTCCTCATCGTGTTCTTCGCGTACTTCTACACCTCCATGGTGTTCAACCCCGATGACACGGCCGACAACCTTAAGAAGCAGGGCGGCTTTATTCCGGGCGTGCGTCCGGGTAGGGCTACCGCGGCCTACATCAAGAACGCGCTCAACAAGATTACGCTTCCCAGCGCTGTCTTTTTGGCGCTCATCGCCATCGTGCCTTCGATCATCTTCTCCTTCACGGGTAACCATCTGATCCAGGCTTTTGGCGGCACGTCCATCCTCATCATGGTCGGCGTCGTGCTCGACACGGTCGATAAGCTCGAAGGCCAGATCAAGATGTATGATTACGATGGATTCTTTAAATAGGCTAGAGGAGGATTGCTCATGAACCTCGTATTGCTCGGAGCTCCGGGTGCCGGTAAGGGCACCGTCGCACAGGAGCTCGTCGCCGAGTTTGGCGTCGCCCACATTTCCACGGGCGACCTGCTGCGTGCTGCCGTCAAGGGTCGCACCGAGCTTGGTATTCAGGCTAAGAAGTACATGGACGCTGGCGAGCTCGTTCCCGACCAGCTCGTGATCGACCTTGTCAAGGATCGCCTTGCCGCTGATGACGCCCAGCAGGGCTTCATCCTCGACGGCTTCCCGCGCAACACCGCCCAGGCCGTGACGCTCGATTCCGAGCTCTCCGCCATGGGTCGCGAGATCGACTGTGCTCTTCTGGTCGATGTGGCCCCCGAGGTCATTATCGATCGTCTGTCTTCGCGTCGCACCTGCCGCGCCTGCGGCTACACCGGCACCGCTGCGGATGCTACCTGCCCCAAGTGCGGTGGCGAGATGTATCAGCGCGATGACGACAAGCCCGAGACCATCAAGAACCGTCTCGACGTCTACGAGAAGTCCACGAGCCCGCTCGTCGACTACTATCGTGGCCAGGGTCTGCTCAAGTCGGTCAACGGTGACCAGGCTCGCGAGACCGTGTACGGGGATGTCAAAGAGGCTCTCGGTCTATGATCAAGATCAAGTCTGCAACGCAAATCGAGCAGATGAAGAAGGCAGGAGCGCTATCTAAGATGGCGCTCCGCCACGTTGGAGCCATGGTGCGCCCCGGCGTTTCGACTTTTGAGCTCGATCAGCTCGCGGAGCAGATTATCCGCATGCATGGCGGCACCCCGGCCTTTAAGGGTTACGGCGGGTTCCCGGGGACCATTTGCGCATCGATCAACGATGCCGTGGTCCACGGTATTCCCAACCCCGACATGATCCTGCGCGATGGCGATATCATCTCCATCGATACGGGAGCCGTTGTCGACGGTTGGGTCGGCGATAACGCATGGACGTTTTTCGTCGGCACCCCCACGCCCGAAGCCAAGGCTTTGTGCGAGGTCACGCGCGATTGCCTTAAGGCTGCCATCGAGCAGGCTGTTCCCGGTAACCATATCGGGGACGTCGGTTATGCCGTTCAGTCCCTCGCCGAGTCTCACGGTTACGGCGTGCTTCGTGATTATGTGGGCCATGGCATTGGCCGCGTGATGCACGAGGACCCCAACGTTCCTAACTATGGAAAGAAGGGGAGGGGCGTTCGCCTCCAGGCCGGCATGGTCATTGCCATCGAGCCGATGGTTACGATGGGTTCCAACCATGTGAGCACGGGCTCCGACGGTTGGATTGTTACGACCAACGACCACCTGCCCGCCGCGCACTACGAGAACACCGTCGCCATTACCAATGACGGTCCGGTGATTCTCACCACGGATGCCCAAGGTGCTTGGTGTTCGCTCCAAGGCGGAGAAATGTAACAAGTTCCACTTAGTTGTGGAGCCATTACGAAGTTATTACGATGCGTGCATACGTGTTGTAGAATACTCAATCGCTGTCGTTTTCTAGAGAAAGATGATTGCTTGTGAAGAAGGAAGACGCAATTGAGCTCGAGGGTACGGTAAAGGAACCGTTGCCCAATGCCATGTTTAAGGTCGAGCTCGAGAACGGTCATTCGGTTCTGTGCAACATTTCTGGCAAGATCCGAATGAATTACATCCGTATTCTCCCCGGTGACAGGGTTGTCGTGGAGCTTTCCCCGTACGACCTGACCCGTGGCCGCATCACCTATCGCTACAAATAGCGGCACGCATACACGCACTCCATTTCCGGCTGCAGGCTTAGCTCAACCTACGGTCGGATTGTGTGTGAAGACCAGCCATAGTTTTAAACGCCTGCGGCTGGGCGAGTAGATAGTAGGGAAGTAGTTTGAGCGCTACCGAAAGGAAGAACGATGAAGGTACGTCCTTCGGTCAAGAAGATGTGCGATAAGTGCAAAATCATTAGGCGCCATGGCAAGGTCCTCGTCATTTGCGAGAACCCCCGTCATAAGCAGCGTCAGGGTTAAGAGAGGAGACTACGTTGGCCCGTATTAATGGTGTCGACCTCCCGCGTGAGAAGCGCGTTGAGATCGGTCTGACCTACATTTACGGCATCGGCCGCACCACTGCGACGAAGATTTGCGTCGAGTGCAACGTTAACGTGGATACGCGCGTTAAGGACCTCACCGAGGATGAGGTTAACGCCATCCGCGATTATATCGATAAGAACCAGATCATGGTTGAGGGCGACCTCCGCCGTGAGCGCAACCAGAACGTCAAGCGCCTTATGGACATCGGCTGCAACCGCGGCCTTCGTCACCGCAAGGGCCTCCCGGTCCGCGGCCAGCGCACCCACACTAACGCTCGTACCCGCAAGGGGCCGAAGCGTCAGATCGGTGCTAAGAAGAAGAAATAAGGAGCGCTAGATAGATGGCTACTGCTAAGAAGAACGTTCGCGCTGCCCGTCTGAAGCGCGCGGACCGTAAGAACATTTCCGTGGGCCAGGCTCACATTCGTTCTACGTTCAACAACACGATCGTTTCGATCACCGATCCCCAGGGCAACGTCATTTCCTGGAAGTCGGCTGGCCAGGTGGGCTTCAAGGGCTCCCGTAAGTCCACGCCGTTCGCTGCCCAGATGGCTGCCGAGGCTGCTGCCAAGCAGGCCATGGAGCACGGTATGAAGAAGGTTTCCGTCTTCGTCAAGGGCCCCGGCTCCGGTCGTGAGACCGCCATCCGCTCCCTCCAGGCTGCTGGCCTCGAGGTCTCGAGCATCCAGGACAAGACCCCCATTCCGCACAACGGCTGCCGCCCCAAGAAGCGTCGCCGCGTGTAACTGAAAGGATCGTATCAATATGGCAATCGACAGGACTCCTGTTCTTAAGCGCTGCCGTCAGCTCGGGATCGATCCCGCTGAGCTCGGTTACAGCAGCAAGAAGGAATCTATCCGTCAGCCCAAGCGCCGTCGCAAGGAATCTGAGTACGGCATGCAGCTGCGCGAGAAGCAGAAGGTCAAGTTCATCTATGGCGTTCTGGAGAAGCAGTTCCACGGCTACTTCAACAAGGCCCGCAAGATGAACGGCGTCACCGGTGAGAACCTCATGATCATCCTTGAGTCTCGCCTCGACAACGTCGTCTTCCGTCTTGGCTTCGCCCGCACCCGCAAAGAGGCTCGTCAGTCCGTCCGTCACGGTCACTTCACCGTGAACGGCAAGCGCGTGGACATCCCGTCCTACCGCGTCAAGGCCGGCGACGTCGTCGCTGTCGGCGAGAAGTTCCGTGACCTCCTCCCCATCAAGGAGGCCCTGATTTCCTCCGAGCGCTTTGAGGTCCCTGGCTGGCTCGAGGTCGATATCGAGAAGCTGTCTGGTAACGTGCTCGCTCTGCCGACGCGTGAGCAGATCAGCGGTGATATCAACGAGCAGCTCATCGTCGAGCTCTACTCTAAGTAGTCCATCCGGGCTGCTGAGGCTGGAGGTAATACATGTCAGAATTCATTAGGCCTCAGGTTCAGGTCGAAGAGATCAACGAGACGTCTGCTCGTGTCTCCGTCGAGCCGCTCGAGCGTGGTTACGGCGATACGCTGGGTAACTCCCTTCGTCGCGTTCTTCTGTCCTCGCTCGAGGGTGCCGCCGTCGAGGCTATTCAGATCGATGGTGCGCAGCACGAGTTCATGACCATCCCTAACATGGTCGAGGATGTCACCGACATCGTCCTGAATGTCAAGGGTCTTGTCTTCAGGGCTCTCGGCACGACCGACGAGGCGACCGCCACCATCTCGGTTGACGGCCCCTGCGAGGTCACCGGTGCGGACTTCTTTATTCCGTCCGAGTTTGAGCTGGTCAACCCCGAGCAGCACATTGCTACGCTCACCGAGGGTGGCCATCTCACCATGAGCATGCGCATCGGCTATGGCCGCGGCTATGTTTCTGGCGAGGCAAACAAGCGCGACAACGATCCCATCGGTGTGATCCACGTCGACTCGCTGTACTCGCCGGTTTCCCGTTGCGCCAAGCTCGTTGAGGCTTGCCGTGTCGGTCAGCACACCGACTACGACCGCCTTGTCCTCGAGATCGAGACCAACGGCTCCATCGCCCCGCGCGACGCCGTGGTCCAGGCTGCCAATATCATCAACCAGCATATGGCCGCCTTTATGAACCTTGCCGAGACCCCCGAGGTCGAGGAGGAGGCTTCGATCTTCGCTCCCGAGGTCACCAACGACAACGCCGAGCTGGACAAGCAGATCGAGGATCTGGACCTTTCCGTTCGTTCCTACAACTGCCTTAAGCGCGCCAGCATTCACTCGGTCCGTCAGCTCGTTGAGTTCTCGGAGAACGATCTGCTCAACATCCGTAACTTCGGTGTTAAGTCGATCGAGGAAGTGAAGGACAAGCTTGAGTCCATGGGCCTGAGCCTGAAGGCTTAATGCTTCGCATATTTGAGGAGAAACTAGACCATGCGTCACAACGTTAAGAAGGGCCTGAAGCTCGGCACCGATGCGAGCCACACCAAGGCCATGAAGAAGAGCCTTGCTAAGGCCCTCTTCGAGAACGACCGCATCAAGACCACCGAGACCCGCGCTAAGGCGCTGCGTTCGGTCGTCGACCCGATCATCACTTGGGCCAAGAAGGGCGACCTGCACTCTCGTCGTCTGGCTATCGCCAAGCTCGGCGATAAGCAGCTCGTTGCCGAGATCTTCGACAAGGCTGCCCAGGGCATGTGGCAGGACCGCAACGGCGGTTACACCCGCATTATGAAGCTCGGCAACCGCAAGGGCGACAACGCTCCCATCGTTATCATGGAGCTCGTCACCGAGCCTTGCACGCCTAAGGCCAAGAAGGCTGCTCCGGCCCCCAAGAAGGCCGCTGCTCCCAAGAAGGTCGAGGCCGTCGAGGAGGCTCCTGCTGAGGAGACCGCTGAGTAGACTTTCCGTCTGCATAGGCTATATTCGAGGGGTACGTTCGCGTACCCCTCTTTTTTTGTCGCGATACCGTTACTTGTTTGTTGGGAGCGCCCATGACTGCCCCGTCTGATTTCAATTCGATTTCCGAGCTTGACGCCACGCTCGTATTTCGTGTGGCCTATGATGGCTCGTCGTATAGCGGATTTGCCGAGCAGCCGGGACAGACGACGGTTGCGGGCGAGCTACGTCGAGCCATCGAGACGCTGCTTCGCCGCCCGATCGATTTGACGTGCGCGGGGCGTACCGATGCCGGCGTGCATGCCGTGGCTCAGTACATCAGCGTTCCCGTAACGGACGCTGAGCTCGCGTGTACGCGCCGTAGGTGGCTGCGGGCTATGGATGCCCTGCTGCCCAAAGATATCGCCATAAACGAGGTCTACAGGGCCCGTAAGGGCTTTTCTGCGCGCTTTGACGCGCGCTCTCGCACTTACACCTATCGCATTGTCGATCGTGATGCGCGGCCCGTGCTGTCACGCGGTGCTGTGTGGTGGCATCGCTATCCCCTCGACGTCGATGCGATGGCGGCCGCCTGCCCTGCGCTTTTGGGCGAGCAGGACTTTAAAAGCTTTTGCAAGGTTGCCTCTGCCGTGGGCAAACCTACGCACCGCTGCGTAATGCGCGCCGAGTTTGGCCATGAGGTTGCGTTTGGCGAGGACATCCTGACGTTTACCATCGAGGGCAATGCGTTTCTGCATTCGATGGTCCGTACGATCGTTGGCACGCTTGTCGAGATTGGCATGCATCGCCGTGAACCCGAGTGGATGCGCGAGGTCATCGATGCTTGCGATCGTACCGCTGCGGGCCCCACGGCTCCTGCCTGCGGCCTTACGTTTATGGGCGTGGATTACGATCCCGCCGAGCTTGTCGTGCTCGACTAGGGGAGGGCTCGACGCGCCGTTCGTCGGCACCTGTCATCTGTGGGCTGCGCGTGTGCAACATCTGTTCTTGGCGTGCAGTGCAACCGGTGTCTCATTGCTTTTATTGCCGGGGTGTACCATGAACGACAGTTTGATTCATTGCTGTCGAGAGGACGGATAACTTGGTTCGACGTGGCTCGCATCCGCGACTTTCGGTGATCCTTGTAGTAGAAGGTTCGCCCAGCTATGCGATGCGTGCGCTCGAGAGTATCCAGAACCAAGACCTCTATGATTTGCAGATTGTCGTTGTCTGCCACGATGCTGCGCCCGGTGTGCGCCATTCGCTTCAAGTTGCTGCCGACAGGGACATCCATATTGATTTGATTGATGTCGAGGACGCGAAGCGCGGCGCTTGTCTTCGTGCCGGTTTTGATGCCTCGCGCGGCTCTCACATCATCGCCATGAACGCCGATGAGTGGTTTGCTCCGCAGGCTCTTTCCAAGATGGTCGATATCGCGTGCGATACTGCGGCAGACATTGTGCTCCCCTCGGTGTCGCTCGATCGATACGATGCGCATCGCGAGCGTCATTCGCGCGTCTTGGATGCTACTCATATTTCCATTGATGGCAAATCTTCGATGGTGGCCGGGCTGCCTCAGTTGATTTTGGGCGGCCTAGTCGCTCAGACCTCTGGCGTGATGTATAGCCGTCCGCTGTTTGAAGCATGCCTGTCGCGTGGCAAGGCGTACCGTACGGTTGAGTTTATGGCTTATGCGCTCTCGCAGGCACGATTCGTGTCCGGCTGCGGCGACGCTTGTTTCCACGCGGTGGCACCTAAGCTTACAGATGCCTTTGATCCCACCATGTATGCCAGGATATCCGATGACACTCGAGCGCTCGACGAGCTTGCGGACTCACTCTCGGAAGCAGATAGCGGTGGTCGGCTCAAGCTGGCAAGCCAAAAGTTCTACTTCGCCGGACTGGTCGCCTGCATCGAGAATTTGTGTCTGAGCCCGCATGGAGTGTCGTCAATCGAGCGTTCCGCCCGCATGCGTGATATGCTCGAGGCGCCTCGAACCCGTCAGATGGTCGCCGCGCTCAAGGATAACCATCGGGGACTCGGTCTGTTGTTTGGGCCGATCGCCAGCGCCAAGCCCGCGCGCTGCGTGATGTGTACGCATCTGGCAGCTTTTCTTAACCGGACGGGCGCAAAAACCGCCTAAACGGCTCATTTCGAAACAAATTTGCATAGAATTGTTTCGAAATGCGTTCTTATACACAAAAGCCTTCAAATAGCGTTAAACTATTCAATCACTGATTGATTGTCTCCGCCATCTTTTGGAGAGAGGGTTTGTATGGCTAAAAAACGCAATGGGCGCCAGGATGCCATTAGAGATATTGTGCGCAATAAGGACGTCCGCACGCAGCGCGTGCTGGTCGATGAGCTCCGCGCTATGGGCTTTGATTGCACGCAGGCGACTGTCTCTCGCGATATTGCCGATATGGGGCTGCGTAAGCTCCCTGAGGGCATCTATGTTCTGGCAGAGGACCTGCACCTGCAGCGTATGGTTTCCGAGCTCGTAACGGGCGTTCTGCGCACCGATAATCTGGTTATGATTAAGGCTCAGCCTGGCACGGCTTCCGGCATCGCCGCCGCTGTTGATGCGGCAGAGCTGCCCGATGTGCTTGGCTCGCTTGCCGGCAACGATACGATTTTGGTTATTGCCCAGACGGCCGAGGACGGCGAGCGTCTCGAGGCGCTGATCAATAAGCTGAGCAATTCTCGCAAGTAGGCGTGCGGGTCGTGCGCTCGGCCCTGTGCGCGCTGACATAGTTGCCTGTAAGGGGGTATCGACGAGGGTCGGTACCCCCTTTTTGTTTGCCGGTATAAAGACCGCCTGCCAGGTCGCTTTAAACTAAAAGGCCCCCGAGCAGTTGAATAAGCTGTTCGGGGGCCTTGTTGCTTATGGCCGGATGATTTCTAGCCGACCGTATCGTCAGGCGTGGGCGAGGGGTCGGGAGTGGGCGTGGGCGTAGGCGTGCCGCCATCGCCGCCGGTCGAACCACCGGTGGAGCCGCCCGTCGAGCCACCGGTCGTACCGGTGCCGCCGGTGGTGTCGCCGCCCGTGGTCTCGGTGGTCGTGGTCGTCGTGGTAGTCGTTGTAGTGGTGGTTTCCTCTTCGTTCTCGTTCTCGTCCTTGTCCTTGTCGTCGTTCTCCGTCTTCTTGGTGTTGTTGGTGCCGTAGAACTTCCAGACGCTGTTGTTCTTATAGGTGGGCGCCGTTCCGGTCGCAAACTCCTCGCGCTCGGTACCGGTCAGAACGGTGTTCATAAACCGCTTAAAGACAGGCAGGTTGGTGCTGTCGCCCAGCAGGTCTGTGCCGTATTTTTGGATGGGGATCTCGCCCGCGGAATAGCCGGTCCACAGGGCGCACGCCAGCTGCGGGGTATAGCCGCAGAACCACAGGTTGGTGGTGTTGTCGGTGGTGCCCGTTTTGCCGGCATAGGGCTGGTTGACGCTCAGGGCACCGGCAGCACCCGTACCGCCGCCCTGCATGACGCCGGACAGAACATCGGTGACCGCGGCGGCCTCGCCCTCGGTAAGCACCTGTGAGGGATTGTCGGTGTGCTGGTACAGCACCGAACCGGTACGAGAGTCAATCTCGGTGATGGCGATCGGCTGGGGATAGTAGCCG
>URGG01000051.1 GCA_900547345.1 uncultured Collinsella sp. | reverse complement strand
TTTTTACGTAAGGAGTCGCTTTGATGGACAAGGCTGCATCTACCGGCCATTCGGACCGTTGCCGCATCGTCGTCGATACCTGCTGCGACTTTAGTCCCGAGGTCGCCGCGAACCTTGATGTCGATATCCTGGGTTTCCCCTTCATTATCGATGGCGAGGAGCGCACGGACGACATCTGGTCGAGCATGAGCCCTAAGGAGTTCTACGACCGCATGCGCGCCGGCGCCCGCGTGTCCACCTCGGCTGTGTCGCTCGGTCGCTATATCGAGTTCTTTACCGAGTGCGCCAAAGAGGGCACGCCCACGGTCTACCTGTGCTTTACCTCGGCACTGTCGTCGAGCTACAACTCCGCGTGCCAGGCGGCAGATGCCGTGCGTGCCGAGTATCCCAACTTTGAGCTCTACGTGGTCGACAACGCTCTGCCCTGCGCGGCCGGCGCGCTCTTGGCGCTCGAGGCCGTGCGCCAGCGTTCGGCGGGACTGACCGCCAAGCAGCTGGTCGATTGGGCAAACGAAGCAAAGACCTACGTGCACGGCTACTTTACGCTCGAGAGCTTCGACGCACTGGCTGCCGGCGGCCGCATTCCGCCCGCGGCGGCACAGCTTACGGCAAAGCTCGACGTCAAGCCCGAGCTCTCCTACGACCTGGCCGGCTCGCTGTCGCTGATCGGCGTCAACCGCGGCCGCAAGAAGGCACTCAAGTCCATCCTCAAGTCGTTCCGCGAGAACTACGTTCCCGATCGCACCATGCCCATCGCCATCATGACGGCCGATGCCGAAAAGGAGGGTGACTGGCTCGAAGCCGCCATCCGCAAGGAGGAGGGCTGCGCCGACGTTACGATCATTCGAAGCTCCGTGGGCCCCACCATCGGCTCGCACGTGGGTCCCGGCATGGTGGCCTGCGCGTTTTGGGGTAAGAACCGCGCCGACAAGGCGTCTCTTTCCGACCGCATCGCCCGCCGGGTGCGCGGCCAGTAGGCAGGCGCTGCGTCCGTAATCACCCTCGACTCACAGCCCAAACGCTGGCACCGAGTATTCAACCTGGTAATAACACCCAACCCAAAAGGAAAGGTTTCATGGCAAACAAGCTCTCTGTCGCATTTATCGGCACCGGAATTATGGGTGCCCCCATTGCCGGCCACATTCTGGACGCTGGCTATCCCGTCACGGTCAACAACCGCACCAAGTCTAAGGCCGCAGCGCTCGTTGAGCGCGGTGCCGTCTGGGCCGATACGCCGGCCGATGCCGCGGCGAACGCTGACGTTGTCTTTACCATGGTGGGCTATCCCTCCGAGGTCGAGGAACTCTACCTGGCGGGCGACGGCCTGCTCGCGTGCACCAAGCCGGGTGCGGTCTTGATCGACCTCACCACGAGCTCGCCCGAGCTTGCCCGTGACATTGCCGAGGCCGCCCAGGTTTCTGGTCGCATGGCGTTTGACTGCCCCGTCACCGGCGGCGAGTCGGGCGCTATCGCCGGTACGCTCACGGCTATCGTGGGCGCCACCGAGAACGACATTGCCCCGGTCCGCGATATCCTTTCCACCTTTGCGGCAAATATTTGCTGCTTCGATGGTGCCGGCAAGGGCCAGGCTGCCAAGCTTGCCAACCAGGTGTCGCTGGGCGCCTGCATGGTCGGCATGGCCGATGCGCTGGCGTTTGCCGAGTTGAGCGGCCTTGATCTGGAGAAGACCCGTCAGATGATCCTGGGCGGTACCGGCAAGTCCGGCGCCATGGAGAGCCTGGCGCCCAAGGCGCTCGACGGCGACTACAAGCCGGGCTTTATGGTCGAGCACTTTATTAAGGACCTGCGCTTGGCGCTCGCCTATGCCGACGACCGCGAGCTTGCACTGCCCGGCGCCGACGTGGCCTTTACGCTCTATGACATGCTCGACGCCATCGGCGGCGCCAAACTGGGTACCCAGGCCATCACGGTCCTCTATAAGGAGGAAGCCGACGCCATCGCCGCCGGTCTGGACTGGTCGCAGTATCGTCCCGAGGAGCACGGTGCTCACGAGGACGGCTGCGGTTGCGGCGAGCACGGCGACGACCATGAGTGCGGTTGCGGTCACCACCATGGCGAGGACCACGAGTGCTGCGGCGGCCACGGCCATGACGACGGCCACGAGTGCTGCTGCGGCCACCATCACGGGGAGTAGCGCCCATGAGCTGGACGTTCGTGGTGCTTGCGCTGGTGCTCTTTCTCTTTGCGATCTACATTGGCTTTTTGTGCGGCCAGTGGGCGTGCGAAAAGCGCGTCATCACCAAGCGCGACTACTGGATTGCCAACTTTGCGGGAGCGGCGGCGGTTGTCCTACTGACCTGGGTGTTTTCACTGTTCCCGCTGGTACAGTTTGCACCGATCGGCTGGCTCGGCGGCTTTATCGCCGGCCTTAAGATGAGCTTTGGCGAGTCCGTCGGTCCGTGGCGCAAGCACGACGAGGTCTTTAACGTCAACAAGGCTCACCGCGCCGCCGCCGACGCGGGCGATGCCGAGGAACGCCGCCGTGCGCGTCGTAATGGTGCTGCCGACCGACAGCTCATCTCGGTCACCGATGACAGCAAGGGTGCTGGCAAGCACGCTAAGAAATAGTAAAAAGAGGTAACTATGGCAGAAAACAAAGACGAACAGCTCACCGACGAGGAGCTGGCACAGCTCCAGCTGGCAGAGGAGAACGAGAACGCCGTCGACCGCCTGGTCAAGGAGCTCGGCTGCCCCACGCGCCGTATCCGCCAGTTTGCCGCCCGCGTGCTGCACCTGCTTGCCGAGCGCGATCCGCAACGCGTCGTGCCCTGCGTGCCCGCGCTGATCGAGGCGCTCGACCGCCCCGAGGCTCAGACCCGCTGGGAGGCCCTCGATGCCCTGACGGCGCTTGCCACCACCTGCCCCGAGCAGCTGGGCGATGCCTTTGAGGGCGCCGAGACCGCACTGTTCGACGAGATTTCCTCCACACTGCGCTATGCCGCCTTCCGCCTGCTGTGCGTGTGGGGCGCCACGAGCGTCGAGCGTTCGCGCGAGGCTTGGCCCATCCTGGACGAGGCCATCCAGTGCTACCACGGCGACCTCGAGTATCGCGACATGCTCGGTTGCCTGTACGAGTTTGGCCAGGGCGAGATCGACGCCGAGGTCGCCGAGAAGCTTGCACTGCGCCTTAAGTTCGATGCCGAGAACGGCAAGGGCAGCTATCTCAAGGCCCGTTCGAGCGAGATTTGCGAAATGCTTGTTAAACGCTTTGACCTTGATCTCTCCAAAAAGAAGAAGCGTGCTAGCGTTAAAAAATCTGACGACGCCGAAAACGAGGAGTAACAGATTATGGCGCACGATGTAGTCCTGATTCCCGGTGACGGTATCGGTCCCGAGATTACGCAGGCCATGCGCCGCGTGGTCGAGGCCACCGGTGTCCAGATCAATTGGAATGTCCAGGAGGCCGGTGCCGGCGTCATGGACGAGTTTGGCACGCCGCTGCCCCAGCACGTGCTCGATGCGGTCGCCGAGACCAAGGTTGCCATCAAGGGTCCCATCACCACGCCGGTCGGCACGGGTTTCCGCAGCGTTAACGTCGCCCTGCGCAAGCACTTCGACCTGTATGCCTGCGTGCGCCCCTGTCTGTCGCAGCCGGGCGACGGCTCGCGCTTCCGCGACGTCGACCTGGTCATCGTGCGCGAGAACACCGAGGACCTCTACGCCGGCATCGAGTTCGATGAGGGTGCAGCCGAGGTCGAGGAGCTCTCGCAGCTTGTCGAGCGCTCGGGTCAGAAGACCTTCGCCGCCGATTCCGCCATCTCAATCAAGCCCATCTCCATCGCCAAGAGCCGCCGTATTGTGGAGTATGCCTTTGAGTATGCCCGCCGCTGCGGCCGCAAAAAGGTGACGGCCGTGCATAAGGCCAACATCATGAAGGCGACCGACGGCCTGTTCCTGCGCGTTGCGCGCGAGGTGGCTGCCAACTATCCCGATATCGAGTTCAACGACAAGATCGTTGACGCCACCTGCATGGGCCTGGTCCAAAACCCCAACGACTTCGATGTCTTGGTGCTGCCCAACCTGTACGGCGACATCGTGAGCGACCTGTGCGCCGGCCTGGTAGGTGGCCTGGGTATGGCCCCCGGCTCCAACATCGGTGCCGACTGCGCCATCTTCGAGGCAACGCATGGCTCCGCGCCCGATATCGCTGGCCAGGATATCGCCAACCCCACGGCCGAGATCCTCTCTGCTGCGATGATGCTCGATCACCTGGGCGAGAACGACGCTGCCAATCGCATTCGCGCCGCCGTCTCTGCCACGCTCGACGAGGGCGAGCAGGTTACCGGTGACGTGCGTCGTGCCCAGACCGGCTCCGTCGAGGGCGCCGTGGGCACGCGGGCCTTTGCCGATGCCGTTATCGCGCACCTGGCCTAAGGTATGCACGCTGCAAACGCCTAAATAGTACTTAAGTGTTTGCGTATAACCTAAGAATCAATACGCCCGGCACTCTGTCGGGCGTATTCTATTGAAGACTATGTTTCCTAACAAGGAGTAACCGATATGGGTCTGATTCAAAAGAAGGACGAGAAGGACGAGATCGACGGCATTCAGATCATCGAGCGCGGCGAAGGCCCCGACGGTGATGAGGACGAGAAGATCGACCTGGTCACCGGTACGTCTGCCGAGCACATTGCTGCCGGTACGACGGCCGAGGAGGAGGACGCCCGTCTGGAGGCTCTGATTGCCGCGGATGCCGCTGACGAGAATCTGATGCCCGAGGAGCAGGACGAGGACGATGACTCCGACGTGGATGACCACGCTTGCAAGCACAAGAAGACGATGATTGCCGCCTTTGTGGTTGCAGTCGTGATTGCTGCCGTGATTGGCTTCTTTATTGGCAATGGTGGTTTTGGCGGCAAGGGCGTCGGCTCGGCGACCCTGACCGAGGACCAGCTCGATTCGACCGTGGCAAGCTACAGCTACAACGGCAAGAAGAGTGACATCACCGCGCGCGAGGCCATCGAGAGCCAGTACAGCCTCGACACCGTCAAGGACGACGACGGCAACTATACCGCTCCGTCTGCCGACGTCATCCTGTCCTACGTGCGCAACAAGATCCTGCTCGATGCTGCCGAGGACGAGGGCATCACCGTCTCTTCTAAGGAGATGAAGAAATACGCCGAGGATTCCATCGGCACTTCGGACTACAAGACCATGGCCACGCAGTATGGCGTGTCCAAGGACCAGGCCAAGCAGATCGTCCGCCAGTCCGCGACGCTGCAGAAGCTCTACAAGAAGAAGGTGGGCGATAGCTCCGCAAGCATGCCGACCGCTCCGACCGAGCCTGCTGACGGCAACGAGGAGACCGCGAGCAAGGACTACGCCGACTACATCATCAACCTTGCCGGTGACGAGTGGGATAGCGAGAAGGGCACTTGGAAGGACGCCGACAACACCTATGCCAAGGCCTTTGCCGACGATGCCTTTACGGCCGATAGTGCGACCTATAAGCAGGCCATGACCGCCTATTACACCGCCTACCAGCAGTATTCTTCGCAGGCCTCGAGCGCCAGCTCCAAGTGGACCGAGTACGC
Source organism: uncultured Collinsella sp. (assembly GCA_900547345.1). GTDB lineage: Bacteria > Actinomycetota > Coriobacteriia > Coriobacteriales > Coriobacteriaceae > Collinsella. The sequence continues at coordinate 8,496 of URGG01000051.1, read as the reverse complement.
TAACGGCCTGTACGCCAAGGCCAACATCAGCATCTACGGCCTGTTTGCGTAAAGATTTGTCTGAGCCACCGAGCGCGTAGCCGAAATATCTGAATAGCCCGCTAGAACGGATGTTGTTCTAGCGGGCTATTTGCGTTTAGGCGCTGGTGGCTAAATTATGCCTATGAATCTTTAAGTCCAAAAAGGTTATCGGCTTCATCGTCAGGCATATATTCCAGCACATCGCCCGGTTGGCAGTCGAGTGCCCGGCATATCGCATCAAGAGTTGAAAAGCGCACGGCAGAAACCTTGCCCGTCTTGATGCGCGACATATTGACCTGGGAGATGCCCACGCGTTCCGCAAGCTCTTTGGATGAGATCTTGCGTTCGGCAAGCATGCGGTCAAGCCGCAGAATAATCATGGATTCCCCCTAGAGCAACTCGTCATCTTGTTTTTGCAGGATATACCCGTAGCGGAAGATGCTGGCAATCAGGCAAATAATCAGGCCTGCAAAGAGCATGGAGGGCTCGAATAACTGGCCGACGAATGCATCCGTAAAGCTGCCGCCAAATCCTGAGAGTATCATTCCCGTGATTACGGCACCAAGAAGTCTCACGGAAACGCCGCCGATAAGGAATAAATATCCTACTCGACGAAGTGTCTGGTTACATTCAAGGTCAAAGGGCCTGCCTTTCTTTTCAATGTTGAAGAAAAGCCTGCGCACGCTTAGCGCGATGGTAAGCGCGAGACATGTCATCAAGAGGCTTCCTATGGCAGTGTGACCATCGTGTGCGACGAGCATAAGTGGGGCCTGTGCATTGGTACCGACGATAGCAAGGCACGGTCCTTCGCCGGCTTGAAGTTCTACGGATTGGAGACACGACCCTTGGGAGAGTCCAGGCAATATGAGTAGAAGGTCAATCGCAATGACTGCGAGGAGTCCCAGAGCGAGCGCGGTGGTAATGCAGATTGTGGCCCATTTGCAGATGCGAGTGAGCTTCCTCAGATCGGCTATTGCCTGTTCACGGTCGATGGCTTCATTCGATTTGGATACGTTCCAGCGGATCATGACTCCTCCAACCAATGTCTTGGATGATACTTGTATCATATCAGAATTAACGATAAACGATAAATAATTACGAATATTGAGTAAGTAATGATTGAAAACGATTAGCGTGAACTATTGGCTCATTTTGGGTGCCTGAGTTTGGTGCGCGGGGGATGAGGACAAATGTCAAAACTTTCCGTGATCGCACAAGTGCTTCATCGGGTTCCCCGATTCATATGGGAAAACAACTGCAAACGATTGCAAGTAACCGGTGAACGGTCGAAAACTACCGTTCACCGATAATCTCAAAACTAGTTCTAACTGGTATTAAGTCAAAAAGACCAATTCACATATCTTCACAATGACCTGCAATTTTTCTACACGCTATTTTTAGCCGCCCTGCGTTGTTTAGGGACAGGAAAAGTTCCGATCTTTTGCCAAAGCATTTCGAAACGGTTTCAAAACCGCAGGTAGAAGTGTTAACGACCGGTAAACGGTCGATTTATCACCGTGAGCGGTGCAAAAACGTTTTACCGTATGAATCAACGAAAGCGACCTCTTCTGGGGTGATATAGTGACAACAACACGTCACGTGGTTACTACCAGTTTAGAAACCACTGGTCTTCAAAGAACGCTTTCTAAGAAGCTTTAAGGGCGAGCGCCCGCTGGCTTCCGAAAATCATCGGACTCAGATTGTACACACCTTCGGAAGGGAAATTTGAATGGTTGGCTTTATTCTTACCGGTCATGGACAGTTCGCACCCGGCCTAGCTAGCGCTATCGCTATGGTTGCCGGCGACCAGCCCGCTTTTACCGTCGTTCCTTTTGAGGGCGACCAGGCTGCTTCCTACGGTGAGGATCTCCGCGCCGCTATTACCGCCATGCGCGAGGAGTGCGATGGCGTGCTCGTCTTTACCGACCTGCTTGGCGGCACCCCGTTCAACCAGTCGATGATGATTGCCCAGGATGTCGACAACGTCGAGGTTCTGACTGGCACCAACCTTCCCATGGTTATTGAGCTTCTGTTCCTCCGCGGTAACGCCACGCTCGCCGAGCTTGGCGAGCAGGCCGTGACCGTTGGCCAGACGGGCGTCACCGCCCAGACGGTCGCATCCGTTGCCGGCTCCGAGGAAGAGGATATCTTCGGCGACGAGGACGGCATCTAATGGCCGATTTCGGAGCCAACGTCCTGAGCTCCTCGGTCGCCCTTTTAGGCCTGCTTGTCATCATGGGCTTGATTTACACCATCTGGTCGCAAATCAACATGAAGAAGAAGCAGAAGTACTTCAAGGAGCTGCACACCGAGCTCAAGCCGGGTCAAGAGGTTCTTTTCGCCGGCGGTATCTACGGAACCGTCAAAGGCATCGAAGGCGAGAAGGTCCAGATCAAAGTCCGATCCGGAGCCGTCGTAGATGTTTCGCGTTACGCGATTCAGGAGATCAAGTAACTGTCGTCAGCAAATAACGAAAGGAAGCTGATCAACATGGCAGAACCCAACATTCTTCTTACCCGCATCGATAACCGACTGGTTCATGGTCAGGTTGCCACCCAGTGGAACTCCACCCTGGGCTCCAACCTCATCCTCGTCGCCAACGACGACGTGGCGTCCAACACCATGCGTCAGAACCTCATGAAGATGGCCGCTCCCGCCGGCGTCGCTACGCGTTTCTTCTCTCTGCAGAAGACCATCGACGTCATTGGCAAGGCGAGCCCGCGCCAGAAGATCTTCATCGTGGCCGAAACACCGGAAGACGTGCTTACGCTCGTCAAGGGCGGTGTGCCTATAAAGAAGGTAAACATCGGCAACATGCACATGTCGGAAGGAAAGCGCCAAGTCGCCACCTCCGTCGCAGTTAACGACGAGGATGTCGCTGCGTTTAAAGAGCTGCAGGAATTGGGGGTGGAGTTGGAGATCAGGCGCGTTCCGAGCACGCCTGTTGAGGACACGAGCAAGCTCTTCTCGTAATCCTCGTGATCCACGTTGTCAGGAGTGAAACCCTGACGTTCTGTACGTGAAATCCAAAGTGCGTACATACATTTTGAAAGGAGGAGCAAGATGGAATACTCGATCATCCAGATCGCTCTGGTCTTCGTCGTCACGTTCATCGCGGCAATCGACCAGTTTGACTTCCTCGAGTCTCTCTATCAGCCCATCGTCACCGGCGCCGTCATCGGTCTTATCCTTGGCGACCTCAACACCGGTCTTCTCGTGGGTGGTACCTATCAGCTCATGACGATCGGCAACATGCCGATCGGAGGCGCTCAGCCGCCTAACGCCGTCATCGGCGGCATCATGGCAGCCATTCTCGCTATCGCCACGGGCCTCGAGCCCAACGCGGCAGTCGGCCTCGCCATTCCGTTCGCTCTGCTTGGCCAGCTTGGCGTTACCCTGGTCTTCACGCTTATGTCCCCGCTTATGTCCACGGCCGATAACATGGCTCACAACGCGGACACCAAGGGCATCGAGCGCCTGAACTACTTCGCCATGGCTCTGCTCGGCCTGATCTTCGCTGTCGTCGTCACCCTGTTCTTCATCGCTGGCGCTACCATCGGTCAGACCATCGCTTCTGCCATCCCGACTTGGCTGCAGACCGGTCTGTCCGCTGCAGGCGGCATGATGCGCTTCGTCGGCTTCGCCGTCCTGCTCAAGGTTATGATGAACCGCGATATGTGGGGCTTCTTCCTCATGGGCTTTGGCCTCGCGCTCATCACCGTTGCCAACGATTCGCTGGCAACCCCTGCTCTGCTCATCCTCGCTCTCATCGGCTTCGGCATCGCTTTCTGGGACTTCCAGCAGCAGACCGAGCTGAAGGGTGCAGCTGTTTCTGACGGAGGTGACTTCGAAGATGGCATCTAATGAGTATGTGATCCCGGAGCACTACGAGGATCTCACTCCTGCTCCGCAGCTCGACCAGAAGACCCTCAACAAGATGGCTTGGCGCTCCTGCTTCCTGCAGGCATCGTTCAACTACGAGCGCATGCAGGCCGCTGGCTGGCTTTACTCCATCATCCCCGGTCTGGAGAAGATCCACACCAACAAGAACGACCTCGCGGCTTCCATGAGCCACAACCTGGAGTTCTTCAACACCCACCCGTTCCTTGTCACCTTTGTTATGGGCATCGTGCTTTCGCTCGAGCAGAACAAGGTTGACATCCCCACGATCCGCGCCGTCCGCGTCGCCGCAATGGGCCCGCTCGGTGGTATCGGTGACGCCCTGTTCTGGCTGACGCTTGTGCCTATCACGGCCGGCATCACCTCTAACATGGCCATCAACGGCAACGCCGCTGCACCGATCATCTTCCTGGTGATCTTCAACGTCGTCCAGTTCGCTCTGCGCTTCTGGCTCATGAACTGGTCCTACAAGCTTGGCACCAGCGCTATTGACGCTCTGACCGCCAACATGCAGGCCTTCACGCGTGCCGCTTCCATCATGGGCGTCTTCGTCGTCGGTTGCCTGGTCGTCACCATGGGTGGCACCCAGATCAACCTCCAGATCCCCAACGGCACCACCCGTGGCCTCTCCGCTACTACCGTGATCGTCTCCGAGAAGGAGGCCGAGAACTTCACCGGTATGGAGGGTATCGATACCGAGACCGCTGAGGCCGGTACCATCGCCATGACCGATGAGGACGGCAACGCCCTCACCGCTTCCGATGCCGACGGCAACGCTGTCGAGTGCGGCGTCACCGATCTGGGCAACGGCATGGAGTCCGTTACCTACGGCACCGTCACCGAGGATCCGGTCAACTTCTCTGTTGCCGACACCCTCAACACCATCGTCCCGAAGCTCGTCCCGCTTATGCTTACGCTGCTGCTTTACTACATGTTCGCTAAGCACAGCTGGACCCCGACCAAGGGCATTCTGCTGCTCTTCGTCCTTGGCATCCTGGGCGCTGGCCCGCTTGGTCTCTGGCCGAGCATCTGGTAAGGCTCTAGCTTGAGGGGTGTGTCCCTACGCGGCTCACACCCCGACCCCTTAAGCCATGTGTATGTTAAAAGCCGCGTGCTCGAAAGAGCGCGCGGCTTTTGTTTTCTTGATGAGTCGGGTGTTGCAGACCGATAATGCTTAACACCCTAGGTAGTTAGCCGAATTCGAGCAAAAGGGAGGATAGGATGGCGATCGGAGCGCGCAAACAGCCCCTTTACGATCAGCTGGTCGATATTCTGACCGAAAAGATTGACCATGAATATCATGCCGGTGACATGATTCCTTCCGAGCGCGAACTTTCGGAGCGCTATGGTCTCTCGCGCACCACAGTACGCCTAGCTCTACAAGAGCTGGAACGCTTGGGACTGGTGGTTCGGCAGCACGGTCGCGGCACCTTTGTGACCGACCGTTCGGCAAAGGCAACCAATCTTACGCAGTCCTACAGCTTTACCGAGCAAATGCGGGCGATGGGTCGCGATCCAGAGACCACGATTCTCGAGTTTTGCGAGATGGAGGCCGATAAGAATCTGGCCGAGCATATGGGGTGTCGCATCGGCGACCGTATCTTTAAGCTCAAGCGCCTTCGTTCCGCCGACAATATGCCCATGATGGTCGAACGTAGCTATCTACCGGTTCGTCAATTTCTGTCCCTAAAGCGACCGCTGCTGGAGCGTAAGCCGCTTTACGATGTGATTGAGCAAGACTTTCAGCAAAAGATACGTGTTGCCGAAGAGGAGTTCTATGCGAGCATAGCCCGTCCCACCGATGCCCACCTTTTGGGAATTGTCGAGGGCTCGCCTGTGCTCGATTTGATCAGAACCACGTATAACGAGTCAAACGAGGTCGTGGAGTATACGCTCTCGGTTGCTCGTGCCGACCAGTTTAAGTACAAGGTTTATCACCAGCGCACCGATTAGTGATGCGCCTGTTTCGTTGTGTTGATTCTTTGCAGTCAACTGGTTACTACCAGATAACCAACCGAAGTGTATAATTGCACGTCAGAGGTTTGCTTCTAGAGAGAGGTATTAGAAATGTTCGAGAAGAGTGTCGAGGAGCTCACCGAGCTCGGCGCCCAGATCACCACGGCCGAGATTGCTCAGCAGCCCGAGCTTTGGCGTGATACGCTCAACATCTACCGCGAGAACAAGGAGGCCATCGAGGCCTTTCTGGCCGAGGCTCGCGCTATGGGCGAGGGCCGTCTGTCCGTTGTCTTCACCGGTGCCGGTACGTCCGACTACGTTGGCGATACCTGCGCCCCGTACCTGCGTCACGCCGGCAACACTGATCTCTACGACTTTAAGCCCATCGCCACGACCGACATCGTGAGCGCTCCGCGCGACTTCCTGCGCGCCGAGGATCCCACGCTCGTGGTTTCCTTTGCCCGTTCTGGCAACAGCCCCGAGAGCCTTGCCGCCGTCGCCGTTGCCAAGGAGCTTGTCCACAACGTCAAGTTCCTCAACATCACCTGCGCTCCCGAGGGCAAGCTCGCCGTCGAGTCTGCCGATGATCCTAACGCGCTGACGCTGCTCATTCCGCGCGCCAACGACAAGGGCTTCGCCATGACCGGTTCTTATTCCTGCATGACCCTGCTCTCCACCCTTATTTTCGACACTGCCTCTGACGAGCAGAAGGCCGAGTGGGTCGAGACCATCGCCAAGATGGGCGAGGAGGTTATCGCTCGCGAGTCCGAGGTCGCCGATTACCTGGCTGGCGACTTCAACCGCGTGACCTACTTGGGTTCTGGCTCCTTCGGTGGCCTTGCCCAGGAGAGCCAGCTCAAGATCCTCGAGCTTGCTCACGGTCTGGTCGCTACTTCCTACGACACCTCCATGGGCTATCGTCACGGACCCAAGTCCTTCGTCGACGATAAGACGCTCGTCTTCGTGTTCGTCAACAACGACGCCTACACCCGTCAGTACGACATCGACATCCTCAATGAGATCGGTGGCGACGATATTGCTCAGCACACCGTCGCCGTTCAGCAGGAAGGTGCCACCGTCTATGAGGGTGAGTCCTTCACCTTTAAGGGCTACGAGGCGCTTCCCGAGGGCTACCTTGCTCTGCCGTTCGTGATGTTTGCCCAGGCTATCAGCCTGCTCAACTCCGTGCGCGTGGGCAACACGCCCGATACGCCGAGCCCCACCGGCACGGTCAACCGCGTGGTTAAGGGCGTGACGATTCACCCCTTCACCGCTTAATCGCGTCCCCCTGTAAGGGCGCCCGTCCGCTCATAACGGCGGGCGGGCGCTTTTTGTTTTTACATGGACCGGGTATAAGTATCATCACGGTCAACTGCTTCAAGAAGCAAGGAGTGCATATGAGCACATACGCAATTAAGGCTGACAAGTTCTTCTTGCCGGCAGGCCCGCAGCTGGGCGGCTATCTTATGGTCGAGGATGGCGTCTTTGGCGCCTGGCAGGCCGACGAGCCCTCCTGCGAGATCAAGGACTACACGGGATCGTGGATCGCGCCGGGCATGGTCGACACCCACATCCATGGCTTCTATAACCATTCGACTACCGATAACGACCCCGAGGGTATCGATATCAGCTCGACCGAGCTCGCTCGTCGTGGTACCACCAGCTGGCTGCCCACGACGTTCACCGATGGCGTCGAGCAGATCAAGGATGCCTGCGCCGCCATCGCCCAGGCTGACGAGGGCCGCGGTCCTGACTTCTGCGGTGCTCGCATTCAGGGTATCTACCTGGAGGGCCCCTTCTTTACCATGAAGCACGTGGGCGCGCAGAACCCCGCTTATCTTATCGATCCCTCCGAGGAGGTCTTCGACCAGTGGCAGGAGGCTGCGGGTGGTCGCATCGTTAAGAGCGCCATGGCTGCCGAGCGCGACGGTGCCGCTGCTTATGCGGCTGCTTTGAACGCCAAGGGTGTGGTGACCAGCATCGGTCACTCAGACGCCACCTACGATGAGTGCATCGCCGCCATCAACGCCGGTGCCAGCTGCTTTACGCATACCTATAACGGCCAGCGCGGGCTGCATCACCGTGAGCCCGGTGTCGTGGGTGCCGCCATGTCCACGCCCGAGACCTATGCCGAGATCATCTGTGACGGCAAGCACGTGAACCCTGCCGCCATCAAGGCGCTGCTGCAGGCAAAGGGCTGGCAGCACACGGTGCTCATCACCGACTGCCTTGGCTGCGGCGGCATGCCCGAGGGCAGCTACACCAGCGGCGGCATGGACGTCATCATGAAGGACAACCTGTGCTGGCTCGCCGACGGCAAGAGCATTGCCGGCTCGGTGCTCACGCTTGCCCAGGGCGTCAAGAACATCGTCGACTGGGGCATCGCCAGCGCCGATATCGCCATCCGCATGGCAACCGAGGTGCCGGCTCGCTCTGCACACATCGAGGATAAGTGCGGCAGCATCATGCCGGGTCGCGACGCCGACTTTGTCGTGTTCGACCATGAGCTCACCCTCGTCGAGACGTATGTTGGCGGCCAGAGCGTCGGCAACGCCTTTACCGAGTAACGATAGAAAAAGACGGCGGGCCCGCATCTGCTCCGACCCGCCACTCACCGGC
>URGG01000050.1 GCA_900547345.1 uncultured Collinsella sp. | reverse complement strand
TGGTCCGCCGTTCGGTAGAACGGCGGAACCTACACAGCCTGTGCCAGCTTCTCGGCACGCTCGGCGGCGGCGAGTGCCTCGATGACGGTGCCGAGCTGATCGCCCAGGAGGACGCCGTTGTAGGTGGAGTTGAAGCCGATACGGTGATCGGTCACGCGGTCCTGGGGCTGATTGTAGGTACGAATCTTCTCGGAACGATTGCCGTGGCCGATCTGGCTTTGACGCTCGGCACCGAGCTCTGCCTGCTGCTTCTCGAGCTCCATCTCGTACAGGCGGGCGCGCAGCATCTGCATGCAGACCTCGCGGTTCTGGATCTGGGAGCGCTGTTCCTGCGACTGCACCACGGTGTTGGTGGGCAGGTGGGTGATGCGCACGGCGGAGTAGGTGGTGTTAACGCACTGACCGCCAGGGCCGGAGGCGCAGTAGGTATCGATGCGCAGGTCGGACTGGTTGATCTGGACGTCGATTTCCTCGGCCTCGGGAAGTACGGCGACGGTAGCCGTGGAGGTCTGGATGCGGCCCTGGGACTCGGTCTTGGGGACGCGCTGGACGCGGTGCACGCCGGACTCGAACTTCATGACGGAGTAGACGCGGTCGCCCTCGACCTTGAACTCGATGGACTTAAAGCCGCCGGCCTCGCTGGGGCTGGAATCGAGCACGGTGGTCTTCCAGCCGCGCGACTCGCAGAAGCGCTGGTACATCTTGTACAGGTCGCCGGCAAAGATGGCCGCCTCGTCGCCACCGGCGGCGGAGCGAATCTCGACGATGGTGTTCTTGTCGTCGTTGGGGTCGCTCGGGATGAGCATGTACTTGATGTCTTCCTCGAGCTGGGGGAGCTTGGCCTCGTTTTCGGAGATGTCCATCTGGAGCATCTCCTTCTCATCGGCATCGGTGGTATCGTGCAGCATTTCCTTGGCCGCCTCGATGTCATCGAGCGCGCCGATGTACTCGCGCGAGGCGGCAATGAGGTCAGACTGGTGCGCGTACTCCTTGTTGAGACGCGTGAACTCCTTAATATCGGAGGCGACGGCCGGGTCGGAGAGCTTCTTCTCGAGCTCCTCGTAGGCCTTGATGATCTTTTCGAGCTTGTCGCGCATGGCGGGACTCCTTTATATGCGTGAAGGTGAAAATCGGCAGAGTTGATGGGGCGCACGGCGCCACTGCGGGGGTAAGCCCGGCTAGAACATGTCGATCTTCAGATACATGCGCATCCCTTCGCGTATGGGGTACATAGTTGCGGTCTAACCAATACATGATAGCGTGCGCAGGCAAACCTGCATATAACCCGCACGGAATGATTGGTGCAAACAAACCTGACCCCATTGCACCAAGGGCTTGCTTTTTGGCTAGAGCGTTTGGAGTAGAGCGACGAGGAAGCGAATGCCCTGGAGGTAGGCGCGGCGGGTGATGCGCTCGTTGGTGCCATGGACGCCGCGATCACACTCGTCGTCATCAACCACAAAGGCCGAGAAGCGAATGCACTCAGGGCAAATGTGTTGGTAGTTGGCGGCGTCGGTCGCACCGATCACGGTCGAGGGCACAATTGCCACTGGCTCGAATGATCCGTTTTCCTCCGTCCCCTTTGGATCATGGAAATAGCGGGCGGCGATGGAGCGAACCGCCTCGAGCCCCGGTCCGCCGATGCGCGGAGACGGCGAGGGTTCGGAGCTGCCAGGGCCGAGCTCGACCTCGACACGGTCGGCGAGCCCCGCCTCGGCAACCGCCCCACGACAGCGCGCCACAACGTCGGCCACGCTCGTGCCCTCGAGCATGCGGAAGTTGATATTGGCCCACATATCCTGCGGCATTACGTTGGCGCCGGTGCTGCCGCCCTCGATCTGCGTGGGCGCGCAGGTGGTCGTCACGAGCGGGTAGAGCTTCTTGCTGGCGAGGCACTCGCGCACGATGGTGTCCTTGTTGGAGGCAATCTCGTCGGCCGTGTAGAGCCCCAACTCGACGAGCTGGGCGGCAAGCAAGTCGGTCACGCGCGTCGGCCACTCGATATCACAGATTGCGGTGATGGCACGGCTGAGCACCTCGAGCGATGTGCCACCGTAGGGGTTGGACGAATGCCCGCCCTCACTCTTCGTCTTGAGCACGATATCGGCATAGCCCTTCTCGGCAAGGTCGGCGTGCATGAGCCAGTCCTCGCCCGCGCTGTACTCGGCAGCCGAAACGATGCGGTAGTCGCCCTCGTCGATCAGGTACTCAAGCTCAACGCCGCGCTCCTCGAGCGCGCGGCCGATGGCGCCTGCGCCGTACTGCGTAGTCTCCTCGTCCTGGCCAAAGGCGAGCAGCAGGGTACGCTTGTGCTCCCAGCCGTGTGCGAGCGCATACTCAACCGCCTCGAGAATGCCTGCGACCTGGTCTTTCATATCGATGGCGCCGCGACCCCAAATGTAGGTGTCGTCCACATGTCCGCTAAAGGGGGCATGCGTCCAGTCAGCCTCGGTGCCGGGTACCACGGGAACCACGTCCATGTGGCCCATGAGCATAATGGGCTTGAGGGCAGGGTCGGAACCGCTAAGCGTCACCAATAGCGAATGGTCGATAAGCTCGACCTTACCCGCCGTAAATACGTGCGGCCAAGCCTGCTGCATATACGCGCGCAGGTCGTCGAACGGCTGCCAGTTCACCGCCTCGGCATCCATACTCGAGATGGTCGGAAACGACAGCACGCGGCCCAGGCGCTCGCACGCACCAGCTTCGTCCAAATCGGCAAAATCATCCTCATGCGCAAAGAAGCGCCAAACCTCGGCCATGACATCCTTTCGATTGTGATGACGAGGGCCGCCCCACCGGAGCGGCCCTGCCACATAAGCGTTTGCGGTCGGTTATTTGTCCTCGAGATAACGCGAGAGGAACTCGCGAGTGCGCTGGTGCTTGGGGTTGCCGAAGAGCTCGGCCGGCGCGGCGTCCTCGAGCACCACGCCCTTGTCCATAAAGACCACGCGGTCGGACACCGTGCGGGCAAAGGCCATCTCGTGTGTGACGACCACCATGGTCATGCCGTCGGCAGCGAGCTTGCGCATGACCTCGAGCACCTCTCCCACGATCTCGGGGTCGAGTGCGGAAGTCGGCTCGTCGAACAGCATGATCTGTGGATTCATGCATAGGGCACGAGCGATGGCAACGCGCTGCTTTTGGCCGCCGGACAGGCGACCCACGGCGGCGTGCGCGAACTTCTCGAGCCCCACGCTCGTCAGATGCTCCATCGCGGCCTTCTCGGCCTCGGCCTTGCTCATCTTTTTGAGCGTGACTGGCGCGAGCGTGCAGTTGTCGAGCACGTCCATGTTGTTGAACAGGTTAAAGCCCTGGAACACCATGCCGATGTCCTCGCGCAGCTTGTTGATGTTGCAGCGCTCGGCCGTGAGGTCCTGGCCGTGGAACCAGATGTGGCCCGCGTCCGGGGTCTCGAGCAGGTTGAGGCAGCGCAGGAAGGTCGACTTACCCGAACCCGAGGCGCCGATAATGGTGACGACCTCGCCGGGGTTAACGGACAGGTCGATGCCCTTGAGCACCTCGAGCGAGCCGAAGCTCTTGCGCAGGCCCTCGACGCGGATGAGCGGCTCATTGATCTGTGCGGCGGCCGCGGCGCCGGTAGTGGCGGTATCTGCCATGATGATTCTCCTCGTCTTGAGCCTAGTTGGAGCTGGGCAGCGTGGCAGGAGCCTCGGCGCCGAGCTTTTTGCCAAAGGCCTCGAGCAGGCGGCTCGCCACGAGCGTCAGGATCAGGTAGACCACGAGTGCCACGCAGTAGACCTCCATCTGGCGGTAGTACACGCCGGCGACCGTGGTAGTAGCGTACATAAGGTCGAACACGCCGATGACCGAGAGCACCGACGAATCCTTGATGTTGATGATGAGCTCGTTGGTGAGCGCCGGAATCGCGTTTTTAATGCCCTGGGGGAACACGACTTTGCGCATGGCTTGCCACTGCGACAGGCCCAGCGAGCGCGCCGCCTCGGCCTGGCCGGGATCGATGGACTCGATGCCGCCGCGCAGGACCTCCATCATGTAGGCGGTGGAGTTGAGCGAGATGGTGACGAGGCCAGCGGTGAAGGTGCTCCAGATCTGGTTGGCCTGGGCGGTCTCGAAGCCCATGCCGCGCAAAACGGTGAAGCCCGCGTAATAGATGAGCAGACCCTGGACCATCATGGGCGTGCCGCGCACGATGGTGGAGTAGACGGTCGCAAAGCCGCGGCCGATACTCTTAAAGAAGCGCACCAGGTCGTTATCCACGCGGTCGAACGTCTGAATACGCAGGAACACAAAGAGCAGTGCCAGGAAGAATGCGATGACAGTGCCGAAGGTCGCAAGCGCGATGGTGATCTCGATACCGCGAATGAAGAAGTCCCCGCTCTTGTAGGTCATGTAGACCAGGCTCGACAAAAAGTCGCTGGGGTTGGAGTCCGAGACAATACTCACCTGCACCAGGTCGATAAACGACATGACGCAGCGGTCCACGAAAAAGATCGCCGCGATGGCGACCACGACGTAGCTGCCCAGGCGTGCTCCACGACGGAAACGCTCGGATGCGAACGGCGACGTTTCGCGATAGTCGCTCCAGTGCATAAGCTTGGTGACCAGCGCCGCCGCCGACACGACGAGCCAGGCCCAAAGAATCGCCCAAAGGCAATCCTGGAAGATACCGGTGGGGGCTAAGAAGCTCAGCGGTGTGGGATTGCGCTGGCTAAACGCCAGGCCGAGCGCCGCGATAACGCTCGTGCCCAGGTATACATAACGGTGGTCGGCCTTAATAAAGGAGGCCAGGCGATTGACGGTTTTCATGCTGCCTCCCTATGCCGGCTGACGGTCGAGGCACGCGTCCCACATTTGGTCGCGCTCCTCTTGGCTAATGCCCTTGAGTGTCTTGTCGATGAGCTTAAGCAGTTTGTCCGAGCCCTTGCGGCAGCCGACGTTTGCCGCGACCTCCTGCTTAAAGCCCTCGCCTTCGGCAAAATGAATGGGAACGATGCCCGGGTTTTGAGCCATATAGCCCTTCTCGTTCTCGGTGTTGTAGGTCACGGCGTCGCAGGTGCCCTGCAGCAGGTTCGAGAACACCGTGGGGACGGAGTCGACCGGGTTTTTGTGCACAACGCCCGGGATCTCGTCGATGACGGTGTCGAGCATGGTGTCCTTTTGGCCGAGCACCGTGGCACCGCTAAAGTCGCTAAGCTTGGTGGCGTTTTGGTAGGGCGAGCCCTCTTTTACGAATAGGCCAAAGTAGCCAATGAAGTACGGGTCGGAGAAGCCGACGGACTCCTCGCGCTCGGGCGTGGCGCTCATGCCGGCAATGATGAGATCGATCTGGCCGTTGTTGAGCGAGTCGATAAGGCCCGAGAAGCTCTGCTTGACGGCAACGGGCTCGCCGCCGAGGGCCTTGCAGACGATCTTGGCGATCTGCACGTCGTAGCCATCGGCATAGGCGCCCTGCACGTTGTCGATGGGGATGGTGTACTCGCTGGCTTCGGAAACCTGCCAGTTGTACGGGGCGTAGGCCGCCTCCATGCCAATGCGGATCTTGTCCTTGCCGATCACGGAATCGGACAGGTCGTCGCGACCGCCGCCCGTCGTGGGCTGAACCACTTCCAGCGTGGAGGGGCGCTGGCAACCGGCAAGTGCGCCGGCGACGACAGAAGCGCTCGCAGCGAGAGCGCTACCCAAAAAGATGCGACGGCTGCATATCGGCTGTGGATGCGCATCGCGTTGATGGGGAGAATGCATAATCTGCCTTCCCTGTTGAATCGTATGCTGACGACTTAACAGGATACCGCTCAGCGCTACCTCCAGCAAATGCATATATAAATGCATATATACAAGTTTACGAACTGAAAACGATTGGTAGTCGTTGGGGACATTCTTAAACGACTAGTCAAACAAGAACGTCCCCAACGGCTAGGCATGAAAAAGGCAAGGCATAGACCTTCTGGTCATGCCCTGCCTTTTGAATGACAAATTGTCGCCCTGGGCGGCGCGCAGCATCGACCGAGCGGCGGAACCTCTAGAGCAGGGTGACGCTAAAGCTACGTTTATCGGTAGCGCCGGGAGCCAAGGTGATGGTGTTGACCTTGTGCTCAAAGACGTCGTCCTCGGTGTCCATGGTGGTGTGACCGGTCCAGGGCTCGAGCGCCACAAACGGAGCGTCGTTGGCGGCAGACCACACGCCGATGTACTTAAAGCCCTCAAAGTCGATCTTGACGCCGTGGCCCGACTTGCGGCCGCGCAGCGTGAGCGTGGAGCCCGGGGTATCGGTGAACATGATGGCGTCGTTATCGAAGCTGCGGTGCGTGATGGGCAGCACGTCCGAGTTATCGGGAGCCTTGTAACTACCCTCGAACGTCATAAGACCGTCGGGCGTGATGATGGGAGCCTCATTAGTCCAAGCCTCGGTAAACGCCAGCTCGTAATCCTCGAATGCCTCGTCCTCGGCACCGGGAGCAGGTACGTTAAATGCGGGGTGGCCGCCCACCGAGAACGGCAGGTCCACATCGCCGGTATTGGTGACGGCAAAGGTCTGGGTAAGTGTGGCGTCACCAGTCAGGGCATAGGTCATGTTGAGCTTAAAGTGGAACGGAAAGGCCTTGAGCGACTCGGGCGTGTCGGTGATCTCGTACGTTACCGAGGAGCCGTCCTCCGAAACCTCGACCAGCTTGTGCTCGACGATGCGCGCGAGGCCGTGGCGCGGCATCTCGCAGGTGCCAGCCGCAGACGTCGCCGTGTTGTTGCGCAGCGAGCCCACAATGGGGAACAGGATGGGCGCATGCTTGCCCCAAAAGGCGGGGTCGCCCTGCCACAGATACTCGTTGCCGTCGAGAGCAAGGCTCGTGAGCTGGGCTCCCATGGAATCGATGGCCGCGGTGAGGCCGCCGCGCTTGATGGTGGTGACGGTAGACATGCTACTTCCTCCAAAAGTAAACAATAGTGTCGAGGGCTATTGTGCCACTCTTGGCGGCAAGGAGAAGCGGCAGGCGCAGTTATTGAGCGATTGCGTAAAGGTCGAACCCGCCCTGCGGTGTGCTGTCGACCGTATCGGGCGCCTGCGAGTTAAAGCTCACGGGAACCATGCGCTTTGAGGCGCGGAAGCGCGTGCCATCGGTGGCGACGGGCGGCTCGTCGACGGTGAGCTCGTAGTCGCCGGGCTTGAGTTCGATGCCGTCGCCAGCGGAGTTGACATATTGATACTCGTCAATCGCCTGCCCCCTGAGCGTGCGGCCCACGATATGGATGAGCATCTGGCTGTCGCCGCGGGCGGTGTCCCACGTCGCGCCGTCCTTGACCTCGACCGACACATGTACCGAGCGCGTGCGGCTGAGCGATTGTTCGACAGACATCTCGACCTTGGCGGCATCTTTGCGCTGTTGCTCCACATGGCTCCAGACATTTCCGATCGCCGAGCAAGCGATGACGCCGGCCATGAAGGCGATGAGGATGGGGCCGAGCGGGGAGCGGCGGCCCGCGTCTTCCTCGCGAGCTAGGTCGGGGCGATGCGTGGGCGCAGGCGCCTGAGCACCATACGCGGGCACGTCGAGTATGCTGAAGGATGCCGTGCTGCCGGGGTCGATGTTATGGCGCGGCTGCGGGGTCTTTGCCGGCGAGATGGACATGTCGGCTGGCTCACCCAGCGTGGCCGTGGCATCGGCCTTAGCCTCGTCGGCCTCGGCTTGGGCCCAAGCCTGCTCAAAGGTCAGGGGCTCGGCGGAGTCGGAAGCAGCGACCGTCTCGACGGCATCGTTGCCGGTCTCGCCCTCGTCGCCCGATACGTCACGCGGCGCGGGCTCGTCCCACTCCTCGTCCGGAGCCTCGCCCTCGCTATACCACCATTCAAAGTTATCGATATCCATACGGGGCGCCCCTTAGGCCTCGCAAATAAACACTTGCTAGCCTTATACCCCCAGACGGCGCTGGAGCTCGTCGGCACAGACAGGAAAACCGTCACAACATTCGACGCTTTTCCTCGATTTCGAGATTTTTGCCGAATGTTGTGATGGTTTGGGCGACTGGCTGACAGCGCAATGTGACAAAGGGACTGTCTCTTTGTCACATTCTGTTAGAGTTGCAGGGATTGAATCCCGCTTATCCATGCGACATTGGAGTGACAACCTTGACCGCCGCAACCACGCCTAAAAGCAAGTCAACCGCCGCCGCGCTCTCCCCCGCGCGCACCAAGCTCTGCCTGGCGCTGCTCGTGCTGTTGGGATTCTCGCTCGGCTGCTCCGAGTTCGTGGTCATCGGCATCGAGAGCGACTTGGCAACGGAACTCGGCGTATCACTCGCCACCGTGGGCCAGCTCATCAGCGTGTTCGCGCTCGTCTACGCTATCGCCACGCCGGTGCTTGCGCTCAGCACGGGGCGATTCCGCCGCTACCAGCTGCTCGTGTGCTACAGCATCGTCTTTGTACTCGGCAACCTGGTCATGGCGTTGGCGCCCAACTTCCAGGTGCTGTTTATCTCGCGCATTGTCCTGGGCTCCGTCTCGGGCGCACTGCTCGCCGTGGGCGTGACGTACATCCCCGAGCTGCTGTCTCCGCAGCAAACTTCGCTTGCCATCTCGGTGGTATATGGTGCGTTTTCCGTGGCAATGGTCTTTGTCACTTCGATCGGCAAGTTTGTGGCCGACACGCTCGATTGGCACGTGGCCATGTACGGCACGCTGACCTTTGCCGTTCTGATCTGCGGAGCGCTTGTGGCGTTTATGCCGCGCGCTGGGCAAACCGACGAGCCCGCCACCTTTCGCGAGCAGGCGGGGCTGCTGCGCGAGCCGAGCATCATCACCGGCATGCTCATCTTTTTGTTTGGCGTGGGCTCGGTCTATGTGTTCTACGGCTACGTGACGCCTTATCTAGAGCAGGTGCTGGGCATGGGCACGGTCGAAGCCAGTACCACGCTTATGGCCTACGGCGTATTCTGCCTGATCTCGAACATCCTGGGCGGATGGATCGATGCGCGCTTTGGTATGAAGGCACTGCTTGTGACGTTTGTGCTGCAAGCTGCAGCGTTACTCGGGCTGTTTGCTGTGGGCGGCACCATACCGCCCGCGCTGGTCTTTGTCTTTAGCTTGGCGCTGCTCATGTACCTGTTCTCGGTGTCGTGCATCACACACTTTATGGATGTGGCACGCAGCCGCCATCCCAAGTCAATGGTGCTCGCAAGTTCGGTTGAGCCCATGGCGTTTAACGTCGGTATCTCGTTTGGCACCGCAGTGGGCGGCACCGTGGTAAGCAGCGTTGGCATTGCGTACGTGGGCGCAGTGGGAGCCGCGTTCTCGCTTGTGGCCTGGGTGCTCACGCTGGTGACGATTAAGCTGGCACGTTGGGAGCGTCGCCGTCAATCAGCACAGCCCTCAATGCGGGCATAGGGGCGAACACGGCTCAGGGTGGCGAGCAACCGGTGAAAACCGTCCCATACGAGTAGTGTTTATCCGCCTGCAAGCTCCAGCAGTGCAATTTCGTGTACTTCAGATACACGTTTTTCCACGATTTCGTGTATCCGAAGTACACGAAATGCGCGTGGGGTAACTCAAAGGCGGCGACAGACGCATTGTCTGCCGCCGCCTTCTACACCGGATTTTATAGATATGTGGGGCGTTTACTCCATGCCCAGCAGCTCGCGCATCTGGGTTGCGTAGTTAGATGCCATGTTACCGTAGACAATCTGCACGCCGCCGTTAACATGCACGATGCCGCGCGCTTCGAGCTTTTCGGTAAACTCGGCGTCATCAACCACCTTGTCACAGTCATTGAGCTGGATGCGCAGACGGGTGAAGCAGGCCTCGACAGACTTAATGTTGTTGTCGCCGCCCACTGCCTCAACGATGGCGGGAATGAGGTCGCTGATCACGGTCTTGGGAGCCTTTTCGGCCTCATCGTCGGACTCTTCCTCGCGGCCGGGGGTCTTAAGGCCCTTCTTAAGAATGATGAACTTGAAGACGAAGTAGTACACCACGAAGTAGATAGGGCCGAGGAACAGGATAACCTGCCAGTTGGAGCCCTTGGCTGCACCCATAATGCCATTAAAGATCAACGACAAGAGCGGGCCGCCGAAGGACGCGGAACCGGCCACGTTGAACTGCAGGATATAGGTCAGCGCATAGGCAAGACCAGCCATGAGAGCGTGGAACACGTAGAGGATGGGCGCGATAAACAGGAAGGAGTACTCGAGCGGCTCGGTAATGCCGGAGAGGATGCAAGGCACCACGATGGCGATCATGAGCGCTGCGGTCTTCTTCTTGTTCTTGGGAAGTGCCGTCTTGTAGAAGGCGAGCGCAGCGCCGGGCAGGCCGAACATGGCGAAGATAACCTTGCCGTTCATGACAAAACGGCTGACCTCGATGTTAAACGGCGTGCTGGGAGAGCCCAGGATCGCGTTGTAGATATTGATAGCGCCCTGAACGGTCTGGCCGTCGATGGTCTCGACGCCACCGAGCGACGTGAAGAAGAACGGCAAATAGACAAAGTGATGCAGGCCAAAGGGCAGGAGCATGCGCTCGCCGGCGCCGTAGACAAATGCACCAAAGGCACCCGTAGTCTTGATGAACTCGGACAGCGCACCGAGAGCGTTCTGAATAAACGGGAAAACAAAGGACATGACCAATGCGAGGATGCTGCATGAGAGCAGCGTCACCGCCGGAATAAAGCGTGTGCCGTTGAAGATGGAGAACACGGCAGGCAGCTCAATCTTGTAGTAACGGTTATGCAACCATGCGACGATTGCACCCACCAGAAGACCGCCGATAACGCCAGTGTCGAGCGTGGTGATGCCGAGGATCGTGCTCTGGCCCGTCGTAAGATTCGCGGGATCGATAACGCCAGTCACCGTAAGGAACGTGCCCATCACGGAGTTCATGCACATGTAGCCCAAAAAGCCACAAAGCGCCGCGGTAGCCTTCTCGGACTTGGCGAAGCCATAGGCGAGACAAATCGAGAAGATAACCGGGATGTTGTTCATAACGATGCCGGCTGCGGCCTTAAGAATCGAAAAGAAAATCGCAAAGCCCGGAGCAGCAAGCCAGGGAACAGCTGCCGTAAGGGTGGGGCTGGTAAAGGCATTACCAAAGCCCTGAAGGATGCCGGCGATTGGCAGGATCAGGACAGGCGTCATGAGGACTTTGCCCAGGCGCTGGAACTTTGCCAGCAGCTCGTCTTTGTTCATGGGATACCCCTCTTAAAGAAACGGGGCGTGCAGCTCTACAATCCACACGCCCCATAACAGTTATCATGCGCTGTAGAACTAGCTACTTAAGCTCCGGCCAGTAATCCTTATTGGCCTCGATGAGCTTATCGAGCACCTTACGCGCCTTCTTTGCGTCACCGACCAGACGATTAAGCGTGAGTGCCTGCAGGGCCTTCTCGTAGGAGCCCTCCATCCAAGCCTCAACAGTCAGGCGCTCATAGGCGTACTGGTTCTCCATAAGGCCGCGATAGAAGGTGCCGATCTTGCCAACAGCATAGGGCTGCGGGCCATTGGCGCCCACGCTTGCCGCGACCTCGACCATGGCGTCATCGGGCATACCCTCGATAATGCCGTTGTTGGGCACGATGACAATGAAGGTCTTGTTGGTGTTGCGATAAATGGCCGACGTGATTTCCACGATCATATCGCCATGAGCATCGTTCTGCACAACCGAGGAGTTCTTTGCGGTGCCGACTTTGGCAACACGCTCGCACTCGGCGAACACGCGCTTCTCACGACCGTTGATAACCTCGTCGGAGCGAGTGTAGTCGGGATCGAGGTGAGCGACCTTGTACTCGGGATACAGATAGTACTGCAGATAAGTGTTGGGCAGATAGTCGGGGAAGTCCTCGAGCATGTCCTTGACCATGGCGTAGGTGTCGAGCCAGGACTGGTCACGCTGCTCGGCATCGGCAGGAAGGAAGCCGTTCTTCTCCGTGTACTCCTTAATCTGCGGGACGAGGTCATGGCCCTCTTCATCGTAGATATGCTTGAACCAACCGAAGTGATTGAGACCAAAGTACACGGGCTCCGTCTTGCTCATATCGCGACCGAGCAGGCGACCGTAAGAGCGCATGAGGTTGACGGGCTGATCGCAGATGTTGAGGACGCGATGCTCATCGGGCAGGACGCGCTCGAGACCATATGCCACAATAGCAGCCGGGTTGGTGTAGTTGATAATCCACGCCTCCGGGCTATGAGCGCGAACGTCGTTGACGATCTCAACCATGTCATGCATGGAGCGCATACCGTAAGCCATGCCGCCAGGGCCCACCGTTTCCTGGCCGATGATTCCCATATGCAGCGGAATCTTCTCGTCCTTGCTACGCATCTCGTAGCCGCCGGTACGAATCTGGCAGAGCACAAAGTCGACGTCGGTGTAAGCCTCGTCCTTATCGGTGGTATAACCAAACTCCACACCGGGCTCCTCCTCAGCGAAGAGGATCTTGCCAAACTCGCCGATCGGACGCTGACGCTCGGCATCGATGTCATAGAGCATCACGCGGTTCAGCGGCAGAATGTCCATGTGCTTGGTCAGGGCTTTAAGAATGCCAGGGCACCACGTGGAGCCGCCGCCAACGATCACAATATTGAGCTTATCCTTCATGTTCCGTCCCTCCAGGGTTGGCTGATCGGTGTTCTCGAAGACCTTGGGCTCCGCGGTTGTCCTCGGCTTGCTTCGTTTCGATTGATATTTTGCGACATAAGGTCATTTGAGAGTCCCCGTGTGGGCCAATGCGAAACGGGGACACATGATTTCGCTCACGACACAGATATGTGTAGGCAGACACGCGCGTTTGCCCAGTTCATGGGCAATAGGCAATCTTGACCGATTACCGATTTCTCACCTGGCAACACAAAGCGGTACCATATATACGACGAGGTGCGAGGGGCTGAAACATCTTATGAAAGATCAAGAATCTTTTTATGACCATGTGCGAGCTGGCGAGAGCAAGCTCAACGATCTCGAAAGCGAGATCATGCGCTACATCATCGAGCTGCGTGATGATATTGACGATGTCACGCTTAAGAGCGTTGCTGAACGGTTCTTCGTCGCTCCCAATACAATCGTCAGGCTTGCCCACAAGCTTAGCTTCTCGGGGTTTACAGAGCTCAAACAATCGTATTCCGCCTCGCTCGACCGCAATCGATTCACTATCGAGGCGCTTCCTCTTGATACCCAGCTCGTACAGACCAAAGATCTGCTTAACGACCGGGTCATCGATTCGGTCGTGAGTCTTATCCAGGACGCCTCGCATATCGTGTTCTTCTGCTCGGGCTTTTCGAAGTACCCGTGCCTCGAAATGGCTGAAAAGCTCAAAATAATGGGCAAGAACACCGATACGCTCAGTGAACGCCATGTCATGAGGCATTACGCAGAACTCCTCGGCAAAAACGACCTGGTCTTCAGCGTTTCCGTAAGCGGCGAGACGCAGGTGTCTATTGACGCCACATCGATAGCCAAAACGCGCGGATGCAAGGTCGTCACGCTCACCGGCTTTTCTCGAAATTCTCTCTCGAAACTAGCCGACTACCCTATCTACACCGTGCAAAAAGAAATCCGCTTGGGCAGCATGGACCTCGACAGTCGATTGATGTTCTATTACGTTTTCGAATTGATATTTGAGCGCTACTTCAAACTGGCCAAGAAATAAAACTTGGCATGCGCCCGGCTTCGACTCTTTAGCAGCCTTCTATATGAAAGGTATCGTCCTATGCAACGCGTACTGTTTATCTGCCATGGGAACATCTGCCGCTCGACGATGGCTGAGTCGGTGTTTACCGAGTTGGTGCGCCGCGCCGGGCGCGAGGGCGAATTTGTCATCGATTCCGCGGCGACCTCGACCGAGGAGATCGGCAACCCGCCGCATCACGGTACCGTTGCCAAGCTACGCGAGGTTGGGATTCCCGTCGTTGCACATCGCGCACGTCAGGTACGTCGCGCGGAGTATGGCGACTGGGATCACATTGTCTATATGGATGCCGAGAACGCCCGTGGCCTGCGTCGCATCTTTGGCGACGACCCCGACGGCAAGATCTCGCGCCTGCTCGATTGGACCGAGCGCCCCGGCGACGTGGCCGACCCCTGGTACACCGGCAACTTCGATGCCACCTACCGCGACGTGCTCGCCGGTTGTACCGCTATGCTCGAGCAGCTGTAGGCAAGCGAGGTCGCGGGCCACGTCTTCGGCGCGAAATGAGCGTGGATAATCTCCCGCATACAAATTGAGCGTGGACAATCTCCCACTTTGAGCGCTCAAGTACGCTCTAAACGGGAGAAAATCCACGCTCGACTACTCGTCAACGATCTCGGCAAGCCAGACGTTCAGTGTATCGACTTCGGGGCAGCAGAACTTTGCCGTGCCGGGCTCGTTTCCAGGCACGGTCCCGCCATAGCGCAGGATATCGATATAGGGAAAGCCCACGTGACAGGCCATGGCGCACATCCTGCCGCGGTCCCGGTCGAAGTCGAAGACGTCGCCGGGCTTGTGACCATGGTGACAACGGCACGCACCCAGCTGGTCCACGCAGCTCACGCGGATACGCGGACGCTTGCCACTGTTAGCGTCGGAATAATTTAGCCAAATATAGTCGGCCGAGATTGACCAATCCCG
>URGG01000049.1 GCA_900547345.1 uncultured Collinsella sp. | reverse complement strand
GTCCCGTACATGGGACGACCGCCGCTTGCGTTAGCAGCAATGAACCGTGCGATTAGAGCCCCAGGATCTCCTTGACCTTGGCGATGATGGCCTCGTCGGTTGCGTTGGCAAAGAAGTACTCCTGGAAGTGCTCGCCGGCAAGTGCGCCCTTCACCAGGTCCTGGTCGAGCTCGCCCAGGATGTCGACGAGCGGACGCATGGTCACAGCGCGGACGCCGTCGAGAATCTTCTTGTTGCGCTGCTCGGGCTCAACGCGCTCGGCGGGGTAGCCGTTTCCCGAACCAAAGCCAAAGAGCTTCTCGAAGGTGTACTCAAGGTTGAGCTCCTGGCCCCAGCCGTTCTTGAGGGCGAAGGGCATGGCGACGGCGTTGCCATCGTTGACCTGGGCAAAGGTGTAGGCGTCGAGCGGGTCGGCAACGTGGCCACACAGCACGCCGGGGAAGGAGTTGCAGGCGAGCATGGCGCCCTCGCCGGTGCCGCAGCCGGTCACGACGTAGTCGGCAGCGCCGGAGTTGAGCAGCACGGCGGCAAGGATGCCGTTCTGCACGTAGGTGAGGGGCTTGGAGTCGGCGTCGGCATACATGCCATAGTTAAAGACAGTGTGGCCCATGGGCTCGACAACCTTCTTAAGGGCAGCCTCAATCATAGGGTTCTTGGAGTTCTGAGAGTTCTCATTGATCAGAGCGATCTTCATTGCGAATTACCTTTCTATTTCTAACTTGCGGTGAAATACGGACTGTTTTGCCTGATAGAAGCAAAAACCAATCCTTATCTCACCGCAACTCAAATGAAAAACGAGTGGATGAAACCTGATATGGGCTGTTGCGGCTACGCTTATTGAGGCTGTTTTCCAATGTATGCGAGGATGCCGCCGTCGACGTAGAGGATGTGGCCGTTGACGAAGTTCGACGCGTCGGAAGCCAGGAACACGGCGGGGCCCTTCAGATCCTCGGGCGTGCCCCAACGGGCTGCTGGCGTCTTGGCAATGATGAACTGGTCAAACGGATGGCGGCTGCCGTCGGGCTGCGTCTCGCGCAGGGGTGCGGTTTGCGGCGTGGCGATGTAGCCGGGCCCAATGCCGTTGCACTGGATGTTGGCCTCGCCAAATTCGGAGCAGATGTTCTTGGTGAGCATCTTGAGTCCGCCCTTGGCGGCGGCATAGCCGGCGATGGTCTCGCGGCCCAGCTCGCTCATCATCGAGCAGATGTTGATGATTTTGCCGTGGCCCTTGGCGATCATGCCGGGCAGGCAGGCCTTGGACACGATAAACGGTGCGTTGAGGTCAATATCGACGACGCGGCGGAAGTCCTCGGCGCTCATGTCGAGCATCGGGGTACGCTGGATGACGCCAGCGTTGTTGACCAGGATATCGGGCGTGGTGCCAAAGTCGGCCTCAATCTTGGCGATGAGCTCGGCGACGACGGCCTCGTCGGTGACATCGGCAACATAGCCGTGAGCGTCAAAGCCCAGCTCGCGGTAGTGCTTCTCGGCCTCGGCGACCTTGTCGGCGTGACGGGCGTTAAAGGCGATTTTGGCGCCGGCCTCTCCGAGCGCCTCGGCAATGGCCATGCCAATGCCGTAGGTGGCGCCGGTCACGAGCGCGACCTTGCCATCCAGGCGGAAGCTGTCCATAAGATCAGACATAGCGATCCTTTCAAAAGAAACGTTCATCTATATAAGTCTTGCTTTTCATGCAAGGTCAGTATAGGTGAAGCGGCGTAATAGCCACCCCTTATTTCCTAAAATCAGGTGAACGTTCACTTTTAAAAGGCGAACGGCAGTCTTGTCCTTGCCGCGCGGACGTTTATTCGCTCTGTTCCTGCGTGCCCTCTGCGATCATGTTGCGGTTGTACACCAGATGCAGGTACATCGCGTCGTGCGCTGCGGTGGGATTGCGCGCGGCGATGGCATCGGCCACACCACGGTGGGTGCGGATGGTCTCCTCAACCAGCTTTTTGCCGGTCACGTCAATAAACAGGGGGACAGATGCCTTGAGCACGCCCATCAGGCGGGGGACAACGAGGTTGCCGCAGCTTTCGGCAATGGCATTGTGGAACGCGGTGTCGGCGGCGGAGTAATCCTCACCGGCCTCGGCCAGGTGCTCGGATTCGTCGCAGAGCTCTTTGATACAGATGACCTGGTCGTTGGTTGCGTGCTCGGCCGCCATGCGTGCCATCTGCGGCTCGATCATAAAGCGCACCTCGAGTAGGTCGCGCGCCAGACGCTGCTTGTCGTCGATAAAGGTAAAGCCCAGCGGGTCGTCGGCAACGCCGGGGTTTGACGCCACATAGGTGCCCGAACCTTGCTTAATGCGCACGATATTGCGCGACTGCAGCAGCTTCATGGCCTCGCGCACCGTGCTCCTGCCGGCGCCCAGGCGCTCGACGAGCACGGCCTCCTTGGGCAGGCGATCGCCTTGTTCAAGATGCTCATCCAGGATCAGTTGAATGATTTTCTCCGATATTTGCTCGGGGAGTCCCGATTCGGCGCGGGCCATAGCTATACCTTTCATTACAAAATTCATCTGAGCTATTTTAGCGCACCAAGGATGCGATATTGGCCGCTGGATTTGAGTCGGGCGGCTTAGATATACCGTTCGCAGCGCAAATACGACCGTTTACCAAATACATCAGATGTATTTGGTAAAAATTTCAAAATGAAACATCAGACCATTCCAAAACACGCTATAGTCATCAGACGAATTCAAAAGGTCTGATGAATTGGAGGAAAGATGTCAGACCCAACGTTTATGGCTGATCCCACCAGGCTGGTCATCGCCGCCATCGTGGGCATCGCGCTGCTGCTTGCGCTCATCATCAAGTTCAAGCTGCACCCCGTGCTGTCGATGATGGTCTCGGCGCTCGTGATCGGTATCGGTGCCGGCATGCCGCTCGACATGGTGGCAGACACCGTCACCAAGGGCGTGGGCACCACGCTGCAAAACATCGCCCTGCTCATTGGCCTGGGATCGATGTTTGGCCAGATTTTGGAGGAGAGCGGCGGCGCCAAGAAGATCGCCCAGACCTTCATTGATACCTTTGGCCAGGGCCACTCCAGCTGGGCGCTGGGCATCACCGGTTTGGTCATCGGCACTACGGTGTTCTTTGAGGCCGGCGTGGTCGTTTTGATTCCGCTTGCATTTAGCGTGGCATCGCAGACCAAAAAGTCGACGCTCTACTATGGCATCGCGCTGCTCGCGGGACTTGCCGCTGGCTATGCGTTTGTGCCGCCATCGGCCGGGTCGGTTCTGGTCGCCGGCACGCTCGGTGTCGACCTGGGCACCATGATCCTCGTCGGTATCCCCACCGCCTTCATCGCCATGGCAATTGCCGGCGTCATCTGGGGCCGCAACGTGGGCGGTCGCATTTTTACCGATGTTCCGGAGCACTTTACCTCTGCCGAGGGTGCGAGCGACGAAAAGGAGCTTCCTTCCTTTGGCATGGTGCTCGCGATCGTGCTCACGCCGCTTTGTCTGATTTTGCTGGGCACGTTGTCCTCTTATATCCCCATGCCCGCCGAACTCGCCTCGATTCTTGCCTTCCTGGGCAAGCCGTTCGTCGCTTTGACGCTCGCCACGCTCGTCGCGATGTATCTGCTGGGCGCGCGGCGCGGCTACTCCGGTGCCGAGCTCAAGGCCTTGCTCGACCGCTCTCTTAAGCCCGTCGGCATGATCTTGCTGGTTATCGCCTGTGGCGGCGTCATTCGCTGGATGCTGCAGGACTGCGGCTTGGGCCAGGTTATCGGCCCTATGCTCGAGGCCTCACCACTGCCTTTGGTGGTCGTTGCCTTTTTGATCGCCGTCATGGTGCGTGCCTCTGTCGGCAGTTCCATCGTCGCTATGACCATGGCATCGGGCATTATGGCCGCCATGCCCGCGGTCGCCGGCGCTTCGGTGCTCATGCGTGCCTCCATCTGTCTTGCTATCTGCGGCGGTGCCACGGCCCTCTCGCACGTCAACGATGCCGGTTTTTGGATGTGCTCCTCGTTCCTGGAGATTGACGAGAAAACCACCCTCAAGTCCTGGACCATTATGGAGACGCTCATCGGCCTTTCGGGTCTTGCCTGCGCCCTGGTGATTTCGTTCTTCGCCTAGTTCGCGTAGCTAAGCATCTTTTGCCGAGGGCATCGCTCGGTACCCATTTACACCTGATTCATTAACCAACGATTGGTACAACCGTTCAAATCAAAAGAGGAGAGCATCATGGACGAGAAGACCAAGGCACAGATTCAGCAGGAGGCAGCCGACCTGGTTGCCAAGCTGCAGCCGCGTTCCGGCAAGTTTCGCACCATCAGCCCCGAGATGGACCCGCTGCGTCTGGGCTCTGGCTGGTCCATCGAGGATCTGGACAAGCCGCAGGTCATTATCGAGTCGACGTTTGGCGACTCGCACCCGGGTTCTGCCGGCCTGTTTGAGCTGGTCGAGGAGGTCCGTGCTGGCGTTGCCGAGGCTGGCGGTCACGGTGCCCGTTACTTCTGCACCGATATCTGCGACGGCGAGGCCCAGGGCCACGACGGCATTAACTACTCGCTGCCCAGCCGCGACATGATCGCCAACATGATCGAGATCCATGCCAAGGCCACCCCGTTCGACGCCGGCGTCTTTGTCGCCAGCTGCGATAAGGGCCTGCCTGCGAACCTCATGGCCATGGGCCGCATCAACATCCCCTCCATCGTCGTTACCGGCGGTGTCATGGATGCAGGCCCCGACCTGCTGACCCTGGAGCAGCTCGGCGCGATTTCTGCCCGCTACGAGCGCGGCGAGATCTCCCGCGAGGAGCTTGAGTTTGCCAAGCACAACGCATGCCCCAGCTGCGGCGCCTGCTCGTTTATGGGTACCGCCTCGACCATGCAGGTTACCGCCGAGGCCCTGGGCCTTATGCTGCCCGGCACGGCCCTGCTGCCTGCGACGAGCTCCGACCTGCGCGAATTTGCGCGCGAGGCTGGCCGTCAGTCCGTGTGGCTCTCCGAGCACAACCTGTGCCCCCGCGACATCGTGACCAAGGAGTCCTTCGAGAACCTCATCATGGTCCACGGCGCCATTTCGGGCTCCACCAACTCGCTGCTGCACATTCCCGCGATCGCCCGCGAGTTTGGCATCGAGATGTCCGCCGACGATTTCGATCGCCTGCACCGTGGCGCCCACTACCTGCTCAACGTTCGCCCCGCAGGCGAGTGGCCGGCGCAGTTCTTCTACTATGCGGGCGGCGTGCCGCGCATCATGGAGGAGATCAAGTCGATGCTCCACCTCGACGTTATGACCGTCACCGGCAAGACTCTCGGCGAGAACCTCGAGGACCTCAAGAACAACGGTTACTACGAGAAGTGCGGTCGTTACCTTGAGAAGTGGAATCTCAAGCGCGAGGACATCATTCGCCCGTTTGACCAGGCCTTTGGTACCGACGGCTCCATCGCCATCCTCCACGGCAACCTTGCCCCCGAGGGCGCCGTCGTCAAGCACACGGTTGTTCCGCGCGAGATGTTCCAGGCCACGCTTAAGGCACGTCCGTTCGACTGCGAGGAGGACGCTATCCACGCCGTCCTGACGCACGAGGTCAAGCCCGGCGACGCCGTCATCATTCGTTATGAGGGCCCCAAGGGTTCCGGCATGCCCGAGATGTTCTACACCACCGAGGCTATCGCCAGCGACCCCGAGCTGGGCGCGAGCATTGCCCTGATCACTGACGGCCGCTTCTCCGGCGCCTCCAAGGGCCCGGCTATCGGTCACGTTTCGCCCGAGGCTGCCGTGGGCGGCCCGATTGCCCTGATCGAGGAGGGCGACCTTATCCAGATCAATATTCCCGAGCGCTCGCTGTCTATCGTGGGCATCGCCGGCAAGAAGATGGAGCCGGCCGAGGTCGACGCCGTCCTGGCCGAGCGTCGAGCCGCTTGGAAGCCCAAGGCTAATCGCTATACCTCCGGCACGCTCAAGTTCTTTACCGAGCATGCGGTTTCCGCCATTCAGGGCGGCTACATGGAGTAGCGCCCGTGCGCATCGATTCCCTCTCATAGATGTGCGGCACAAAGAGCCTCGAGCCACGTCACCGGGGCGCGTTGTTCAGCGCCGCCGGGGCGCTCCACTCAAACGACAAGAGACGTCTTACGCAAGCGCCCGCGTCCGTGGATAAAACCACGGGCGTGGGCGCTTCACTTTATTCCCAGCCCTTCCACACGTCAGGCTCGTAGCCAACGGTTGCCTGGCGGCCGTTGCGAACGATGGGCTCACGAAGAATCTGCTGGTTATCGAGCACCTTTTCGAACTTCTGGTCGGCAGCAAGATACTGTACGAGCGCAACCGTGTCGGCATCTTTCGCCTTTGGATCGATCACAGCGTCGATCCCGCCGACGGCGCGCGCCACGCTTTCGAGCTCGCCTTTGCTCATCTCCTTTTCCTTCAAGTCGATGAACTGGAACTTCACACGACGTTCCTTGAAATAGCGCTGCGCCTTCTTAGTATCGAAGCTTTTCTTCGTGCCGAATATCTGGATGTTCATACGTACCGCCTTCGCTCAATTCTCGTCCGTCCATGATACGACAAGGGAGCCGAGCAAAAACAGAGCAGGCGGAGATGGAGGAGGACGGCGACCGACCGTCGGCAAGAGTCGGCCGGATCGGACTGGCGCCCAGCGCGCGCCGGCGACACGCTCGCAGCTGCACACATAGCCGATGTACAAGCTCGCCGCGGCGTTCCCTCGCCCCGCGGTGTGGCGATAGAGAAGCACGCCACCCGTCAACGATGGCGCCTCGGTGAAGAAAATCAACGTCTGGGTTACATCCCTTGAAAGGGGCGAAGACGGCTGCTAGAATACCTCCCCGCTATGAAGGATTTGACCAAAGCATACATCGCAATTCGGCGGCCCCTGGTATACGGGGCCTCTCCTGTTGTTCCCCAAGTGCGCTCTGAGCAGCCGCTTTCTTCCTGTCGTATCTGATGCACGCATAGCACGTGCATGTTATTTCGCCCGTGGGCCGGTGCGCCTTCGGCGAAGAATCGAATAGATACGAAGGAAGCTTATGTCTGATAATTGTACGGTCGCGCCCGCCAATGGGCGCATTACCGGTACCCAGATCCGCATCGTCGCGGTCGTCGTCCTGGGTGCCTTCTTGGCGCTACTGAACCAAACGGTGATGTCGCCTGCGCTGCCGGTCATCATGTCCGATTTCGCCATCGATGCCTCGACTGCCCAGTGGATCATGTCCATATACCCGCTGGTGAGCGGCATCATGGTCCCCGTTTCGGCGTTCCTTATCGACAAGTTCAGCACCCGCGCGCTATTCTTCGGGGCGACGCTGGTGTTCGCGCTGGGCACGCTGCTGTGCGCCGCAGCCCCTGATTTCCTGTTCCTCATCATCGGTCGCGTGTTGCAAGCGGCGGGCTCAGGCGTGCTCATGCCGCTTGTCTCGGTGGTTCCCATGCTGGTGTTCCCCGTCGAGAAACGAGGAACGGCTATGGGCATGGCGGGCATCGTCATGTCGGCGGGTCCCGCGGTCGGCCCCGTCGTAGGCGGTGCGGTGATCGACACGTACGGCTGGCGCACCATGATCGGCGCCATCGTCCCCCTCGCAATTCTCGTGCTGGTGCTGGGCGTGTTCATGCTGAAAAACGTGGGCGAGCTGAAGAACCCCAAGCTCGACCTGCCCTCGGTCGTCCTCTCCACCATCGCCTTCGGCGGACTTCTCTACGGGTTCTCGAGCGCCTCGTCGATGGGTTGGGGCAACCCCGTGGTGCTCGGCTCGATCGTCGCGGGTGTCGTGTGCTTGGTGCTGTTCGTCGTACGCCAGGGCAAAATCGAGGACCCGCTGCTTCAACTGGGCACGCTCAAGACGCGCGAGTTCCGCGTGGCCGCCATCATCGTCACGCTCATCAACGCCGCATGCCTGGTCACCAACACGCTGTTGCCGTTGCTGCTGCAAACCTCGCTTGGCGCTTCGGCCTTCGAAACCGGCATGGCCATGCTTCCCGCCGCGGCGGTGGGCATCATCATCAGCCCTATCTCCGGCGTGGTGTTCGACAAGTTCGGTCCGCGTGCCATCTCGATCGTCGGCCTGGCCCTCATGACCGGCGCCCTGTTCCTGCTCTCGCTTTCGACGGTAAACACGCCCATCTTGGTGGTTGCGCTGTTCTGCATGCTGCAGTCCGCCGGCCAGTCGCTCGCGAACATGCCGGTGAACACATGGGGTGTCAATGCCTTGAAAAATGACATGATCGCCCACGGCAACGCCATCGCGAACACCGGTCGCCAGGTCGCCGGCGGTTTGTGCACGGCGCTCATCATCACGGTCATGACAAGCGTCACCGCGTCGGCCGGCGTCGATGCGAGCATCCAAGTAGCCACCGCCGTGGGCGCGGGCGTCGCTTACAAGGTGTGCGCGGCAATCGGCCTCGTTTCCCTTATCTGCGCCATATTCAGCGTGCGCACCAAGAAAACCGCACCGAAAACGAAGGAGGCATAAGCGATGTCCGAGATTCTGTCCGAGCGCATCCCGCTCGAGCTCGAGGGGACGCCCGTTTCGAGCATCATGATTGAAGAGCCGTTCACCTGCACGCAGGATTGCACGATTTCCGACGTGGTGCGCATGCTCGCCGAAAACGAGGTGAGCAGCATGCCCGTAATCGATGAGCGCAACCAGGTGGTCGGGTTCATCTCCGACGGCGATGTCATGGGAGCCATCGCGCAGCATCGCGCTCACACCATCTTCACGGGCGGCGACGCGTCCATGCTGTACTTCGACGATCAGAGCCTTGAGCAGCGCATCGAAGACCTGAAGGATCGCTGCGTCATGGATTTCGCGACGCGCCAGGTAGTGTGTGCCCGTCCCGAGCAGAGCATCGCCCGCGTCGCCGCGCTGCTGGCGAAGAAGAAGTTCAAGAAGCTTCCTGTGGTTGATGACGAGGGCAAACTCGTGGGGGTCATCCGCCGCTCCGCCATCACCAAATACATCTTCGGCATCCTTTTCCAATAGGGGCAGGTCGCACTTGAGGCGAACATCTCGAGGCATCGAGCCAGCAACTGGACCAGACAACCTTGACACGCACGCGCTTTCCCTCGATGCTTCGGTAAGGGGAGCTGCGAAAATTGCAGCACGGGTGATCGGCGCCGCGCCCCCGAAGGCAAAAGCGAACACGGGAGCGATACGATGGGAAAAGTCCTGGACGAAGATTTGGTTTATGAGATTCTCTCCGTCGTGGCAGAGATTCCGGCGGGATGCGTCGCCTCGTACGGTCAGATAGCGCGCCTCATCGGCAGGGAGAAAAACTCTCGCCTGGTCGGAGCGGTGCTGAGCGAGGCGGATCGCTACGGCGATTATCCCTGTCACCGCGTCGTCAACCACGCGGGACGCCTCGCGCCAAACTTCCCCGACCAGCGAGCACTACTGACGGAGGAAGGAGTCGCCTTCCGAGACAACGGCTGCGTCGACATGAAAAAGCACCAGTGGAACGAGTAGCCAGGCAGCGTAGCGTCGAAAGGAGCGACGCCACGGGGAACGACCTGCGCCCCGCCGCCGGACAACCTATGGCAAAGTGACACGTCCCACAAAGAGCGGCGCACCAGTACGAGACACGACCGCGACGTAAAAAGACCCTATGATACTCGTAAGCATCTATCTGATTGCCCGCCTCGAGGTACCCAAAGAACGAGAGATGCCGAAACCCCTAGACAAAGAAAAAGGTCGGGAGCTTTTATGCTTCCGACCTGAAGTTTCATGGTCGCGGGGGGCGGATTTGAACCACCGACCTTCGGGTTATGAGGTCGCTACGACGTTGTTTCATTCAGACATTTCGACCCAAATTGAAGTCAATATAACTCCAGGTCATTTGATGTTTTCATAGATTTACGAAAGAAAAGTACGCGGAATAATTCGACCCAAATTCGACCCACAACGAGCTTGAAAGCGGTCAGGCGGAGCATTACCCTTGGGGTGTGACACCACGCAGGGCCCACCACCAAGGGTAATGCCCACCCGCCCCAGCCCTTTGCGCCATTCCGCGCAACCGAGCGCGATTCTCAGGCACTTCAGGCAAGGAACACGATGAACGACCGACCTCTCGTCATAGGCAAAGGAACGAAGCAACGCCGCGACAAATACACGTGGCGCTACCGTCACAGCCTCGGCAAGGATCCGGTCACGGGCAAATACCGCTATTCGCCGTGGCAGACCATACATACCACCAAAAGCCGAGAGGTCGACGCCGCACTCGAAGCCTACAAGGCAGAACTCAACAGCGGCACCTACGTCCAAAAATCGAGGGGCACCGTCGGCTCGTACGCAAAAAAGTTCCACGACAACCGCGAAGGAACCATCACGCCGCTCGCCTACTCGACATCCTACTCAATCGAGAACCGGACGCGCACATCACATGCGTGATGCTCATGCTCGACACCGACATGAGAAGGGCGGAAGCCCTCGGGATGACGTGGTCCGATGTCTCCGTCGAGAACAGAAGCATCCTCATTGAGCAGCAGTTCGCGGCCGATCGAAGCGTTCGCTCGCCCAAAAGCAAGAAAAGCGCGCGGAGGATCTCGATAAGCGAGACGCTGACGTCGTATCTCGAATTCTGGAAAAAGGAGCAGGTCCGCGAAATGGAAGCCTTCGGCCTGGAACAAGTCAAAGGCACTCCGCTCGTCCACTCATTCGAACGAACGAAAGACAGGCATCCCCAAGTCAACTTCATGGACCTGAATGGGTTTTCGCGCTGGTTCAGAAACTTCAGCGTCGAGAACGGGTTCGGCAAGTTCGAAGGCGTTCGAACATACCATTATGTGAAGGAAACTGTCGACGGGGAAACGATTTCGAAGCGTTATGAGCATAAAGAGTGGCTCGAATTGAGGGATTACCTCAGGAAGCATCCCAAGGTTCGCGAGGCGAGGCATATCAGCACATATGAGAGCGAGCACCTTCCTTACGGATATTCGGGCCTATCGAGCCACACCGCTACTGCCGCTACTGCCCGCCAGCTTCCGAACCAGCGGGCGGTAGCAGCACCCCGAACATCTCGCCGACAGCGCAGAGAGTCGTCGACCTGGCGGCCAAGGCCGACATCGAGGACGTGATGCTGTGCGACCTGCCCGGCGTCCTGTCCTTCCTAGGGCTGCCACCTGAGACGGAGATGCCGCCGGGCAACAAGGGGAAGACGAAGCTCAAGAAGCTCTACAGGAAGGTGGCGCCGAACAAGGCATACCACTCCGGCGAGCGCGCCAAGGATTTGATCTCGCACCTCGACATGGCAGAGATCAGGGCATCGGCGCCCGTCCAAGAATTGGGATGCAGTTCAATACGAGCTCGGGGCTCTTTTCGTCTAGATTGGGGACGCATGGCCGGACGAAAACAATTTGCGTCTGGTAATAAGCGTACGAAAGCGCAATTTACGTCTTAATTCCGTACGCAAATCAAGACGAAAACCGTTTGCGTCTGCTATAAATCCGCACGAAAACGGTTTTCGTCTTGCAGGGCAGTTGCCGTTTCTACAGTTCAACTTCCAGTTCGGCTTTGTGTTCGTAGAGGTAGTCGCGCATGTAGGGGATGGCAAATGAGACCTTGCCGTACGAGGGAGCCTCGATAATCGATTCTCTTAACAGGCGGCTGCGGACGGAGCTCACCTGTTGAGGCGTTTTGTTTAGGCCATCGGCAACCATGCTAGTCGAGCTCGTTTGCCCCAAAGAAGCCATGCTCAGCAGATAAGCGATGCACGTGGGCGGAATGCGCCGCAGCGCGGGCTCAATCACCATGGCGCAGAAGCGTTCGCGTGCCGTTGCAATGCCGCGCTCGGCTTCTTCTTCTCCAATAATCGCTGTATGTGCACGTCTCGCCAACTGCCATGCGTAGTATCCAACGAGTTGGATCATGAAAGGATAGCCTTGCGTTGCCTCGGCAAGTTGGCCGGCAATACCTGGCTGCAACTCCATGCCAGACGCTTCAATGGTTTCCTCGAGGGAGTACGACACTTCGGTTACTGCCACAGCCTTCAGATCAAAGGGGAGGGCACGGCGCAAAAACGTAAGTGTCTTTCCGTTGATGATGCTTTCAATCATCGAAGGTAGCCCAGCAAAAACAAAGGCGATATCAAGGTCTTCGCCGATAACCTGTTGAATCGCAATGGAGAGCGTTCGGACCTCATCGAGCTCTGCGTCCTGAACCTCGTCGAGAGTGATGAGCAGGCCATTTCCATTCTTAGTTATTGTCTGTCTCATGGCGTCGCGTAGCGATGGGCCGATTCGCTCAATATCTATGCTGCCGATGGATATGCCAGCTACGGTGGGCTCAAATCTGGCGTGTTTGGCCTGGAATTTGGGCTGCAGCTGTTCGAGAATGCGCTGGCAAAGTCCCTCGGTTGCGACCTCTTTTATGACCGTCCAGCCACGGCTTTGCGCCAAACGTGAGCACTCGTCAAGGAGGACCGTCTTGCCCGTTCCACGGACGCCGGCTATGCGCATTAGGCGCCCAGGGGCACCAGGCCCGTTGGTGAGGCCTTCACTGAATTCTTCAAGTACATCTTCGCGGCCGATAATCGTGGGAGGTGTTTTACCTGCTGTGGGCTTAAAAGGGTTTGTTTGCATGTGAGCCACCTTTGCTCAAGATATAGCAAGATATAGCAAGATATAGCAAAGTATAGTGAGATATAGCAAAGTAAGCGCTACTCGCGGGTTCTTACGGTGGTGCTATTTTCCGAATGCCGCGCGGATAAAGCGCTGGGCGAACAGCTTGTTGGCGACGTTGATGACATGGCCCAGGAACAGTGCCGAGATGGCGGTCGTGACGCCAAAGCCGCCCAGGTTGTACATAAAGATCAGCGACAACGCGAGCGAGGCGGCGACATGTGAGCAGTCAAACACGACTTTTACGTCACCAAAGCGGCGTTTAAGCTTTTCGGCAATGACTTGCACCAAGCCGTCGGGCGCGTTGGGGACAACGCCCATGTTGACGACGAGACTTACGCCAAATGCGGTGACAGCGAGGGAGAGCAGCATGGTCGCAATCTGTGTGGGGAGTGCCGTGGGATGCAGTGGGTTGACCGCCATGAAGAGGTCGGTCAAGCCGCCAATCAGCGTTGAGAAGAACAACTCGAGCAGGATGCGCGGCTGGAACTCGCTTCGCAAGATGGCTAATTGCGCCACGATGTAGGCGACGTAGGTTGCGGTGATCCAAAAGCCGAGCGTCTTACCAGTGAGCATGGATAGGGTTGTGGCAAAGCACGTGAGCGCGGCGACGCCCAGGCCGGATGCCGTCTGGAGACTCATACCGAGTGCCAGTACTGCAACGCCCACCAGATACATCAGCATTCTGATGACGGTATGGCGCCAGTCGATGTTCTCGCCATGCATGATGATGAGCGGTCGCATGTTGCTACCCGTCCTTTCGGTTGTGTGAAAAAGCTGACCCGGGCCGGCAAAAGAGGGTTATCGGAGGCACTGCTGCAAAAGCAGAAAAGCCGGCCCCACGGTCAGTCGTCTAGGAAGTGTCTCGCTGTGCCGGAATGGGACTAAAGGTCCAACGAGACGGGAAGAAAGCAAATGGTATTGCGTGGGCGATAAGATGCCAAGATGGTAGGGTGCGTCTTAGCAATCCTATTGCCCACGCTCAACGAAATCGGTTTCGTTTGAGCCTAAGTATACGCACGGGATTTTATTTGCGAAGATAAAAACAATAAAAAGGTGAACGTTCACCTAATCGCAACAACTCGTTGGCTGTAGTTGCGGTGGAATAGTTCCTGTTTTTGCTGCTGAAGGCCTTGAACAGGAACTATTCCACCGCAACTTATGAGGGGGCGGGGGATGCGATAGTATTGCATGGTGGTATTCGACTAACCGAGGACTTATCCGAGGGCTTTATGGAACAGCACCAGCATTATCAGAGCCTGCAAGATCAGGCATACAACGCATTGCGCTCCAAGATCATCTATGCCGAGCTCAAGCCCGGCACGCGCCTTTCGGCGATTGGTCTGGAAAAGGAGACGGGAATCGGGCGCACGCCCATTCGCGAGTCCTTTGTGCGCCTGCGCGAGCAGGAGCTGGTGGAAACGCGTCCCAAAAGCGGCACCTACGTTTCTAAGATCAGCATGGAACGCGCCGAGAATGCTTGTTTCTTGCGCGAGAAACTCGAGAGAAGCGTGCTCATTAAATGCTGCTCTGCCGCCACACCCGAGCAGAAGTGTCGGCTCGAGCAGATTCTTGCCGAGTCCGAGTCGCTCGACCATAGCGAGACGCGTCGTTTCTTTGACCTGGACAACCTGTTCCATGAGACGTGTTTTGAGATTGCCGGTCGTCACATGTTGTGGGATTGGATGAAGAGCGTCAACACGCATTTTGAGCGATACAACTGGTTGCGTATGGTGTCGCAGGATCTGGATTGGGAGCCGATTCGTCGGCAGCATCGCCGGATTCTCGAGGCCATTAAGAGGGGCGATACCGATGCGGCGAGTTATCTGGCAGAGACGCACTTGCACCTGATGCCCGAGGAGCAGGGCCCGGTTATCGCCTTGCATCCCGACTATTTTGAGCTGTCCAAAGACTCGTTCATCTAATCAATCCCCATATAAGTTGCGGTGAAATAGGGACTGTTTTGCGGCCTAGGTGGCGCAAACAGTCCCTATTTCACCGC
>URGG01000048.1 GCA_900547345.1 uncultured Collinsella sp. | reverse complement strand
TCGATCGCCGCCCGGCGGGGCCCCCCCCCGGCGTCTTGGGCGGCCGAGACGTCATCGCCAAGAGCAACGCCGGCTTTAACGTCATCGACCTGCTGGGCTAAGGCACGGCAAGCAAAACCACCACAAAGGAGACAGCACCTTCGTGGTGGTTTTGCCGTCTTTTTCGCGTTTGCCCAGATAAAACCTGCCAAAATAAACCTGTCCCTTTTTGGTAGGTTTGGGAGAGAGGGCCGGGATGGACAAGGCTGAGTTGCGGCGGGCGGTGATTGCTCGGCGCGATGCTCTTGATTTGGACTTGCGGGCGGCGAAGTCTGCCGTTATCTGTGCGCGGCTTGTTAAGCGACTGGGTCGCTCGGATCCCGCGGCACCGCACACCGTTGCCGTCTATGCCGCGATGGGTTCCGAAGTCAATCCTGCCGCGTTTGCCGCGGCGGCCGCCAAACGCGACTGGCGCGTGGCCTATCCGTGCATGCTCTCGGCAGCCGAAGCCACAGCTTGTGGCCAGCGCATGTGCATGCGGGCAGTTGCTGTCGACGATGCGTCCGCGGCTCCGTTTATCGCCCACCCCACACGGACCTTCACGGCCATGGACATCGACAGCGACCGCTTCCCTATCGTGCCTGCCGATGTTCTCGACATGATTATCGTGCCGCTCGTGGCCTTCGACCAAACCGGCGCGCGCCTGGGCTACGGCGGCGGTTGCTACGACCGCTACCTGCCCACGCTTTCGGCCACATGTCAGATTATCGGCATCGCCTTTGACGAACAGCGCGTCGGCCACGTTCCCACCGACGCCCACGACCTGCCGCTGCCCCACATCGTCAGCGCCTAACCGCCGTCACATCAGCCACGGCCACAGTCGCAGCCTAGTGCTCCTCGCCGGCGCGGGCCAGGTCGTAGGGCGTGGTCTGGTAAACGTAGTAGTTGAGCCAGTTGGTGTAGAGCAACTGAGCCTGGCTGCGCCAGACGTTGCGCGGCTCGGCCGTGGGGTCGTCATTCGGGAAGTAATGCGCCGGAACCTGGGGGTTGAGCCCGCGCTTCACGTCGCGCTCGTACTCCAGGCGCAACGTGTCGGTATCGTACTCGGGATGGCCAAAGACAAAGAAGCGACGGCTGTCGGTCGACTTGACGATGTACAGGCCCACCTCGTCAGACACGGCCACGACCTCAAGCTGCGGCTCGGCCTCTACGTCCTCGCGGCGCACATCGGTGTTGCGCGAATGCACGGCATAGAAACGGTCGTCAAAACCGCGGACCAGCGGGCTTTGCGGCTTCACCAGATAATGCTCGAACACGCCACTCGCCTTTGCCGGCAGGTCGTACTTCTGGATACCGTAATGATGGTAGAGCCCCGCCTGCGCGCCCCAACAAATGTGCAGCGTAGAGTGCACGTGCGTGGTGGACCAATCCATGATCTGGCAGAGCTCGGGCCAGTAGTCGACCTCTTCGAACGGCATCTGCTCCACCGGCGCGCCCGTGATGATCAGGCCGTCGTAGTGGATGTCGCGGATGTCGTCGAACGTGCGGTAGAACGTCTCCAGGTGGCCGGCGTTCACGTGCGTG
Source organism: uncultured Collinsella sp. (assembly GCA_900547345.1). GTDB lineage: Bacteria > Actinomycetota > Coriobacteriia > Coriobacteriales > Coriobacteriaceae > Collinsella. Next base: position 13,249 of record URGG01000048.1, on the reverse strand, counting down.
GCCTCGTGCGTTTTGGTACGCAGCAGATCCACCTCCACCTGCAGCGGCGTGTTGGAGAGCTTGCGCATGATCTGCGTCTCGGTGGCGATCTTGGTGGGCATGAGGTTGAGGATGAGCACGCGCAGCGGACGAATGTCCTGGTGCAGCGCGCGGTACTCGGTCATGACAAAGATGTTCTCGCTCTCGAGCTGCGCGGCGGCAGGGAGGGCGTCGGGGATGCGAATGGGCATGAATGCTCCTTACGAGTCAGTTGCAGTTATGGTACAACGACCGGCCCCATCCGCGCGAGTACATCGCCCGGCGATGCCGTCAGCGGCCCAAATCACTCCAAAAGTAGAGATTAAGGCATGCCCAAAAATCTATGGCGCTTTAGCCTAGCAAAGTGGCAGTAGGACGCTACAATGGTTCGACGCGAAAAACTCGGCCGAAAGGATACATATATGTACCAGACGCGTAAGATCGGTGTGGTCGGCCAGGGCCACGTAGGAGCACATGTTGCCAACAGTCTGCTCATGCAGGGCATTGCCGATGAGCTGTACCTGTGCGATATCAACGAGGCCAAGGTGACGTCCGAGGTCCAGGACCTGCGCGACTCCCTTTCGTTTGTCCCGTACAACACCAAGATCGTCAACTGCTACGACCACTACGAGGAACTTGCCTGCTGCGACGTCATCGTCAACGCCGCCGGCAAGGTCGCGCTGGCCGCCGGCAACCGCGACGGCGAGCTGTTCTTTACCACCGACGCCGCCCGCACCTTTGCCAAGCGCATCGTCGACGCCGGCTTTGACGGCATCTTCGTGAGCATCTCCAACCCCTGCGACGTCGTGTGCACCGAGCTGTGGCATCTGACCGGCTACGATCCCAAGAAGATTATCGGCTCGGGCTGCGGCCTGGACTCTGCCCGCCTGCGTACCGAGATCTCCAAGAAGGTCGGCGTGAGCCCCAAGTCCATCGACGCCTACATGATCGGCGAGCATGGCTTTAGCCAGCTGGCAGCCTTTAAGGCCGCAACCATCGCCGGCAAGAGCCTTAACGAACTTCAGGCCGAGAACCCCGACAAGTATGCCTTCGACCACATGGAGGTCGAGGAGCTCGCACGCAAGGGCGGCTATGTGACCTACCAGGGCAAGCAGTGCACCGAGTACGCCGTCGCCAACTCCGCCGCGCGCGTCTGCGCCGCTGTGTTGCACAACGAGCACGCCGTGCTTTCGGCATCCACGCTCATGACCGGCCAGTATGGCGAGGAGGGTATCTTTACCTCCCTGCCGTGCGTGATCGGTGCCGAGGGCGTCGAGGAGGTCTACACGCTCGACCTGTCCGAGTACGAGCTCGAGGGCTTCCACAAGAGCTGCCAGCACATCCGCGACAACATCGCCCAGCTCGACTGGTGGGACGCCGAGTCCATAACTAAAACCGAATTTAAGTGCAGAAATAATACTATTAGTGTGGATAGAAGCGGATGGGGGTTTTGACTATCGTTAGTTTTATCCGGTGTAGTCAATCTATGCCCTACTGCAACCTGCTTTGGTTGGTGTTTAGGAACAGTTGTTCAATGGGGTCGCCCAACCGCCGCCAATATCAAACTTACCTCAAGACCATTGAGGAATGGAGCAAGATATGGCCAAGCGTTCTGTTGTCCATGGGGCTGTTGTAGAGGCTGCCTCTGCGGCGCCTATCGACATCGCAATTGAAATGCAGCCCGGATTGCCCGGCATTACCATTACGGGCGTTCAGGATAATGCCGCCGTGGAGTTGCGAGGTATCGTCAGATGCGCCCTTAAGGCACAGGGGTATACCGTGCCCCGGGACAGCATCTCTATCGACCTGATGCCAACTCCCGGTTATAGCAGGAGCTTCTCGGGCCGATTCCGGACCCCAGATTCTCTTGCTCTTCCTATTGCTCTTGGTATTCTGGGCGTCTCGGGGCAACTGGACCCCGAATATCTCAAGGATAAGCTGTTCTTCGGATCGCTGGACTTCGGCGGTAACGTGACGTCGTGTCGGGGCACCATTGCAGTCGAGAATCTCTGCCATGAGCTGAATCTCCAGGGCGTCGTCTCCGCGGCAACTCCCCGCGGATTGAGGCCGGCCCATCCGAACCTTCAGGCCTTGGACTCGATTTCATCAGGTTCATTGGGTAATCCTGAGAATCTTATCGGAAGATCCATGCCAGCTGAACCAGATCAATTAAGTCCGGTTTACCCGCCCGCTGCAGTTTCTACTGTGGCCGAAGCCCTTGCGACGCGCATTCCCATCCTAATCGAGACGGATAGCCCGGAACGTGCGGGAGAGGCACTTCGCGCGTTCTTCCGCGTCGGCGAAAGCGATGAGGCGATGCTCATGAGAGACCTTGCCGGTGTCGGGGCGAAGGGCAACGTTGCCGTCGTCTCCGATATCGGGACGGCAAGCATTGCAGGTATTATCGGCGGCGGGCGCCCAATCAGGCCGGGTGTTATCTCTGCCGCGAGCGGTGGCGCCATCGTTCTCGGAAATATCGACCAGGCATCGTCCCATGTCCTTCAGTCTGTGGCATCGGCGACAAGGCGAGACACCGTCAGGATCGTTAGGGTTGACGGTACTACGCTGTTTCCAAGTGACGCCGCCCTCGTTATGACGGCTAGGGAAGACCGAAGCGACTATGCGATGAAGGCGTTTCAGCTGGGTCCGTTCCCTAAAATCGAGCAGCCGGTCGTTGTCGATATTGACCAATTGGAAAAAGGTCTTTCTGAGATCCAGGCGCTTCCGGGATCGCTGGTCGCCTATAGGGAGAATCTCAAAAAGCGCATCGAGGACAGCAGCCTCTATGTAGATGCAACCACCAAGGGCGGCCTCAAGGTCAATTATTCGGTTGACGGTGAGCCGAAGACCGTGGAGCTCGTGAAGCAATTCTACGAGGAGAACGATACACTCTGCATCCAAGCCTTCGATGTGACCGACGGGTCCGACTCGTTCGGCGCGCTTTGGTCGGACGTGACCGTTAACCTCGACGGGCCCGCCCAAGGAGATCGCATTGTCTATATGAAGAGGTCTAGTGCAGACCCCTTGCCCGGCATACTCATGGATTCAGAGGTGTTCGGCTCCATTATCGATGGTGCCGGACGGGGTGGATATGACGCCGTTGAAGTTAACCTTAATGCGTTTCTTTCGATGAGGGATCTGTCCGAATTCCGCGAGATGGTCATTCCCGATGAATACAAGGATATCGCCATCGCCGCAGGTGTATATTTTGCCATCGTGCCGGCGATTGAAGCTAAAGGCATTGCCCTTGCGTCTGACGGCCTTGTCAGAATCGGCGGACACGACTATAAGCTCTATCGCGGCCAGACCTTCGACGAGTCGCGGAAGGTGGACGCGATCCTTGACCAGTATGAAGAGCTGAGCGTGGCCCCCCACAGAGTCGATTGCGGTCCCAGCACGAAAAGGATCATTGACTCGCTTCGACTTGCGACCAAAAGCACGGCATCGCCCGATGGGGTCATGTCGATGGAGCGCGACGTGACCCTCCCCCACGCTCAATCGCTTAAACATTAACTAACCAAATTCTAGGAACAGTTGTTCAACGGCTCTCATCGACAAGCCCGAGGGCGGACGATACAACCAACGGAACTTTGACCGAAGGGAGAGCCGTATGGACAACCTGGATAGGTCGGCGGTGGCAGCGGGGCTCGGCCTGCTCAACCTCGACCGCGTTTTCGATGCTGTGCGCGAAATGATCATGGACCCGCAGCAATGCGAGGGATACCTTAAGTGGCCGGCTGTCGCCACGCTCGGCGCGATTATGGCAGAGCCCAACCTTCTCTCGGCGGTGGCCGAGGTCGCTCTTGACGGTATCGCCCCCGATACGTATGCGGGTCAGAAGTCCTGGCTGCTCGCGCGAGCCCTTTTCACGGCCTCCACTGCCCAAGCCGAATATGAGATCGAGAGAGGTCTTGCGCTCTCGCCGTCAGACCGAACCCATATCAACCCGAAGGCCCCCGTCGCTGTCCAAGACTATATCTCGCGAGATGACAAGCTCACCGTCATGAAATTCTATGTCATGGCGGACACGGAGCTCTCGCGTATCGCTGGGCCGTGGCCGGCGGGGCCCTATGGCCAATTCAGGATCGGCGACGAGGGCTATGTCACGGACGAACAGTTCGGGCGCGTGATTCCCGACCCGGCCGACCAGAGCCTCTATGAGTACATCGCGAACGGCGGTGCGCTCACCGACGACGTTGTCCATGCCGCCGTGAGGGGGAATACCGAACACATCGATATGCTTGCCTCCCAGGCCATCGAAAACGACCCCGAGGCGCCGGTCTTCTACACCGAGGCAACCCAGGACGAGTGGGATGAGTCTGTCGACGAGGGCTATGTCCAAAAGAGCGATATCAAGACCGAGCGCGCCCACGAGATGCCCGGCACGAAAAGCCTCATCGCGCAGATCAGCAGGAAGCTGGGCGGCGGTACCGAGGGCGCTCTCCATACCACGGCTGCCAATCGCACCGGCTACTATCACTATGGGCAGTCCTGAGGGGGCGCAACGCGATGAGCATTACCCTTATACCGTTCGACTCCCCTATCGAGTGCATGACAATCGACACGGAGACCACGGGGTTCGACGCCGCCGGCGGAGATGAGATCCTGACGCTTGCCATGGTTCTCGATATAGAAGGTCTGGACTCTCCCTCGACGGTCCATTTACGTGTCAAGCCGCAGCATAAGACGGAGTGGCCAGATGCCGAGCGCGTGAACCACATCTCCCCTGCCTCCGTTGCGAACTGCAAGCCCTTTGAAATCTATCTTGAGGCCGTTCAATCTCTATTCAACCGTACGGATAAGGTTGTCGGATGGAATGTCAATTTCGACCTCGGCTTTCTCGAGAAAGAGGGCGTCGTCATCCCTCAGACGACAAAGATAATCGATGCTATGGAGGACTTCGGTCGTGTGTACGGCCCGTTCTCGGAGACCAATTCCCGATGGAGGCTGGTCTCTGCGGCAGATGCCGTTGGATACAACTTCGAGGGGGCGCCCCATACCGCCCTCGCCGACGCCTTGGCGACCAGGCATCTGTATCTACATGCCGCGTCAATTGTCAAAGGCCATAGATATCCGGGAGCACATGCCAAGCACCCCGGAGCTCACAGACATATTTAGAAAATTGTCACCTTGTGGCACCAAACCGGTCCGCACGGGTGGCCTATATGGCGAAAACTGTATTTGGCGCCGCTTGACTGTGCGGCCCCAAATACTCATCGCCGGAAGGAGGTATCAGCAATGCCCGGAGAGAACGAAGAGGCCATGCGTGTCCTGCTTATGCTCGGGCAGGCTGTCATGCCGCCGGCGCGAGAGGTTCTCATACTCACAATGAGGGCGCTGGCCCGCGGCACCGGCAAAGTTGCCGGAACTGCCGGTAGGACAGCCCAGCGCGGCGCGAACCATGCGATCAGCCACGTAAATGGCCTTGGGCGTTACGGCCTTGTGACCGAGCATACGTTGAGGCGCGATCGCAACGATGTCATCAAGCTCGTCAACCTCGGTAAGGAAGGCGCCCTCGACCGCGGCGACCTGTCGCTCCTTTCCGACATCTGCCGCAGGCACCGAATCGGGTTTGCGGTTTTCGAAGACCCGGCGACCGGCTATTTTGCAATCGAATACAAGATGAAGGACCAGGAGGCACTTGCCGCCTGCATCGAGACGGCTATCGAGAGAAAGCTGATCTCGAATGCCGACGTGGACAGCGCCATGAGGGGGCCGGTCGAGAATGACGAGCCGGTCCAAACACCTGCCATCGCACATAACGACCGCTCGTCTGAGCAAAATAAAGAGTGTCCCGAGCTTCCCGCAATCGGGCTCCCTGCCGTGGGCCTCCCCCCGATCGGCCTGCCGCCTGCACCGGAAAGCATCGAATATCTCGGTGAGTCTTGGAAATTCGACCAGTCCGATGGGATGTACAAACGAAAATTCACCGGTTGGGACGGTACTGTCTACACTGCGGCCGTGACCACGGCCGGCGCCTTCAGGATTACCGATTCAGATGGACAAACGGCAAAAATCGGAAACCAGATCTGCGAGGGGGATGTCAAGGGCGCGTTTTGCGAGGGGCGCGCCGACGCCCTCGTTCGATGCCATGCCCAGATCGAAACCCTGAAGGACCGTGAGGCCTTAGAGGGTACGGTTAAGCTGCAGCAGCGTCAGGGGCGCACCAAGCAGATGGGCTCACACGAAGTCATTCGCGCCGTCAATATGCGTGACGCCGCCGACCGAAAGGCAAACCGCCACCAGATCGGCAAGCAGAACCGCCCGGCCACACACTCCCGCACCCTCAATAAGAGGGTCAAGAGGTAATTCATGAAGTTGCCCAAGGTGGACATAACGAAGGCAATCGGTGCCGTCGTGCTGGGTACAGCCGCCTTCTGGATCGTAAACCTTACGGTCCAGAAGGTCATGCTCGGCTACAATGGCATCGATACGCCCGAAGATGCCGTGGCATTCATAGCGTGGGCGGCGTCACGCCGACCCCTGGGCGTCTTCTTCGGTGGGGTCCCGTTGCTGATTTCTGCTGCTGCGGCCATCGTGATTGCACTTGTCGTCTTCCTCAAGAAGGAGGCGCCCGGCGAGGATATATCGCCGGCCAAGCAATATGGCTCCCAGCGTTTCTCCACCGCCCAGGAGCGTCTGCTGTACTCGCATAACAAGGCGACGGCCGAGTGGCCCGTCCCTGACTGGTGCGAGACGGTCGAAGACGACAATATCATCCTATCGCTCAACAGCAAGGTCGCCGGCACCTCCATCGTCAACGACAAGAAGGACCCGATCAGGCGAGAGAGCCAGGTGCCGAACCGCAACATGTTCGTTATGGCCGGATCGGGCGCAGGCAAGTCATATCGATTCGTGATCAACCAGATCATGCAGATGAACGGCAACATGGTCTTCACCGATCCCTCGGGCGAGCTATTCCGCGCATCGGCGGCGTTTCTGGAGAACAATGGCTATGACGTGCAGGTAATCGACTTGCGCGACGAGGAGCACATCCTGGCCTCGACCCCTTACAACCCGCTCATCAACTGCCGTGACGTCACGTCCATCAACTCCCTGGTCAATATGTTCATCTCGAACACCAAGGGCGAGGACACACGTGGCGACCAGCAGTTCTTCATCGATATGGAGAAGAACTTCTACACCTGCGTTTGCGGCATGTTCGTCTTCTGGTTCAAGGCCAACGGCAATACCGCGGACTGCACCCTTCCCGGTATCATCGACTACCTGGCGATGGCCAAGGCCGACGGCGCCGAGGGCATCAACAAGCTCGACCTCGTCTTCGAAGGGACGCGGGAGCGCGACGGCTTCGATGGGTTCGCGCAGTACATCATCGACACCTACGGCGAGGACGCGCTCGACGACGAGTCGCTTCCCGAGAACTCCGTCCTCACCAACTATCGCACCTTCAAGGCAAACGCCGGTGCCCCCGAGCAGATGGCGGCCGTTGTCTCCTCGTGTGCCGCGCGTCTGCAAAGGCTCAATAACCCCGCGATCAGGAAGATGCTGGGTCGAGATGAACTCGACCTGCAGTCTATCGACAAACGAAAGCGTGCCATATTCTTCTGCATCAAGTCCGGCGGCGGTCCCTATGACTTCGTCGCAGCGATGGCCCTGAACCAGCTGTTCGACATCTCCAAGGATATCGGTTCCACGAACGGTATCGGCCATCTCGAGATCCCCCTCTACTGCTATCTCGACGAGCTCGCCCAGATAGGCAAGATCCCCGACTTGGAGAAGCTGTTCGCCGAGAGCCGTAAGTTCTGGATCAACCTCTGCGCCATTGTGCAGGACGGCAAGCAGCTCGAGGCCCGATACGGCAAGCAGTCGGAATCCATCCGTGCAAACTCTGCCATCTTCATGTACATGGGCTCATCCCTATTTTCCGACTGCGAGCAGATATCCCGCGAAATGGGCAGTACCACGAAGAAGTTCACCGATTACTCGGTCTCGAACTCCGCAAGCGGCAAATCCATCCAGGAGAGCACGAGATACGTCAAGGTCCCGCTCATGAGCCCCGAGGAGCTCTACAGCTTCAACGAGGAGGACGGCCTGTCCCCCGATGAGTGCGTTACCCACTACAAGCAGGGAATGTGGTTTCGCGACCTCAAGGCCGACCCCGAGATACATCCGAGGCGCAAAGAGTATCTCGATGCGGGCAAGACCGACATGCTTGAGTGGGCGAGCTCCAGAAGGCATGTGGAGGGCCCCGGCACCTCTACGCCCGAGGATGTCGTGCTCGTCGACCGCGCAAACCCCAAGACCATCGTCATCGACGCCTATTGAGGCGCGTGATAGGTATCGCAAATCCTTAGGGAAGGACATTTTAATGGAACAGCTTTCGCAACTCGTCACATCCTTCGAGAACCTCATGATTGCCGGCGGGTCGCTCTTCGCCCTGTGGGGCGTCTACAACCTGCTCGAGGAGAAGACCAAGGGCCGCCCCGGCCACGGCACCGAGTGGTGGCAGGTTCTCGCCGGTGTCTTTATCGCCGGATGTGGCGTCTCCCACATCATCTCCCAGCTGTTCAGCGGCATCCTCGGATAATGGAGATCCGAGAGAGGCTGCTCGCCCTCGCGGCCGGCTCCCCCATCGGTGGTGCTACGTCGCCCGGGCCAACAGATCCGTATGACGAATTTGAATATGACAAGCGGCATATAAAGTGGTCTGAGGACATCTTCCGCTTCGCGGTTATCAGCGTTGTCCTGTTGGTGCTGGGTTGCGCGATGTCCGGTATCGCATATGCCGCGCAAAAGGGCCAGTGGTCCGTAAGAGACTCGCTGGATATTTCAGGCTTTCAGACAACAGACTCTAAGCGCTACGTTGTTATTCGTTGGACGGATATTGAAAATGACAAGTTCATAGACTTTAAACATGACGGAATCACCGCTCATGAAATTAGATATGAGGTGAAAATCGGAAACGGAGGGGCAAATCTTTACGGTCCGGTTTATGTCGATAAGAAAGGTAAAACTGTAAGTTCAAAAGCCGCAAAAACAAAAAAACTCGATGGAAGTTTGAACGACAGCAAATATCTCAAGAGCTTTGCGCCAAGTTGGGCCCCTGATGGATGGGAGATAGCAAAAGATGCGTCAACCGGACAGGAATCCACTGGAACAGGCGGAAAACCGAATACTGACAACGATTCGGCCGCAAAGGACCCGGACGACATGGAGAATAAGCTAATCAAGGATAATCCGCCAAAGTTCGCCCTAGATTTTAACTTCTTCAAGTATTCTGCTGAAAATCTGGTGTGGACCTTCTGCCGTGGGCTTGCGGAAAGTGCAACGAGCCTTGCAGAATGGTGCATTTCGCTAGTGTCCTCTACGGCGAGCACTGCATTCACGTCCGATTTTACCAATGGTCCTTTCGGCCAGTTCTACACTATGGCGTCGAAGCTATCGAAAGGCGCTTTCCAGCCCTATGCCATGGCGTTTCTCGGCCTGACCTTCGGCGTCGCCCTCATGCACCAGCTGGATGTCCGCCGCAAGATGGCCGGCGTCGATATCATGGCAAGCCTCGCCTTCGTCGTCATGATGTTCGCGGTGAGCTACACCCTCATCATCCACGCGATGGACATCTGTGCGGCCGTATACGTTCTCGCCCAACATCTTGTAGGTATCGTGAATAGCACGCTTGCATCAATGGGGATCGATACGACCAGCTCCATTGGCATAAAAGAACAGGTGATCAGATCATTCGACGCCCTGACTTACGCACAGGCCGGAACTTCGTTTATCCTTCTCATTCTCGCCATCGTTTCACTCGTCGCCTGCGTCGCCTGCCTATTCACCGTGCTGACGACCATCTTCGTACGTGTAGGCGAAATCTATTTGAGGGCCGCTGCAAGCCCCCTTTGCCTATCGTTCTTTGCTGACGACAAATCAAGGCCCATGGGCGTCGGCTATCTCAAGCGTTTCGCTGCGGTCTGTTTCCAGGCAGTGATGATTGTCATCGCGATTGGCATGATTCCCCTCATCAATACGGTCGCAACCGAACTCATTGCCCCCATCACGTCCGATACGAGCACCCTAAATGGTTTCGGGGGCGCCGCGGCCGCACTCATCCCCTCGATGTGCTCAGTTCTTTGCATTACGGAAATCGTGAACAAGTCAAAAGTCGTTGCCAACAGCCTGTTTGGCCTTGTCTAGGGAAGGTAGTGAAATGGCTGAGACATTCGTACGCGATGACATCAACAACTACGTCGCGAGAAACATCTTCGGGCGCTTTTCCAGGCGTTCAGCCATAGCCGCGCTTGCCGCCGCCGCTGTCGTTTCTGTCGGCATATACGGCGTCTATGCATGGGGCTGGAGCCTCGAGGTCGTCACATATATGGCTATACCGGTTTGCATTGCGATCGGTGTTATCGGCCTCCATTCGCATCACGGCCTCAAATCCGAGAAATGGCTGCCACTCATGTTGAAGGACCGTGCCGAACCGGAACAGCTCACGTTGACGGTTCCGACCTTCGAGGTGTCTGTACCGAAGAAGACGAAGGCCGAGGTCCGCGAGGGTAAGCGTCGCGAAAAGACGGCTAGGAAATCAAGGAAATTGGAGCAGGAGGCCGTGCCGGCGGGAATCGCGCAGGCGATGGCTGAGGCCTCTGTTAGAAATGATGGGAGAAACCCGAGATGAGCAGACTGACGATTGACGACCTCGACCGAGAGATAGCCGAGGCCGAGCAGCGCCGCTCGAGCGCCCTCGAGGCGGGCTGGCAGAAAGGCGTGCGCCAGATGGACAAGCGCCTGAAGAAGCTGGGGAAGAAGCGCGACAGGTATGTCGCGAAATGCGGCGCCGAGGTCCCCTCCATTCCCCTCGGCTCCTCCTGGGCGACCGATGAAGCGCAGGCGGATCTCGGTGTCAACACGGCGCTCTCGACCGATGTGAAGCTCGTCCAGCCCAAGTGGTCGACCACGAAACTCGTCCCCTATGAGCTGCTCACGGTAGATGGAGTCATGCGCATCGACAGCGAGACCTACTCCATCGCCCTTCGAGTTGACGACGTCAACTATCAGGGAGCGCGACCCGAGGATCAGTATCTCGTGCGCGAGGCGTGGGCGGGATACCTCGACTCGCTCGACCACACGGTTCGCATCGGCATCTTCATCATGAACAAGCGCGTGAGCCCGGAGGAGTTCGCCTCCGACCTGCTGTTCCGCGAGATTCCCGGTGACGAGCGCGGCAACGTCCTGCGTCGCGAATACAATGCATGGACCCGCTCCATGCTCGCCAAGTCCTCCCGTTCGGTGCGCCGCGACCGCATCATCACGATTGCAGTGTCGGCCGACACGCTGGAGCGTGCCGTGCCCCGACTGTCGCAGGAGGCTGATTCCTTCCTTCGGTTCATCCGCGATCTCGGTTCGGACGCGCACGTCCTCGACGGACAGCAGCGCCTCGACATCATCCAGACAATGACGCGCCAAGACGATAGCCCGGGCACGGCGAGCTTCGAGCGCCTGTCCGGGACCGTCGGCCTCACGACCCGCGAACTCGTGGCGCCCTCCTCCGTCCTCACCGCCGACGGCTATCGCGGCGACCCCCGTATGATTATCGGCCGCCGCTGGGTTAAGACCTATGACGTCACGCTAGACGGCTACGGCAAGACCATGAAGGACTCCTTTATCTCGGACCTGACGGGGCTGCCCTACGACCTAACCGTCGCATGGCATATCCGTCCCTGGGAGTTCTCCGCTGCAATTTCAGCCGCCGAGAACCACCTGCACGAGATCACCGAGGAGAACAATACCTACCAGTTCAACACGAGCCGTCCCGAGGTCGGCTACTTCGTCGACCAGAACAACATGCCGCCCGCCATGCGCGAGGCCCAAGAGGACGCCGAGGCGTTCCGAGACGACCTCGAGAGCGCGGAGATGCACGCCTTTGGCGTCACGACCGTCGTGACCGTCCAGGGGCGTACGGAGACGGAGCTCGAGGAGGCCTGCCGCGAGGTGGAGAAGGTGTTCTCCACTCACAGGAAGCCCCTTCCCGATTCCTGGCGGGCCCTTCGCGAGGAATCCTTCTCGACAGCCCTGCCGATCGGGGCGCCATACATCCCGTATGAGCGAACCTTGACCACGGACCCGTTGTCGCACATGTTGATGTTCGTCGCCGCCGAGATGAACGACCCGGGTGGCAATATCATGGGCCTCAACGCCGAGACCCGCTCGTTCATCGTCTACGACCCGGTGTCCCATGAGCACACGAACAGCTTCACGCTGGCCCAGCCCCGCTCCGGAAAGTCGTTCAACTCAAAGATCACGCGCATTATCCCGGTGCACCTGAAGCATCCAGACGACGACGTGATCACGATTGACCCCGAGGGCGAATACGTCACGCCTACCGAGTACCTAGGCGGCCAGGTCATCCGCATCGCCGAGAACTCTGGCGATTTCATCAACCCCCTCGATATCTCTCTCGCTTACGGCTCTGACGACCCGGAGACGAAGTCCTCCCCCGTGCCGGCGAAGGTGTCCTTTATCCAGTCTCTCGTGCGCATGATGGCCAGCAGCGTCAACGATGCACAGGCCAATGTGCTCGATGCCGCCGCCGCATACGCATACAACCGGTACCTGGACGACCCGCGCCCGGAGAACCTGCCGACACTTCAAGATATCTACGACTTCCTGATGTCCGAGCAGGGCTCCGACATGCGCGATGCGCGCGACCTCGCGAAGCTGATCCGCCGTTACGTCACGGGCACGCTATCGCTGTTCAACCATCCGACAAACGTGAATCTTCAGTCGAACCTCGTTTGTTTCGACCTGCACGAGCTGTCCAGTGAGCTCAAGCCGCTGGCGCTACTCATCATCCTCGACCATATCTGGGTCCGCGTCTCCGCGAACCGACGCGCAGGCAGGCGGACCTGGCTCATCATCGACGAGTTCCAGCTCCTGCTCGACAGCCCCTACGCCCGCAGCCAAATCGACCGGTTCTTCACGCGCGGCGGTAAATGGGACTTCTACATCAACGCCATCACGCAGAACCTCTCCCGTGTCCTTAACAGCGAGGAGACGCGCTACATGTTCCAGAACTCGCCCTTCGTGACGATTCTGCAGCAGACAAGTGACCTCCTACCCGACTTCCAGGAGTTGTTCAACCTCTCCGAGAGCCAGACGAAGGTTTTGGCCACCGCGCATCCCGGCGAGGGGCTCTACGTGTTCAAGAACCGCGTCGTCCACTTCGACTTCCAGATCGACTCGAAGATCTGCCCGACGCTCTACGACATCTGCA
>URGG01000047.1 GCA_900547345.1 uncultured Collinsella sp. | reverse complement strand
GGCGGCCCCGTTCTCCGCGGCGGGGGTGTCTAAGGGTCTTGTTGAAGCTCGGCCATTGGCTCAAATGGAAACGGGAGACGCATCTGCATCCCCCGTTTTTGTTGCGGTTAGTCTAGGTCAATAAATTTGGTGCTTATGATCTTGCCATCTTTTACGAGCATTCTGGCCATGGTGGGGCCTCGGGTGCCCCTGGGGTAGCTGGCGCTGCCCGGGTTGAGGACTAAGCAACGGCCCACTTGGGCTTCTTTGGTTACGTGGGTGTGGCCGTTGATGGCTACGTCTACGGATCCCACCGGAAGGTCTTCGCGGTAGTGGGCTACGGCGAATTTGAGGCCTTCGTAGGTAAAGAGCGCAAGACGGTCTACATCGGGACCGTAGTCGCGGTAGTAATCGTTGTTGCCCAGTACGGCCCGCACGGGGGCGATGGTGCATAGGTGCTCGTAGTCCATCTCTGACGTGAGGTCGCCGGCGTGGATAATCAGGTCTGCGCCCTCAAGCTCATCCAGGAGCGCAGGCGATAAATAGCCGTGGGTGTCCGAGATGATGTCGATACGCTTGGCGCTTGCACTGTTCATGGGATCCCTTCCGCAAAAAACGATTCGGCAGATACATACAAAAAGGCCCCACGCCTCCGCAGACGATAGGTCTACAGGGCTGCGGGGCCAGTGTGCTAGAGACTCAGGGCCTTCTTAAGCGGCACGACGCGGCGGCGCGAAACCGGCACGCGTTCGTCGACGCCCGTAATGCCCAGCTGGATGGCGCCCGAGGGCACCGTCTCCACATCCGTGACGCACGCCAAGTTGACGATATAGCGGCGGTGAACACGGAAGAAGCCAAAGTCGCAGAGCTTGGCCTCAAACTGCGCCAGCGAGGTCGTCGACAAAAAGCGATCATCGACGGTATAGATGCAGGAGTAATCGTCCTTGGCCATGATAAAGCGAATGTCGTCCACGGGAATGAGCACCTTGCGGCCGCCCTTTTCCACCGGGATACGCTCGATGGTCACCTTGCTGTCCGTAACCGGCTTGGTGCGTTGCATGACCTTCTCGATCGCGCGATCCAAGCGAGCTTCCTCGACCGGCTTCATCAGATAATCGACGGCATCCACGTCGAATGCCTCGACCGCATGGTCACTATACGCAGTCACAAACACGATCGCCGGCGGATTTTTGAGCTTATGCAGCGCCTCGGCAAGTTGCAGGCCCGAGGCACCGGGCATCGAGATATCGAGAAACACGACATCCACGCGACTTTCCATAAGCATCTCGATGGCGGAGCGGACGCTCGACGCCTCCGTGATCGTGCCGATCTTGCCCGTTTGCTCGAGCAGGAAGCGAAGCTCCGAGCGAGCCGGCGCCTCATCATCCACAATCATCGCACGCAGCATAGGGATAAAACCTTTCGTCAACTAACTACGCCGGGCATCCGTCGCATGACGTTGAGCCCGTAGCCTTTTATTTTACTCTTGAATGTCAAAGATGCTCTCTGACAAATCAAGATGAAGGAGCACTTTGGTGCCCTTGCCCGGCGCCGATTCGACACGCGTATAGGAGTGCGGCCCATAAAAGCGATGGATGCGCTCCGAAATATTGTGCATGGCCACACCGGCGCCGCCACCCTGGGGAGAGCTGGCGTCGGGACGGGCAGAGCGTTCGTCAAACAGTCTGGCGGCGGTACCCTCATCCATGCCCACGCCATTATCGGCCACGGCAATCAAGATTGCATCCTCGCCGTCTTGGTGAACGGTCACGTCGATCCTCAGGGCGTCGTCATCGCCCATACCATGACGTACGGCGTTCTCGACAATCGGCTGGATCACGAACGCCGGCACCAGCGTATCTTCCACGTCCTCGGACACATCGAACGTCGCAAGCACGCGATCCTCGCCAAAGCGGGCCTTCTCAAAGGTAAGGTAGCGCTTGGTCTGTGCGACCTCGCGCGAGACCGGAATAAGCGATCCCGAGTTGTCGAGCGTGGCACGATAGAACGATGAGAACTCACGAAGCAGTTCGCGGGCCCGCAGCGGGTCGGTGCGCGTAAACGATGCAATGGTGTTCAGCGTGTTGAACAGGAAGTGCGGGTTAATCTGCGCCTGCAGCGCACGCACCTCGGCGCGCGCCGTGAGTTCCTTTTGCACCTCGAGCTCGTGGATGGCGAGCTGCGTGGACAAGATCTCGGCAAAGCCCGAGGCAAGCGCGTACTGGGTACGGTCGACGGCGCGCGGGGTCTTGTAGTAGAACTTGAGCGTGCCGACGGTACGATCGCCTACCTTGATGGGGGCGATAATGCCGGCGGGAACTTGGTTGTGCGAGCCGTCCGAGCCCACGACATCCACCATACGGTTGAACGACTGCACGATGCCATGTTCGATAACGTAGCGTGTGGCAAGCGTGTGGATGGGAGAATCTGGCAGTAGTTTTTCCTCAAACTCTCCCGCGCAGGCAAGCACGTTGCCCTCGTCGGTGATGGCCACCGTCATGGCGCGCGTCTCGGGCAAAATGCGCCGGCACACCAAACGCGCCGACTCCTGCGTCAGACCGCCCTTAATGTCCTCGAGCATGGCCGAGGCCACCGAGAGCGTCTCCTCGGTGTACTGGGAGCGCACCGAATCGGGATTGAGCGTCAAAAAGATAAAGATGCACAGAAAGATGCACAGCAGCGCGCAGGCAATCACCGTGGCGATCGGCTCGATACCGGTCACCAAGGCAAAAATAAAGTACACCAGCACGCAAATGGCGCAGGCAACGGCAATGATGCGAAAGATTGATATTGAACTATCGCGCTGGGCGCGGCGGTCGATCATTCGGCCCCCTCCAGGATACTGATCAGTTGTGCGTCACGCCAAAGCCCGTCCATGATCTTGGGCCAAAAGCTCTGGAAACGCAGGTAGCTTGCAGCGTTTTGGCGCGCATAGGCCTTTGCCTCGCCGATACCATGGCGCCAGATGCGCAGGTAGCCCTCATGCTCGCGGGTAAACACGCTGCGGACCATAGCGGTCTTGCGCACGCGGTCGTCGAGCTCGCGCGAAATCCACGGGCCCGGGTAGGGCATGAGTGATGCCGCCGTAACGGGAATGAGCTCCTTTTGATGCGCGGCGAATGTCAACTTGGCCCGTTCGTAGTACCAACGGTATACATCCTGCATAAAGCGCGGTGAGCGCTTTTCGGACTCCGGAGGCAGATGGCGCACGGTCCACTCGTTATCGAACCACACGTCGTAGCCAAACATGCGCATGTTAAAGAGGTAATCCAAGTCCTCGCCGCGGGTGATAAACGGGTCAAAGGCCACACGCGTAAAGGCGCGGGCGTGCAGGGCCATCAGGCCGCCGCACACGTAGTTGGAGCGCGAGATGCGGGTGCCCGAGAGCGCCTTTTTCATCCAACGGTTGAACTCGATGCGCTTGGTCCACCAACGATGGCAGATGCCCGCCTTGTCCGTGGGAGCCAGCGGCGAGCCGTCGCGATCGTAGAAATAGCCGCTCTTGACCAAGATCGGCAAGCCCTGACGCGTCTGCTGCCCCAACGCATAGGTCGCGCGCTTCATAAAGTCGGCGTCGATGACAGTCTCATCGTCATCCAAAAAGATAACCGCGTCATGACCCAGCACAGCGGCACAGGCTAGCCCCATGTTGCGGATGGCACCGTAGCCTCGCAGGCTCACGCACTCGCCCGAACCCTTGGGCGCGATCTGAGCAACCCGGTCTGCGATGCGCGAGGCCTGGGTGTTGGTGACAACGGTGACCTTGAGCGTGGGATGCGCGTCGACAATCTCGCGCACGCGCAGCGACACATCGGCTGTGGCAGAAACGGGACAGACCACCAAAAGGATGATGCGCGGGATGTCACGTACCTGCTCAAGCGAGGCCAGGCAGCGGTCGAGTTCGGGATTGTCGGCGTTGAGTCGGGTCGAATGGTCATAGGTGCCAGGGGCGTTTGCGCGAGCGTCATCGCCCGCCCAATACGTTGGAATCACGACTGTGGCGTTCATGCCTTACCCTCCCTGCAACACAAAAACGGGACGCCGCCAAACACAGGCGACGCCCCGCGACCTAGCTGATTCCATCATACCCACTTGGGCAAATCATTGCTCGCAAGTCGCAATGTTTATTGCGGATAACCCCAAAAGAGTACCGTGGACAGGCACAATAGCCGCTCGCTCCTATGCGGCATGCTCTGCCGCCCGAGTCATGCGGGACAGGCGGACCAGCAGCATAAAGCCAACGATCAGCAGCACACCAATGGAAAGGACGCCCAGCGACGGGTTGCCGGTCAGCGAGGTGACGACCGACACCAGGAAGGTGCCCATAACGCTTGCATAACGACCAAAGATGTCAAAGAAGCCGTAGTACTCGTTGGACTTTTCCTTGGGGATAATGCGGCCAAAGTAGCTACGGCTGAGCGCCTGCACGCCGCCCTGGAACAGGCCGACCATAATGGCAAGCACCCAAAACTCAAAGGCGGTCTTTAAGAAGAACGCGGCGAACAGCACAATGCCCATGTAGGCGGCGACCGCCACCAAGATCATGTTGAGCGTGCCCACGCGTCCGGCAAGCTTGCCGTAGATGATGGCGGATGGAAAGGCCACGAACTGCGTAACGAGCAGCGCCAGCACCAGCTGCGTCGAATCGATGCCCAAGGCCGATCCGTAACTGGTGGCCATGGAAATGACCGTGTGCACACCGTCGATATAGAAGAAGAACGCGACCATGTAGACCAGCACGGTCTTGTTGTGGGCGATCTCGCGCATGGTGTGTCCGACCTCGGAGAACACACCGCCCACGATGTGGCCGATGGTGTCCTCGGGACCACGCTCGCGACCGTACTTTTGCTTATAGGTGCGAATGAGCGGCAGGGTAAAGATGAGCCACCAGGCACCAGTGATGATAAACGACAGACGCGTTGCCAGCATGGTGGGGACGCCGAGAGCGGGGCCACCCATGATGAGCGCCAGGCAGATGACGAACGGCACGGTGGAACCGATGTAGCCCCAGGCATAGCCCGAGCTGGACACGGCGTCCATGCGCTCGTCGGTGGTAATGTCGGGCAGCATGGCGTCGTAGAACGTCATAGAAGAGTTAAGGCCGATAGTGCACAGCACGTACACGGTCAAAAATGCCATGGCGGACATTGGGATAGCCTGCGCCAGGCAAAGCACCAGGCCCGTGAGGAAGAAGCCCAAGAAGAACTTGATCTTGTTGCCGGCGTAGTCGGCAAGCGCGCCCAGAATGGGCATGAGCATGGCGATGACCAGCGAGGCGATTGTCTGCGCATTGCCCCAGGCGACCACCAGGTCGGCCGAGGAAGCGCCGGTATTGATGGCGTTAAAGTAAATGGGCACCACCGAGGTATTGAGCAGCACGAGGGCCGAATTGCCCACATCATACATAACCCAGTTACGCTCGAGCTTGGTGTATTTCATGGACAGGGACCCTTCGTATTTGCCCGATATGCAGTTAGTTCATCGTACCCCAATTGTCCAGAACCGCCGGTAAGGATTCGGCAAAGGGACACGCACGGGCCCTATTCCTCGCGGTCGAACTCCTCATCGGCATTGAGCACGCGACCGCTGTAGTTGACGTGACTGGTCACGGCATCCATGTCACCGGTCTCGATAAAACGTGCGACCGTGCACTCGTAATCGACCAGCGCGCGATCAAAGACCTCAGGGAAACTCTCGTTCGAGACCTCGTCGGTAAAGGGATTCTTCCATGTCAGATGACCCAGGTTACCGGTGCGCTCGGGCAGCTCCGTCGTCACGCGATGGGCAAGGCCGTCGAGCAGCGAGTAGTCGTGCACCAAGCCCTCAATCAGCGAGATCGCGCGCGTCTTTGCGGAGCCGGCCGGCTCAATCGCGCGGTAAAGTCGCTGCATATTGGCAACGGCAGCACCGTACTCCCCCGCCGGAATGTCAATGCCGTACACGCGTCCGGCAACATAGCTCATCAGCACGCCGGCCACGCGATTGATGCGGTCGGTGGTGACGATCTCGCCCGCCGGCGGGTAATCGTCGACCGTAGCGCCGGCGCGTTTAAGCTGCAGCATCAGTACATCCAGGTCGCTCTCGATCACGGCATGAACCTGACTGCTCGAATCCTCAAGCTCTGAGTCGGATTCCACGATGCCAAACTGCTGCTCATAGACAAAGGGATGGGCGTTGCGGTCGAGCACGTAATGAGACAGCAGGCCCAGCGCAAAAGCGCGACCCAAGCTGGCGTCGCGCGGCAGCAGATGCGACACGCCGTCGCGCAGGCACGCGAACTGTCGAGACATGCGCGACCGATGCATGACCTGCGCCAGCAGCGTGCAGTCGGAAACACGCGGTGTCAGAATGTGAAAGAAAAACGGGTCGGGGCCTTGGTTGCCCAAGATAAAGGCAATGCGCTCTTCATCGGACGTGATGACGCCCTGCGGAAGACGGTCGATGCTTTCCTCGCCAAACAGATGATGGGTGATAAGCGCGGGCATAATGATCCTTTCGATTTCATTCGATGCCACCCATTATGCCCACCGCGCGCCCATGCCAAACCTGCGATGGTAAACGACGGCACGCAAGCCTCTTACGCAAGCCCCAGGTGCGACTTGACCTCGGCGGCACGACGACGGGACACCGGTACCGTCGAGTTCACGCGGTCGAGCCTGAGCTCCATCAACCCCGTGGAGCCAATCTCAACATTGTGCACGTCTTCCAAATTGACCAGATAGCTGCGATGAACGCGAATAAAGCCCTCGGAGTCCAAGCGACGCTCGAGCGAAGAGATCGACTCATTGATCAGGTACGTTCCCTCGGCGCAGATGGCGTTGCAAAAATCGGCGCGCGCCTCAAAGTAGCAGATGTCTGCGGCGGGAATGAACACCTTTTTGCCCCCGCGGTCCACCGTCAGACGCAAAGGCTGGCGCGGAGCATGGATAACACGACGGGCACCCAAGGCTGCCTCGATCTTGTCGAGTGCCTTTGACAGGCGTGCGTCCTCGACCGGCTTGACGACATAGTCGACCGCATCGAGGTTATACGCATCGGCGGCAAACTCGGCAAACGCCGTCACAAACACAACCACCGGCGGCGTCTTTAGGTTCTGCAGCGTCTCGGCAAGCTCAATTCCCGAGCGACCGGGCATGGTAATGTCTAAAAACAGCACGTCGGGCTTGTTCGACAGAATCGACTCCACGGCTTCGGTGACATTGCCTGCCTCGGCGATCTGACCCACACGCGTATCCTTTTCCAACAGATAGCGTAGTTCGGCCCTAATGGGAGGCTCGTCATCAACCACCAAGATGTTCCAGCCTTCGGACATATGTGCTTCCCCTCTTTTTCTCTCAATCCAACCGCGTGCTACGCCGTCAACGGCGCGGGCTCATGCGGCTCGCCGTTCAGCTCGACGATGACCTGCGTTCCCACGCCCTCCTGGGACTTCACGCGCATGCCGGAATCTTCTCCGTAAAAGAAATGGATGCGCTGAAGCACGTTGAAGAGCGCCAGGCCGCAACCTCGCTTGACGGAGCCGTCGGCGGTAATGCTCTCGGGCTCCTCTCGGCGATGTTGCTCAAACAGATGCGCGCAGACCTCTTCGCTCATACCGATGCCGTCGTCCTCGACGATGATCTCCAAACCGTCATCGGTCTCGAAAGCCCTAACGTGAATAGAAAGCGGCTCGGTCTCGCGCTGCGCGTGCTTGATGCAGTTTTCGAGCAACGGCTGCAAGATAAACGGCGGCACCATGCAATCGCGCACCTCAAAGTCGATATCGACCGAGACGCGCAGACGGCCGTCACCATAACGAGCCTGCATAAGATTGATATAGCGAGTGCCCTGTTCCACCTCGTGCTCGAGCGTTGTGAGGGTATCGGAATCAGAAAGCGTCTGACGGTAGTAATTGGAAAAGTCGATCAGCAGCGACCTGGCCTTGTCCGGCTCGGTACGTACGAGCGACACGATGGTGCTGATAGTATTGAATAGAAAATGAGGATCGACCTGCGATTGCAAGGCGCGCAGCTCCACGCGGGCCGTAAGCTCGTCCTGGCGCTCGAGCTCAAAGCTCGCAAGCTGCGTGGAAATGAGGTCGGCAAAGCCCGAGGCAAGCGCCGTCTGGCGCATATCGATGCTGCTCAGACGGGGATAATACAGCTCGAGCGTGCCCACGCAATGCCCGCGCACGGTAAGCGGTGCGACAATACCGGCGCGCAGGCGCGGAAAGTAGCCACCCGTCTCGGTCGAGGCATCGCGCGAGAACACGCTTTGCTCACCGCTGTTGATCACGTTGAGCGTAGTCCGCAGCACCACCGGGGTGCCCGCGGGGCATTTTGCCGAGTCCTCGCCCCAGCTTGCCAACACCTGCTTGCCGTCGGTAAAGCAGATGGCAGAGGCGATAGTTTCGGACAGGATGATCTTAGAGGCGCCTAGGGCAGCTTCGGGCGTAAGGCCGCGCGACGTGTAGGCGAATATTTTTGAAGCGATGGCGAGCGTGCGGTCGGTAGCGCTCGATGTGAGGTCGTCGGGAACGACAAAGACGTATGAGAAGAAGAAGCACAGCATGACCAAGCCGGCAATGACGACAACGGCCGGAACGGGATTGGGATTATCGGTTAGATCCCAGATGAGCAGCAGGATAAGCAGCGGAACGACAATACCGAGCAAGATGGCTTGAACCACATGCTGAGCGGTACGAAAGACCTTGGTAGAGTTGTAGCTCTTGCCCAGAATCAGCCTATTGAGATCCACCGTCATCCCCTTCTTACTGACGCACCCCATAGCAATAAAGAGGGCCGCAAGCGACCCTCTCCATTGCATTATGCAATCAAATACTGTGTTTTACATCCAGTCATCGATGAACGGTAGCTTAGGCGCTGTACTTGTTTGCCTCGCCGAAGGTGCCGGCCTCGACAATCCAGCCGTCCTTCATGATGACGTCCATGTTGTTGGTGTTGAGCACGTGGATGTCGGCGGCGACGTCACCGTTGACGACCAGCAGGTCGGCGCACTTGCCGGCCTCGATGGAACCGGTCTCGTCCTCGATGTGGCACATCTTGGCACCGTTGAGGGTGGCACAGGTGATGGTCTCGACCGGGGTGAAGCCGATCTTGTCGACGAACTCGTACATCTCCTCGATGGAGCAGGTGCCGTACGGGGTGACGAAGGAGAAGGAATCGGAGCCGATCGTCATGACGACGCCGCGCTTCTTGGCCTCGCGCAGGCAGTCGTAGTTGCGCTGCAGCTCCTTCTCGACCAGGGTGCCCTCGTACTTGTCGTGCAGCTCGGGGACGTAGACGGGCGGATAGGTGGCGTACCAGGTGGGCAGGAAGGCGATCGTCGGGGTGAAGAAGGTGCCCTGCTCGGCCATGAGGTCCATGGTGCGCTCATCGATATCGAAGCCGTGAATCAGCTGCTCGCAGCCAAAGCGAACGGAATCGTAGGCAGCGGCGTGGTTGTTGTAGCAGTGGCTCCACACGGGGATGCCGACCATCTTGGCCTCTTCGACCACGGCCTGAATCTCCTCGGAGCAGTAGTGCTGGTCGCGGCCGGAGTCCCAGCGCCAGATGCCGCCACCGGTAGCCCAGATCTTGATGGCATCGGGGTTCTCGCGCAGGCGACGACGGACGGCCTTGCGCAGATCCCAAGGACCGTCGACCTGATCGCCCCAGGGGTGCGATTCCTTGTTGAGCTCCTGGCTGCAGTGGTGGGAGTCGCCGTGGCCGGCAACGCGGCAGAAGCCAAGGCCGGTGGCCAGAACGCGCGGGCCCTTGAAGACGCCCTTGTCGATGCAGTCACGGATCTGGATACCAAAGCGACCGATCTCGCAGACGGTGGTGAGGCCGTGGGTGAGGCAGTCGTAGGCCTGCTTGACGGCGACGGCCTGCTTCTCGAGGAGCGGCTGCATGACCCAATCGGTATCGTCGTCGGTCAGGTTGCCCGAGAAGTGCAGGTGGGTGTCGATCAGGCCGGGAAGGACGGTCTTGCCGGCGGCGTCGATAACCTCAACGCCCTCGGGAAGGTCCTGCATAGCACCGGCGTACTCGATCTTGCCGTTGTCGTCGACGAGAACGAGGGAGTTCTCGACCGGCTCGGCACCGGTACCGTCGATGAGCTTGCCGCCAACGATTGCATACTTAGTGGACATGGTTCCTCCTTATGGATCCATATAGTGGGCGAGGCCGTGTTGGGTTAAGGCCTCACAAAGCTACCCAAGTGATGCCGGGTTCGGTGCGCGGAAGAGAGGGTCCCGCGCACCTGGTCCGCCCCGGCTAGGCGTTACTTTTTGCGGGAATTGGTGAAGGCCATGAGGGCCAGGCCAATAGCCAACCAGCCGATCACGATGCTCCACTCCACCATGTTGAGGGAGGCGGGAGAGAACGGAATCACGAGCAGGCCGATAATGATGGCGCAGGCACCGATGGCGAGGCAGATACCAAACTTGCCGCCGGGCACCTCGTAGGGACGAGGCAGGTCGGGCTCGGTGAAGCGCATGCGCAGGCAAGCGAGGGCGACCATGCCGCAGGAGAAGATGAAGGCGAGAGCCGACACGTTGGTCAGAGGGATGAGCATGTTCTTGCCCAAAAACGGTCCGACGACGGTGATGACGCCCAAGACGACGCAGGCAAGCTTGGGAGCGCCGGACTTGGGGTCGACCTCGGCGAACTGCTCGGGCAGTTGGCCCTTGCGGCCCATGGCGAGCATGATGCGGCTCGTGGCGCCGTAGAAGGAGTTCATCGGGCCCATGGGTCCAAGCGTGGCGATGACGAGCATGGCCAGGTACAGGAGCATGTTGATGCCCTTGAGGCAGGCAAGCGCGGGAACCGGGCTCTTAACAAACTCATGCCAGTCGAGGATGGTGCCGAACGAGTAGATGCAGACCATGTAGAAGCCGCCGGCGGCCAGCAGGGCCAGGGAGATGATCTTGCCGAACTTGTTCCAGTTGAGGCCCTCGGCTGCTTCCTCAGCCTGCTGAGGAATGGTGTCGAAACCGGCGTAGAAGAACGGAGTCAGAACCAAGACCGACACGATGCCGGCGAACAGGCTGGTGCTTTCGGTAGCGGCCTTGCCGCCGCCAGCGCCGGTGACCTGGGAGAACACAGGCATGGCATTGTCCGGCGAGCCGGTGAACAGCGAGACGCCCATGGCGAGCAGCATGCCGCAGAGCAGGGCCTTGGTCAGGAAGGCCTGGAGTTTGGCGGCCGAGCTGGCACCGCGGAAGTTGAGGAAGATGACGTAGACTGCAAAGCCGAGCGCGATCAGCGTCGGGAACAGGTAAACGTCGGCCCCCAGGATGGTGTAGAGCTTGACGGCGCGCAGCCACTCAAGGCCGGGCAGGCTGCCGAACATCTCGGACACGAGGGTCGAAATGGCGATGGCCTCCCACGGGCACAGGATGCCGTTACCCAGGGCCAAAAGCCATCCGGTGATGTAGCTCAGCGTACGGCCAAAGCTACGATCGACATACTCGACGATGCCGCCCGAGATGGGGATAGCAGCCGTGAGCTCACCGAAAACAGCTCCGACGGGCACGAGGAAGATTGCACCCAAGAGGAATGCGATCATAGCGGGAACGGGACCGCCGCCCACGACCATCCAGTCGCCGACCTGCAGAACCCAACCGGTACCGATGATGGCACCGAAACCGATGGTGAAGAAGTTCCAGAGCGAAAGCGTTTTCTTCATGCCGCCGTTATCCTCGACTGCAACTTCTGCGTTCTTGTCCGCCATTGTTCCCCTCCTTTCCTATTTGACGCCCTTGGCGTCACCCCTTGCGCGGTCCGTTTTGCCGCGCGCTTTTATTCCATGGCTTTAAGATACGGCCTTGGCGCAGCAGCGCCGCTCGCAGCTCGACCGAAGGCAGAACTGCAAAACGAGCGGCACCGTTTTTGGGACGAACGGCGGGAGACGTCATTCGTCTTGGACGCTTTCATCTTGTCTGCTTTTGAATACCTGTTGCCGTGACGCTTGGCGCGCGGCGCGGTAACGTTCATACCATTTGTCAGGCTTTTGGCGCACATACCCATGTGTCGTGCATCATTTTATGTAGGATAGACAAGTTACACATGAGGCAAGGTGATTCGAATGGCATACGGATACAATGACGGCGACCAACGGCCACAAAGCGTGCGCCTTGCCGGCCGCACCATGCCAACACCCAGAAGCACCTCCGACAACGACAACCCGCAGCGCCCCCAAGAGCAACTCGAGGCTTCTTCGCGGCAACAAAGCCGTACCGTGCAGCAGTCAGACCGCGTGAGTACGAGCACACGCCAACGCCAGACCGACACATCGCAGCCACGCCGCTACGATCGACATAAGACCGACTACTACGTCAAGCGCTCCTTTTCGCGACCTCAACGCGATCGCGGCAATTCCGCCCCTCACCCCGCGTCGCACACCACAAGCCACGCGCTTCCGGCCCGCCGCCTACGCCTTGCGCTTTGCTCCATCGCCGCCTGCCTCGTCTTTGTGTTTTTGGGATCCTGTATCTCCCACGGATCAGCTGGTCTTGAGCCCACTGCCGAGGACAAGCTGCTTAAAGCTCCCGTCGCGCCCGGTTACTCATTTGCGTTCTCGACCCCACGCTCGCAATGGCAGGCCGGCACCATGCCCCACATCTACCAAATTGACCCCGCATGGTCGGAGCTGCCCTATGCCGGTGGCACTATTCGCGAAAACGCTTGCGGTCCCACTTGCCTCACCATGGTCTATATCTTTAAGACCGGCCACACCGATAAGACACCGGTCGATATATGCGCACTGGCCGAAGCCGGCAACTACGCCCCCACTGGTGCCACCGAGTGGTCGTTTATGACAGGCGGTGCGTGGCAGCTGGGGCTCAACGGAACACAGCTCTATAACGATCGCGAATCGATTACCCAAGCACTTCGCTCGGGTGCGCCCGTCATCGCCGCAGTGCGCCCCGGTACGTTTACCAACGTAGGCCACTACATCGTGCTCTACGGCATCGACGATGCCAACCAGATTGGCGTCTACGACCCCAACTCGGCCAGCCGCAGCGCCCGCCGCTGGGGCGTCGTAGAGGTCCTCAACGAAGTCGAAGCCATGTGGGCCTACTACTAGTCATTTAAGAACGTCCCCAACGACTAGGTGAATAGCAAAAGCCCCGCAGTCGGAGCGGACTGCGGGGCTCATGAAGAGAGGCTAGTTTGTGGGCGCTTTGCCTGGCGCCCACGAGAGAGTCAACAGAGTAGAGACTACTCGTGGATGCGGGTACCGGAGAGGCCGGCCATGGTCTCGGCGGCCTTGTCCAGAGCGCCGATGATGCAGGTGCGGCCCTTGCGGGAACGGGCGAACTTGATGGCGGCGCGGACCTTGGGCTCCATGGAACCCTTGCCGAACTGACCCTCGTCGGCCAGGCGCTCGGCCTCGTCGGCGGTGATGTCCTCGAGCTCCTCCTGGTTGGGCTTGCCAAAGTTGATGGCGACATGCTCAACGGCGGTCAGCAGGAACAGAACGTCGGCGTCGCAGTCCTCGGCCAGCAGCTCGCCGCCCAGGTCCTTGTCGATGACGGCGGGAACGCCCTTGTAGCAGCCCTTGTTCTCGTAGTCGCGGACGACGGGGATACCGCCACCACCGCAGGCAATGACGATGAACTCGTTATCGAGCAGGTTGAGGATGGAGTCAGCCTCGACGATCTTCTTGGGGTCGGGGGAAGCGACGACGCGACGCCAGCCGCGACCGGAATCCTCGACGAAGACCTTGGAAGGATCCTCGGCCATGAACTCCTTGGCCTGCTCCTCGGTATAGAAGGGGCCGATCGGCTTGGTCGGGTTCTTGAACGCGGGATCATCCGGGTCGCACTCGATCTGGGTGACGACGGTGGCGGCGTGCCAACGCTTATAGCGCTTGTGCATCTCGCGGCCGATGCCCTGCTGCAGGTGATAACCAATGTAGCCCTGGGACATGGCGCCGCACTCGGGCAGTGGCATCTCGGGGGTGCCGATGGCGTCGTGGGCAGCGGCGAAGGCGTTCTGGATCATGCCGACCTGCGGGCCGTTGCCGTGGGTGATGATGATCTCGTTACCCTGCTCGATAAGACCAAGGAGAGCGTGGGCGGTGTTGCTCACGGCCTCGATCTGCTCGACGGGATTGTTGCCGAGGGCGTTGCCGCCAAGGGCGACGACAATACGATCGGGCTTGCCAAGAGGCTTAGACATTGCTGGAATCCTTTCTGTAAAAGGTCTACAACCCATTAATAACCCGTGTCCGTGCGATACACGAGTTTATTAAGGTTTATATTCTCTTTATCGCTCATTTTATTCATTTTGAAAATAGTTGAACGGTGAACGGTCGTTTTTATCCGCTCAGCGTACAGAACCCCAGCTCAGATATGTTTACGCCATTTACGTGCGACTTTATTTTAATGGAGCAAGAATTAGGCTGGATTATGCAAACTATATCTTTGCTAAACACCAAACAGAAAGCGCTAAATCTTACTCGCACTATACGAGATTCTATGCACCTATAGGACGAGTATACATCCCTGCAAAAACAAGGGGCTTTTCATCCAGCAATAGGAATAAAGAGGGGCTCCGAAAGGGCACCCAGCCCCCAAAGCACGGGGATAGAAGGCGACAACAGCCAAATCCTCCATCCATCCCCAAAGTGGCGCGAGGTTTCGCGGCAAAGCCGCGAAACAGCGAAGGGGACGGAATACCCGACCAACTACGTCCTTCATCCGCCCCCACAATCCGAGGACGTAGTCGTAGCAGGATCTGAGGGCTAACCTTCGCGGACACTCCGCAGGACGAAAGAACCCCCGCCGCACGTAGTGCGCAGCGGGGGTTCTTTCATGTCCGAGGACGTCCGCGAAGGTTAGCCCTCAGATCCTGCGGTGGGAGACCTAGGCCTCGTTGTACACCATCTTGAGCTTCAGCAGGTGAGCATAGCGGTCCATGGCGGCCTGCTCGTTCTCCTTGAAGAGCTCCT
>URGG01000046.1 GCA_900547345.1 uncultured Collinsella sp. | reverse complement strand
CGCTGCCGGTGCCTGCCCGGTGGGGGCGTTTCAGGCGGTAGTGGGCTCTTCCAAGTTCCGCTTTTCCTACTACATCACCGGCATTCTCATCCTTTTCGGGGTGCTGCTGGGACGGTTCATCTGCGGTTTCCTCTGCCCGTTCGGGTGGTTTCAGGAGCTTTTGCACAAGATTCCCTCTCCCAAGCTTTCCACCAAAAAGCTAAAGCCGCTGCGCTATTTAAAGTATGCGGTGCTGCTGGTCATGGTGGTGCTGCTGCCATTGCTGGCGGTCAATGAGCTGGGCATGGGCGACCCCTTCTTCTGCAAATATCTCTGCCCACAGGGCGTGCTGGAAGGCGCCCTTCCCCTCTCCCTGACCAATGCTGGCATCCGCGCCGCGCTGGGCAAGCTGTTCACATGGAAAGCCTGCATTCTGCTGGCAGTCATTATGGGCAGCGTGGTGTTCTACCGCCCCTTCTGCAAGTGGCTGTGCCCGCTGGGCGCGTTTTATGCGCTGCTGAACAAGGTCTCGCTGTTCCAGATGCGTGTAGACACCCACAAATGCGTCTCCTGCGGCGCCTGCGCAAGGGCCTGTAAGATGGACGTAGACATTACCAAGACCCCCAACCACGCCGAATGTATCCGCTGTGGGATGTGTATGAAAGCCTGCCCCACGGACGCCATCCAGTACAAGTTCGGGCTGGGAGACCAATCAAACACCGAAACAGCAAAGGAGTAAAACCATGAAATTCAACCGTGTAACCGCACTTTTGCTCAGCCTTACGCTGGCTTTCAGCCTTGCCGCCTGCGGGCAGGGCGCGTCCTCTGCATCTTCTGCATCCTCTTCTTCTGCCGCTTCCTCTGCGGCAGCGGAAACCAAGACCGAAGAGCAGCTGCTGGCCGAGGAAAACGAGATCCTTTCCGCAAACGATGCCCTGTGGGAGAAGGTGTTCGCTTCCATGGACAAAAACATGACTGAGACCACCCTCAGCACGAACTACGGCGATTTTCTGCGCAGCTCCGTGGAAAAGACAAAGGACCAATTCTCGGATGAGGAGTACAAGACCCTGACCGCCGATGCGGAAAAAATCCGTGCCATCGAGGAGCAGATTGCCACCCTTGCCCTCGCGGACGCGGCCGCTTCCGGCGCTGCCGCACAGGACACTGCCTTCCCCCAGTTTGAGGGCAGCGATTTAGAGGGCAACCCGGTGGACAACAGTCTGTTTGCGGGCAACGCCTTTACGGTGGTGAACTTCTGGTTCAACGGCTGCAAGCCCTGCGTAGAGGAACTGGACGACCTGAACGCCCTGAACGAGAAGGTCAAGGCACAGGGCGGCGAGGTTGTCGGCATCAACACCGAGACGCTAGACGGCAACCAGCAGGGCATTGATGCCGCCAAAAAACTGCTGGCTGCAACGGGCGCAAGCTACCGCAACATCTACTTTGCCTCCGGCAGCGACGCCGGCAAGTTTGCGCTGAACATCATGGCCTTCCCCACCACCTACGTTTTTGACCGGGACGGCAACGTTGTGGGCCAGCCCCTGCTGGGCGGCATCGACAAGGAAGAAAACCTTGCCGCCCTGCAAAAAAATATTGACGCTGCCCTTGCCAAGGACAACGCCAAATAAGCTATTCTCCCCTGCCACGGAAATCAACTTTTAGAGTTCGTCCCAGAGCAGCCGGATGAGGGGCAATTTCCCGTAAGCTGCTGCTCGTTTGCGCCCTCATCAGTCACCTGCGGTGACAGCTTCCCCCACGGGGGAAGCCTTCAGACTTACCCCAGCGCCGCAATGCTCTCCTTGATCTTGGCGGCCTTGTCCTGGGCGGCAGCCAGCTTGGCGCGGGTCTCCTCGACGAGCTTCGCCGGGGCCTTCTCGACGAACTTCGGGTTGTTCAGCTGGTTCGTGAACATGCCCAGCTCCTTCTCGGCCTTGGTCAGCTCCTTGTTCAGGCGGGCCAGCTCCTTGTCGCGGTCAATCAGCTCCATCATCGGGATAAAGCCCTTCGCGTCGGGGGTCGCCACGTTGACCATGCCGTCGGTGCTGCCCTCGTACTTTGCCGTGACCGTCACGTCGGTGGCAAAGGCAAAGCGGGCCAGATACGCGCCGCCCTTCTCAAACGCGGCGGGGGAGGCAGTCTCAATGACCATGCTCGTCTTTTTGGCGGGGTGGACGTTCATCTCGGCACGCATGGCGCGGACAGCCTTGATGTAGTCCATCAGCTTTTCAAAGTCGGCACAGTCCTCGGCCCAGACCTTCATGTTCTCGTCGCCGGGCCACTTCTCGTTCATGATGGTCTCGGCGCTGCCGGGCAGAGCCTGATAGATCTCCTCGGTGATGAACGGCATGAAGGGGTGCAGCAGCTTGAGCGCCTTGTCCAGCACGTAGACCAGCACCTTGCGGGCCGCGTCGGCGGCTGCCGCGTCCTCGCCGTTCAGGCGTGTCTTGCAGATCTCGATATACCAGTCGCAGTAGACCTCCCAGATGAAGTTCTCGACCTTCTCGGCGGCCAGACCCAGCTCGTACTTGTCGAGGTTGGCGGTAGCCTCGGCGGCGACCTTGGCAAGCTCGGACAAAATCCACTTGTCGCTCATGTCGAGCAGGCTTTCCTCGGGCAGACCCGGCTCAAAGTCCTCGGGCAGGTTCATCTGCACAAAGCGGGAGGCGTTCCACAGCTTGTTGGCAAAGTTGCGGCAGGCAAGGACCTTTTCATCGCTGTAGCGCATATCGTTGCCTGCAGTGGAGCCGATGATCAGCATCATGCGCAGCGCGTCCGCGCCGTACTGCTCAATGACCTCCAGCGGGTCAATGCCGTTGCCCAGGGATTTGGACATTTTGCGGCCCTGGCTGTCGCGGACAATGCCGTGGATCAGTACCGTGTCAAACGGTGCCTTGCCGGTGTAGGCCAGACCCGAGAAGATCATGCGGGACACCCAGAAGCCTATGATGTCATAGCCGGTGACCAGCGTGTTCGTGGGGTAGAAGTAGTTGTAATCCTCGGCGTTCTCGTTGGGCCAGCCCAGCGTGGAGAACGGCCACAGGGCAGAGCTGAACCAGGTGTCCAGCGTGTCGGGGTCCTGGGTCATGTTGGAGCTGCCGCACTTGGGGCAGGTGCAGGGGGCTTCCTTGGCCACGACGGTCTCGCCGCAGTCGTCGCAGTACCAGGCGGGGATCTGGTGGCCCCACCACAGCTGGCGGCTGATGCACCAGTCACGGCCGCCCTTCATCCAGTTGATATAGTTCTTGGTGAAGCGCTCGGGCACGAACTTGATCTCGCCCTTCTCGACGCTCTCGATGGCGGGCTTGGCCAGCGGCTCCATCTTGACGAACCACTGCTTGGAGACCATCGGCTCAATGACCGAGTGGCAGCGGTAGCAGGTGCCCACGTCGTGGGTCAGCGGCTCGGTCTCCTTCAGCGCACCGCAGGCCTCCAAATCGGCCAGAATGGCCTTGCGGGCCTCCAGCGCGGTCATGCCGGCATACTTGCCGCAGTCCAGCACGTCCGGCTCGTCGGCGGCAGCGCGGCCCGCCGCCTTCTCGGCATCGACGGCGGCCTTGTCGGCAGCATCGCCCGCCTGCTCCAGGTACTGGTTGCACTCGGTCACAAAGCCAAAGACAGCACCCATGGCACCGGCGGTGTTAAAGTCGTCGTCCATGCACTCCTTAAAGGTGGCACGGGTCTCGGCGGCCTTGGCGGCAAACGCCTCGGATGCTGCCTCATCGGCATCGGCCGTCGCATGGTTCGCGGCCCAGCGCAGGTTCTCGACCGTACCGGCGATACGCGTGAGCGAGTTCTCGGCACCCTCCAGGCGCTCCCAAGAAAAGTCGAGCGGCGAGCGATAGCTCGTCTGCAGCATCAGCAGGCGCAGGGCGGCGGCGGAGTGCTGCTCGAGGACCTCGGCCAGCGTAAAGAAGTTGCCGAGCGACTTGGACATCTTCTCGCCGTCTACCAGCAGCATGCCCGTGTGCATCCAGGTGTTGGAGAAGCCCTGGTGCCAGGCGCAGGTGGCCTGAGCGCACTCGTTCTCGTGATGCGGGAAGGCAAGGTCGGAGCCGCCGCCGTGGATGTCGATCGGAGTGCCCAGGTAGCGATGCACCATGGCGGCGCACTCGGTGTGCCAACCGGGACGGCCCTCGCCCCAGGGGCTCGGCCAGCTGGGCTCGCCGGGCTTGGCGGCCTTCCACAGGGCAAAGTCGAGCGGGTCGTTCTTGTCCTCGTTCTCCTCGATGCGTGCGCCAACCATAAGGTCGTCGATGTTGCGGCCCGAGACCTGGCCATAGTTGGGATCGCTGCGCACGGCAAAGTACACATCGCCGTTATCGGCGGCGTAAGCATGGCCCTGCTCGATGAGCGTCTTGATCATGGCGATCATGGGGCCGATCTCCTTGGTGGCGCGGGGGCGCACATCGGGATCGAGCACGTTGGCGGCGCGCATGACGCCGATGAACTTGTCGGAGAACTCCGTCGCGACCTCGGCGGCCGTACGGCCCTGCTCGTTGGCGCGCTTGATGATCTTGTCATCGACATCGGTGAGGTTCTGGGCAAACGTGACCTCGTAGCCGCTCGCGATGAGCCAGCGACGAATCACGTCAAAGCTGATGAACGTGCGGGCATTGCCGATGTGGATGTTGTCGTAGACCGTGGGGCCGCACACGTACATGCGGACCTTGCCGGACTCGATGGGCTGGAACTCTTCCTTTTTATGGGTAGCGCTGTTGTAGATACGCATTCGTTACTCCTTAACGGTTTTCTGTAGCAGGCAGACGGCCCAGGCGCCGATTCCCTCGCCCTGGCCTTCCCAACCGAGCTTTTCGGTCGTAGTGGCGGCGACGCCCACGTTTTCGACGTCAACGCCCAGGGCATGGGCAAGGTTGGCGCGCATGGCATCGCGGTGCGGAGTGATCTTAGGCTGCTGGCAGGCAATGGTGCAGTCGGCATCGACAAACTCAAAGCCCAGCTCACGCGCATAGTCCATTACGCGGGCAAGCAGCACCATCGAATCGGCACCCTCATAGGCGGGGTCGGTATCGGGGAATAGCTTGCCGATGTCTCCCCCGCGGCAGGCGCCCAGAATAGCGTCGGCCAAGGCGTGCGCGAGCACATCGGCATCCGAGTGGCCCAGCAGGCCGCGCTCGTAGGGAATGTCGACACCGCCGATGATACATCGACGCCCCTCCACCAGACGGTGGACGTCGTAGCCATGGCCAATGCGCAGGTTACTGAACATGGGAAAGGTCCTCTCCCTCGGCCATGCGGCCAAGCAGAATCGCGGTTACGGGACGCAGGTCCTCGGGCACCGTCACCTTAAGGTTATCGCGCGGGCTCTGGACGCAGCGGACGCGCCCACCCATGCGCTCGACCAGCGATGAATCGTCGGTACCGATAAAGCCCTCGGCAATCGCCGCGGCATGGGCGCGCTTCATGGCGTCGACACTAAAGATCTGGGGCGTCTGTGCAGCCCAATAAAGCTCACGCGGCGGCGTCTCGACGATATTGTCGCCATCGACGATCTTGAGCGTGTCGATCGCGGGCTGGCCGCACACGACACCGTCGAGCGAGCGGTCGCTCACGAGCACGTCGATAGCGTGGTCGATGGCCTCGGTCGTAATGAGCGGACGAGCGCCATCGTGAATGGCGACGTATTCAAAGCCCGCCGGAACCGCATGCACGCCGGCACGGGTGGAATCCTGACGGGTATCGCCGGCATCGGCAAAGCTGATGGGCGTGTCATAGTCAAACGGGTCGATGGCCAGGCGGCGCATCTCGGCACGGCGCTCGGCAGGACACACCACTACAATGTGGCCGACCTTGTCGCTACGATCGAACGCACGGATGGACCAGCTCATGAGCGGACGGCCCGCCACGTTAACGAGCTGCTTGCCGCCGGGATTTCCAAAACGCTGGCCGCTGCCGCCAGCAACGACCACGGCGCATACGGGCGCCATTATGCGTTCCCCTGTTTGGTGCCCTTCATGCGGTACAGCGAGTCCGCAAGAATGGCAGGGTTGTTGACGCCAAAGTCGCCCAGGCGCTCCGGATCCTCGCTGATGTCGTCCATGAGCTCCTGCAGCGAGCCATACTCGTCGACGATCTTCTCGGCCACGCCGTCGCGCACGACGGACACGCGCGAAAGCGTGCGCAGGCCCAGCGGCGTCATGACGGAGTCCTCGTCCAGGTCGTCATAGCCCAGAACTGCCGCCACGTGCTGCGGGTCGGATAGGTCCTTAGGCGTCATACGGGCAAGCTCGGCGCGGATCTTCTCGGCGTTGGCCTCAGAGGAATCGCTTGCGTAGTCGCGGATCATCAAGTCGTATTCGGTATCCATGCTGGAGCCCGCGAGCTGCTCGAGCTGCATCTGCACGAGCTTGCCCTGGTTACCCAGCTTGACGATGCAATCCTTAAGCTCGGTCTTTGCCTGTTGCATGATCTCGAAACTCGAGAAGATGCCAGTGATGTCGGCGAGCGTGACGTAGTCGTCGAGCTCAAGGGCCGTCAGGCGCAGCAAGGAGCGATCGAGCGACTGACGGGTGGTCTGGAGCGTGGCGACGAGCTGGTTGACCGAGCTCATGATGGTGGTGACGGGCTGGATCTCGTAGCTCTTGCCGTGGACGTACACGTTGACAACGGCGCGACGAGCCGAAACCGAGATCACGATGGCATCGGTGAGCACCGACATGCGAG
Source organism: uncultured Collinsella sp. (assembly GCA_900547345.1). Lineage (GTDB taxonomy): Bacteria > Actinomycetota > Coriobacteriia > Coriobacteriales > Coriobacteriaceae > Collinsella. The sequence continues at coordinate 8,845 of URGG01000046.1, read as the reverse complement.
CGGCAGTACGGTGACGCATGCCCGTCTCACTCGTGGCAAGCGAGGGATCGGGATTGAGGTGGAAGTTGGCGCGCAGGATCTGGGTGAGGTCGCCATCGATAACGATGGCGCCGTCCATCTTGGAAAGCTCGAACAGGCGGTTCGAGGTAAACGAAATGTTGAGCGGGAAGCCGTCGTTACCGGCAGCGAGCACGTTTTCGGTGTCGCCGACGCAGATAAGGGCACCCAGGTGACCGGCAATGATCATGTCGAGGGCGGTGCGGATCGGCTGGCCAGGTGCCGTCAGGCGAATGGCCTGTTCCATACGCTTTTGCAGCTCGTTCTTATCCAAGGCATCGCTCCCATCGTATACGCTCCATAAACGTCAATAAGTTTCTCACGGTTTGCCCCTGTGACGCCCGCAAAATCCGATGCTTACAGAATGAGCGAACACAGCTGAGAGCCCCAATCCAAATGAGCTGCTTATGTGGTAGCATCGGGATTCGCATAAATGGGGGAGTAGTCGCGTGGCCGGGTTCGCCTCCGGTGGCGCGGCAAGTCAACATACTGGCCGATGCGGCCTGGCTTGCCTTAATGAACGAGACTCGTGGCTGTGCGCGCAACGCGTACGCCACGGGTCTTTTTTGTTACTCCCCCAAGAGGTACACGCGGGTTCGCCCGCAGAGAGGGAGCCAGACTATGGGACTCGCAGAGCTCGCGTTGCTCGCCGTTGGCCTTTCGATGGACGCCTTTGCCGTTTCCATCTGCAAGGGCCTTGGCATGAAGAAGATCAACTTTAAAGTCGCCATGGTGCTCGGCCTGTTCTTTGGCGGCTTTCAGGCCGGCATGCCCGTAATCGGATGGGCGCTCGGCAGTCAATTCATGGGCATCATCGGACCCATCGACCATTGGATCGCCTTTATCCTTTTGGCCTTCATCGGCGGCAAAATGCTGTGGGAGGCCTTTACCGAGGACGAGGATGAGGACGAGGGCGACGGCAAGGATGCCGAAAAGATCAACCTGGGCGAGTACCTGATCCTCGCCATCGCCACCTCAATCGACGCCCTGGCCGTGGGCATCTCGTTCGCCGCGCTTTCGGTCGACATCGTCCCCGCCGTGTCGCTCATCGGCGTCACAACGTTTATCTTCTCCGTCGCCGGCGTAGCGATCGGCCACACCTTTGGCGCGCGCTACGAAAAACCCGCCACCATCGTGGGTGGCGTCGTGCTCATCCTCATCGGGCTTAAGATCTTACTTGAGCATCTGGGGATCCTCGCGATATAAAAAACGTCTCTCATAAGCCAACGTCAATGTAGGGGTCTCATGCAGAGTTTTGCATAATGCCTATTCGTGCAGACTTTTGCATGTCATACTGATATGCAAAAGTCTGCACGTTAGGAGATCGCCGTGGATACCCTTCCCATCACCACACCGCGCCAAGCTGGCATCTACGTGCGCCAGGCACGCGAGACTCAGGGTCTCACCCGTGCCGCCCTCGCAAAAAAGGCCAGTGTTTCGGAGCGTCTGCTCGCATCGCTCGAGCTAGGAGACGCCATCGGCATTCGACTCGACAAGTTGCTGGTGATTTTCGACGCTCTTGGACTGGCGCTCGCAGCACAAGGAGATATAAGCAAAACGAAAAATGAGCACCCAGTCGACGCCCCGCATGCTGATCAACCTTGCAGCACCTCCAGACGCCATCACGCCCAACGTCTTCATCATCGCAACCGTCGCAGCACAACCATTCCGGCTCTTGCAGATACCACCCTTACGTCCGAGCTCTACGACAGGGCCTTCGCCGATTTCGCCATGTCCAATCTCGGAGTCTCGATTGCCGCAAACGCATCTAACCAAACCAAGCCCGAAGGGAAATAGCCAATGGCCAGAACATCACTTCGGACCATTATTTGCGGCGTACCTGCGGGAACGCTCACGCAAGATGAGAACGGTCTTATCAGCTTTACCTACGATCATGACTATGACGGGCCAGCCCTATCGACCAACATACCCGTATCAAATCGCACATACGGCCAACAGGTCATGAATCCGTACTTGTTTGGCCTTCTACCCGACAGCGAGGACCAACGAAAAGCGATTGCCGCCGAATTCAACGTTAGGCCCAACAATCCCGTTGCGTTGCTCAGCCATATCGGACTCGACTGTCCGGGCGGAGTGCAGTTTTGTGCCGAAGAAGATGCCGACGCCGTCCTGCATCGCGCTGGCGACTACCGCCCTATAGACGACCACGAAATTGCTCTCCGTCTCAAGTCGATCAGAGATGACCGCGATGCATCGTGGATGGGTCTAGATGAAAGTTGGTCACTTGGAGGCAACCAGGGCAAGTTCGCGCTCGCGTTCATAAACGGCCGCTGGTGCGAATGCATGGGCTCCTCGCCCACGACGCATATTTTCAAAAATGGCGTTATCGGATTTAAACTCGAGGCTCTCAATGAGTTTGTCTGCATGAAAAGCGCCCAGCGCGCCGGTATCGCAACGGCAAACGTCGAATATCGTATGTTTGAGGACGAACCTGCCCTCATTGTTGAGCGCTATGACCGCGTGAAAGTCGAAGACGGAACGATCAGGCGCCTACATCAAGAAGACCTCTGTCAGGCACTTGGGGTGATGCCCGCCCAAAAGTACACAGCAGACGGCGGCCCGACCACCCGCGACATTCAAGAGCTCCTCGTAAATACGAGCCACCATCAACTTAACCTGTATCTGTTTACGCAGATACTGTTCTTCAACGCCATTATCGGCGCACCGGATGCGCACGCGAAAAACTATTCCCTACTCCTTGGAAACGACGGCGCAGCCATGATGGCTCGAATGTACGATGTCGCATCGGGGCTGGCATACGAGCGCATGCGCCGCCGGGCGCGTCTCGCCATGAGCGTTGGCGGCGAAAATCGTGTGGGGCGCATCGGTCCAGGCGCTATCCGTCGATACCACGGTATGGGCGACCCCGCGCTGGAGGCGGCGCTCATCGATGCCGGACTATCTGAGAAGTTTTGCTTTGCGACCATGATGGACCTCGCCTACGAGGTACCCATTTGCATGGACGAGGTCATGGACGAATACGCCGACCTGCCCGGCATGGCGGACCTGCGCGAGCATATGCTCGGCCCCGTCCGCGAAAACTGCCAGCGCACCCTCGACCTCATCAGGGCAGAAATGGACTAGGTGGCCGTAATTTCGCAATTATCAAACAAAAGAGATGGGGCACCCGTCGCAAAAGCTCAGATGCCCCCTCTCGTAATGTCATTTGCAATCCGCTAGCACGTGGCTCGAACTGCTGCTAGCGCGACCTTTACGCAGCAAGGCGCTTGAGGACGTCGATGAGCAGCTCGTAGAAGCGCTCGGCAGAAGCGAGCTCCATGCTCTCGTCCGGGGTATGGACATCGGAGAGCGTCGGGCCCACGGCGATGGCGTCCAGGCCGTGCAGAGCCTCGGCAAACAGGCCGCACTCAAGGCCGGCGTGAATGGACTCGATGCGCAGCTCGGAGCCAAAGAGCTCTCGATAGCTCTCGACAAAGACTTCGCGGACCGGCGAATGCTCGGCATAGCTCCAGCCGGGATACTCAAACTCAAACTTGGCGTCGAAGCCCAGGACATCGGCCAGCGTCTGCAGACGGTCCTTGAACTCGTTCTGCAGCGAGGTGATCGAAGAGCGCGGGGACAGCATGATCTTGACCTCGTCGTCAGAAGTGGCAACCACACCGATGTTGGAGGAAACCTCGACGGAGCCGTCGGTGGCGACGTTGCGGCGAATCACGCCGTTAGGGGCAAGACGCAGGGCGCGGATGAGGGCAAGCGCGGACTTCTGGTCCATGGCCTCGACCTCGGCGTCGTCGGCAATCTCGACGGTGCAGGTAAAGCCGGGGTCGAAGACCTCGAGCTCGGCAGTGACGTCGGCGATGATGCCCTTTGCGATCTGGGCCGCGGCCTCGGCGGCAGCGTGGTCGGCGTAGACCAGAACAGCCTTGCACTCACGGTTGATGGCGTTGTCCTTGGTGCCGCCGTTAAAGCTAACGATGGCGGGCTCGCCGGCAACCATCAGGCGGTCGATGATGCGGGCCATGATGAGGTTTCCGTTGCCGCGCTCCAGGTTGATATCACTGCCGGAGTGGCCGCCCAACAGACCGGAAATGTCGAGCGTGAGGGTGCTACCGGTCTTGTGCTCGCGCACGATGGGGCAGGTGTAGGTAACAACGACGCCGCCGGCGCAGCTCACAGTAGCAACGCCCTCCTCCTCGGAGTCAAGGTTAATCATGGTGCGGGCGCTAATCTGGGACTTGTCGAGCGTCTCGGCGCCGACCAGGCCGGTCTCCTCGTCGGTGGTGAATACGCACTCGAGGGCGGGGTGAACGATCGAATCGTCGTTGAGCACGGTAAGCATAAGCGCGACGGCGATACCATTGTCGGCGCCCAGAGTGGTGCCGTTAGCGGTGAGGACACCGTCCTTGACGACCAGGTCGATACCGTCGGTCGTAAAGTCGTGCTCAACGGAGCCCAACTTGTCGCACACCATATCGATGTGGCCCTGCAGCATTACGGTCGGGGCATTCTCGGCGCCGGCAGATGCGGGCTTGCGAATGATGACGTTGTAGACCTCGTCCTGATACACATCGAGACCGCGCTCCTTGGCAAACGCGACCAGGAAATCGCTGATGCCCTTCTCGTTGCCAGACCCACGGGGGATCGCGCTGACCTCCTCAAAGAAATGGAACAGCTGGGCGGGCTCGTAGCCGGTAATCTTGTAGTCCATGGTGCCTCCTTGGCGCAACTGGTTAGACAGTAAGACATGCGACTTGTATATTCCCAGACTTTGCGTGCATAAACCAGTCGAAAACGCCGAGCGCCCTCGCATCATCGGCTAACGGTGGACCGTATAGCGTAACGGTCACAACTTCCGCAGCTCTACAAATCGAGGCGCCCTTTCCGGAGCGCCTCGATTGCGCGTATCAAATTGTCGCCACGCCCTACAGCGCGCCAGAACCGGCTTGCATCATACCGCCGGGGCCCGAGGTCACGCCGCCGCTCACGGGCGCGGCGTTGCCGGTGTGCGGTGCCGCCGGGGCGGTATCGCCACCGAGCGTGCCCGCCGGACGCGGTGCCGGGATCTCTCCCGTGCCGTGGCTAAAGACAAACTTGCCATCGGCCACGTCGCACAGGACGGTATCGCCCTCGCCCCACTCGCCGGCCAGGAGCTCCTCGGACAGCGGGTCCTCGATGAGCTTTTGAATAGCACGGCGCAGCGGACGCGCACCGTTGGTGAGGTCGGTGCCCTCGGCCACGATCTTGTCGTAGGCCGCATCGGTGAGCTTGATGTTCATGCCGTTTGCGATCAGGCGCTGGCGCAGGTCGTCCACCAGCAGGTGCGCGATCTTGGTCAGGTTCTCGCCCGAGAGCTTCTGGAACACCACAATATCGTCGATACGGTTGAGCAGCTCGGGGCGGAACAGGCGCTTGAGCTCGCCCATCGCACGGCCCTTGATCTCACTCGAGGTGAGGCCCTGCTCGCCGGTGGTGCCAAAGCCAACGCTCGCATCCTGCGCGATCTCGCGGGCGCCCACGTTGGACGTCATGATGATCACGGTATTGCGGAAGTCGACCGTCTTGCCCTGACTATCAGTCAGGCGGCCCTCCTCCAGCACCTGCAGCAGGATGTTGAAGATGTCGGGGTGCGCCTTCTCGATCTCGTCGAACAGCACGACCGAATACGGGTGACGACGAACGGCCTTGGTAAGTTGACCGCCCTCGTCGTGGCCCACATAGCCCGGGGGGCTACCGATGAGCTTGGAGACCTCGAACTCACTGCCAAACTCCGACATATCGAAGCTGATGAGCGCGTCCTTGCTGCCAAAGAGATACTCGGCGAGCGTCTTGGCGAGCTCGGTTTTGCCCGTGCCGGTGGGGCCCAGGAAGATAAAGCTGCCGCCGGGGCGACGCGGGTCCTTGAGCGGCGAGCGGCTGCGGCGCACGGCCTTGGCAACGGCCTCGACGGCCTCGTCCTGACCGATGATGCGCGTCTTGAGCACGCTTTCGGCCTGCAGCAGGCGGCGGCTCTCGCTCTCGGTGAGCGAGGACACCGGCACGCCCGAGGTCACGGACACGATGTCGGCAATCTGGGAGACATCGATGGTGAGCGGGCTGGCGTCGAGCTCGGCCGTCCAGGCAGCCTTGGCCTCGGCGAGCTCAATCTCGGCAGCCTTTTGCTGCTCGGTGATCTCGGCGGCCTTGTTCATGTCGTCGCTCTCGGTGGCCTCCTGCGCGGCGGCCTTAAGCTCCTCCACGCGATGCTCGGCCTCGCGCACCGGCTCGGGCGCGCGGTTGGCGGCGATGCGGGCGCGGGCGCCGGCCTCGTCAATGAGGTCGATGGCCTTATCGGGCAGGAAGCGATCCTGGATGTAGCGGTCGGAGAGGTTCGCGGCGGCCTCGATAGCACCCTGCGTATAGCGCACATGGTGGTGCTCCTCGTAGCGCGGCTTGAGCGCGGTCAGGATCTTGACCGTGTCCTCGACGCTCGGCTCCTCGACATCGATGGTCTGGAAGCGACGCTCGAAGGCCGGGTCCTTGGTGAGGTACTTGCGGAACTCCTCGGCCGTGGTGGCACCGATGATCTGGAAAGCACCGCGTGCGAGAACGGGCTTGAGCATGGAGCTCGCGTCGATGGAGCCCTCGGCAGAGCCGGCACCGATGATGGTGTGCATCTCGTCAATAAACAGGATGACGTCGTCAGCTTCGGTGGCCTCCTGGATCACGTTCTTGAGGCGCTCCTCAAACTCACCGCGATACTTGGCGCCCGCAACGAGGCCCGGCAGGTCGAGCGTCCAGATGTTCTGGTTCATAAGGTTCTCGGGCACGTTGCCGGCTGCAATCTGCTGAGCCAGACCCTCGACGATGGCCGTCTTGCCCACGCCGGGGTCGCCCAAGATAAGCGGATTGTTCTTGGTGCGACGCGAAAGGATCTCCATCATACGCTGGACTTCCTTTTCGCGACCAATTACAGGGTCGAGCTCGCCGTCGCGCGCCTTCTGCGTAAGGTTGGTGGCGAACTGCTTGAGCGTGTCGGTGCCGCTCCCCTTTTGCTGCGACGCGTCCGAGCCGCTAAAGAACGGCAGGCCCGCACCGGGACGCCCGGCACCGGCGCCGGCGAGCGGACGCTTCTTGTCCTGGTCCTTGGCGGTAAGTTTCTCGATAGCCTTTTTGATGGAGGCGGACGACACACCCAGGCGCATGAGGATGTCCATGGCCATGCCGTTACCCTCTTCGACGATGCCAATCAGCAAGTGCTCGGTCGACACGTAGGTCTGGTTGTTCTCACGTGCCACGCGGAAGGAGCGCTCCATCACGCTGATGACGAGCGGCGTAAAGGCAAGCTTGGCAGCCTCGGTCTCCTCGCTGGGCTCGGGAACCGTGGTCTGGACCTCCTTGAGGGTGTCCATGATGTCGTCGTAGGAGATATCAAGCGAGCGCAGCGCCTCGGCAGCGATGCCCTCGTCCTCCTTGGCGAGTGCGAGCAGCAGGTGCTCGGTGCCCACCTTATTTGAGTGCAGATCGAGCGCCTCCTGTTTGGCCATCGACATGACCTTGCGCGCTCGATCGGTAAATCTATCTAACATGCTCGTTTCCTTACATGAGTTCATCGAAATCAAAACGCCCGCCCGTCGGCGGCGCTTTTGTCTCTTTACCCACAGGTTGTCTATGTTAACAGCTGGAGGAATATCTATAAACCCGGCTCACATGAATGCAGGTTATGACCGCATCGCGGGACTCACCGCGCGATGCGCGACAGGCGCCCCGCAAGAGAAACCCTAGGCGTCTTTCACCACGTCGGGACTCGTCGCACGCGATGCGCGATAGGCATCGGCCTCCTTGGAGACGCGTTCGAGCAGCTCGGATGTATCGACGCCCTCGACTTGCGCGACCGTTTCCACCGTCTGCATGGCGACCGCCCTCAGGTACGCGCACGCGCTGTCCCCCGGCTGCTCGAGGTCTATCTCCTCGCCGCCCTCCCGGGCAAAGCCGACCGCCATCACAAAGCCCATGATGCCCGAGACCAGAAAGCCCACCGCAAAGCTCGAATCTGCCTTGAGCTCTTCTCCGTCGGGGTGGACGATCTCTCTCACGCGGTCGATGATGATCGTATGGATGCCCTGCACGACCTGCTCGGCGGCACCCGCCCTCATGGTGATGACGATGCGCCGCAGCAGGCAGCGGACGTCGCGCCGGTCGAACGCCGAAAGGTCGCCCTCGCTCGAAAAATGCCAGAGGGCATCGGTGATGAGCTCGTTATCCTGCAGCAGCTGGGCTATGGCGATGGCGACGAGTTCATCGAAATCGTGAAAATAGTAGTAAAACGTTCCGCGATTGCACTGGGCGGCGCGGGTCACCTCGCCAACCGACAGCTCGAAGATGCTGTTGTTCTCGATGAGTTCCCAAAACGCCTCGATGATACGGGTGCGTGCATCGGGCGCATCGGCGTCCTTACGCGGTCTCGCCATGCGCCTCACCGCACCCCTGCGCCTTGGCGTTCATGATGAGCATCTGAAGACGGTTCTCCACGTTGGCGAAGCTCACGTCGGGATCGTAGTCGAGCGGCAGGAACTGCGCCGTGGGATACTGCTCCTTGAGCGCATGGATGAGCCCGCGCCCCACGACATGGTTGGGCAGACACCCGAACGGCTGCAGGATCACGAAGTTGCGGCAGCCGCGCTTGGCGTGCTCGAGGATCTCCGCCGGAATCAGCACGCCCTCGCCCGCATCGAACGTATGGTGCAGGATCTTATCGCTCGTGCGCACGAGCTCGGGCATGCGCGTCGGCGGCTCGGAGAGGGGGCTCGGCGCGCCCAGGTACGACCGC
>URGG01000045.1 GCA_900547345.1 uncultured Collinsella sp. | reverse complement strand
TACGACAAGGAGGCTCACATGCGAAAGCAAATCCATGACAACCCAATCGACCACGACCGCGCGTGCTCGCTCTCTCATGGAACGTGGCGCCGCGTGGGCGCAAAACTTGCTTGCGCGGGGGCTTGCGCGCTCATGGCCGGCCAGCTGTTGCTGCCGAACGTGGCGCTCGCCGCCGACTGGGTCAACGTGGGCGGCACGCAGTACGACGCGGGCACCGCTGCCGGCGACGAGGCGGGAACCTGGTCCTGGGATGGCGCTGACGACATGAAGCTCAACGGCTACGACGGCGGCTCCATCGGCGCCAAGGGCAACCTCACCATCGGCGTGACGGGCACCAACGCCATCACGGCCGATGCCGGTCAGAGCGCTATTGCTGTCAAGAACGGCAGCCTTGCCATTACCGGCGATGGCACCCTTAATGCGACGGCTCAGACCGATGTGATTGCGGCGGAAGGCGACGGCAATGCGGGTGGCGATGTGACCATCAGCGGCGCCAACGTCAACGTGACGGCTTCGGGCGCAGTGAACAGTGCGACGGGCATTCGCGCGACGGCCGGCAGCGTGACGATCGATAAGGGCGCCGATGTCAAAATCGAGGCAAAATCGGCGGAAGGATCTTGGCGTCCAACGGTGGGCACCTACGGTATCTTTGCCGATAACCTTCCCAGTAGACACGCTGCTCAGGAAAGCGAGCAGGAAGAACCGGATTATGTCTCCGTGCACGGGGGCGACGTCACGATCGATGCCGCCAACCTGTCGATCAAGACAGCCGATGCCTGGCAGGTTTCTGTGTGCATCAATACGGTCGGTATCAAAAAGAATACCCGCATGAAAATCGTCAACGGAGCAGATGTCGCGCTTTCCGCCGGCAGTGCGGCTTCGCTCTCGGCGGGCATCAGCGCGCGTTCGCAAAGCGGTGCGGTGTGGATGCTTGTCGAGGAGTCGAATCTTACGTCTCGAAGCCTGTCTGCGGCAAACAGCATCGATGCCTTCCGCAATCAAAGTTTTGGAATCATGGCAGAGGCAAACACCGGGTTTGAAACGCCTCGTATCAAGATTCGCAAATCGAAGATTGAGGCTTCGGGCACGACTGCGGGAATCTATGCGATCAACTGCAACGACGCGACTGCGACGCTGTTCCGTGCTGCAATGATTGATTTGAGCTGGGGCGAGTCGCGCGGGAACGCGATGATTACGACTCCGACGGATGGTGCCGTGCGCGATGTGAAAAAGGTTGTTGATACGGGGAAATGGCCGAGCTCCCAGAACGGGCAGGTCGTCGGTGTTGCCGGTTCGTCTGCCATTACGGATATCGTCGGTTCTGCCGAGGTCGCCCATGATGTAGTGATTGATTTTGGAGACGGGCAGGAGCCGGAGCCGACACCGGAGCCCGATCCCGATCCTATGCCCAATCCCGAGCAGAAGCCTGACCCCAAGCCCGTAGACAAGGACGCAAAGACCACCACGGTGGTTACCAAGACCGTTACGACCAAGACTGCCGCCGGCGCCAAAAGCGCTTCCGGTGTTCTGGCCGCCACGGGCGACAACGCCGCGACGGCGGCAGCGGCCCTCGGCATCGCGGGCGCGTCCGTTATCGGCGCCGGCCTCATCGCGTCCAAGCGCCGCGACCGCTAGCGCAAGCTTCCGCAACATAAAACAGCGGAGGTACCCCTTACGACAAGGAGGCTCACATGCGAAAGCAAATCCATGACAACCCAATCGACCACGGCCGCGCGTGCGCGCTCTCTCACGGAACGTGGCGTCGCGTGGGCGCCAAGCTCGCCTGCGCGGGGGCTTGCGCGCTCATGGCCGGCCAGCTGTTGCTACCGAGTGTGGCACTCGCCGCCGAGTGGGTCAACGTGGGTGGCACGCAGTACAGCAAGGCCGCTGGCGACGATGCCGGAACCTGGTCCTGGGACGGCGCCGACGACATGAAGCTCAGCGGCTACGACGGCGCCAGCATCAGCGCTCAGGGCAACCTCAACATTGACGTGGCAGGCACCAACACCATCACGGCCGACGCCAGGCAGAGCGCCATCGAGGTCAAGAACGGCAACCTCACCATCACGGGGGAGGGGGCCCTCAGCGCGACGGCCGAACGATGGTGGCGCAAGAGCGCTGTTAATGTCGAGTACGGTAACCTCGCCATCTCGGGCAACGTGACTCTCAACGCAACGGCCGGGACCGATACGATAGCGGTTTCGGGGGACGGCAAGACCGGCGGCGACGTAGACATCCGCGGTGCCAACGTTAACGTGACGGCAGCGAACAATGTGCCTGATACCATCGGCATTCACACGCGGGCAGGCAACATAACTATTAGCGAGGGCGCCGACGTCCACGTCGAGGCAAATGGGCTCGACACAGCCATTGCAGTCTGTGCCGAAAACTACTCCTCCGAGCATGGAGGCTGCATCGCGGTGGATAACGCAAAATTAAATGCGGAGGCGCGCAATGGGAACGGTGCGTCGCTCGCCCTGTATTCGGTTGGAAGCAAGACAGATTTATGTTTGAGTATTACCAACGGGGCGGATGTTACGCTCGTGGTGAGTGATAGGGCCGATGTTTTGGATGGTGTTTGGATGCGCGCGCAGGACGGCGTGTCGCGGGTGCTCGTCGAGAATTCGAACCTTACAGCTCGATGCGGTGACGGAACTGGCTACAGTCGTAAACATGGCTACGGAATATATTCCCAATCCAGCTCCCAGTCCGCCATCCCTCGAATTGACATCATTAATTCAAATGTTGAGGCGTTGGGCTCTACGGCGGCAATCTACGCTGTCAATCTAGGTAATGCAGCCCCTTATCTTGCAATTGATGGCGGATCGGTAGTTACGACTCCCGCCGGCGGCACCGTGCGAGAAACTACGGGAAACGGACTCGTCATCGGTGCTGCCGGGTTGTCTACTATCCAGGATGTTAGGACTTCCGACGAGGTTGCCCGCAGCGTGGTAATCAGCTCCGGAGATGCGGTCGAGCCTGAGCCCACGCCGCAGCCTGAGCCCACCCCGGCTCCCACGCCGCAGCCAGGCGGCGGAAGTGAGACTGGCACGCCGTCCGTGACGCCGACTCAGGCGAGTTCCACGGCTGCTGCCCCCAAGCCGGCCGCGAAGGCCACCGCTGCCCAGAAGTCCGTGGGCACTCTGGCCGCCACGGGCGACAACGCCGCGACGGCAGCGGCCCTCGGCATCGCCGGCGCGTCTGTTATCGGCGCCGGCTTCGTCGCGTCCAAGCGCCGCAACCGCTAACGCAAGCTTTCATAGCCATTTTCAGCCGCCGCGTGGGCATAAATGCCCTTGCGGCGGCTCTTTGTATTTCCGCAGGTAGAGGCCTAGGTTCGCATCTACGAACCTAGGCGTATAGAGTCATTTGGCGCATCTTGGTTGTACAGGACCACCACAAAGGGGACAGGCGCCTTTGTGGTGGTATGTCCCTACGACCAAGGAGGCCGTTATGTACGGAAGCCACTTTGATAAGGAGGCCCAGCGCGAACGCACCTGCTCACTGGCTCATGGTACTTGGCGCTGCGTGGGTGTGAGGATTGCGAGCGTCGGTGCGTGTGCGCTTATGGTTGGTCAGCTGCTACTGCCGAGTTTGGCGCTTGCGACCGAGTGTGCGGATCCCGCCGCTGCGACTGGTGAGGTTGCCACGGCTCCGGTGACACCGGCGGTTGCGGAGGATGCGGCTCCGGCGACCGCGCCTGTAACTGATGCTGCTCCGACGGCACAAACCGTCGCTGAACCTCAGCAGACGACTCCGGCTGACGCCGCCGATGAGTCTAACAATGCGGCACCCGCTGAACAAAACATTCCCAGCGACAACGCCGCCACGCCGACAAGCGACGCCATCATGCCCTGTGGCGTGACCGATGTGATAGACGGAGGCGGCGTTAAGGTCAACACGACCGTGGTCGATCATTATACGGACTGCGTGCTTCCGAGCAATGTCACACTCGAAAAGGGCCAGTCGTATACCTATGATTTTCCCGATGTTGAGGGCGGCATGCCGGATGAGCCGCTCTGCGAACTTGTCGAAACCAAGTACTACCGGGCCGATGCTGCTTCGGGCACCCTGGCTGAAGTCCAGGACACATCTATGTCCGATGTGACGGCTCACTTTGAGCCTGTTGGCGATCACATGAGGCTGACGCTGACCTTTACGGGTGGCGCGGCAGGCGGCTCGTATCGACTCACGCGCAATGAGGCTCTCTATATTGGCTCGGCACTGGAGTATACCGGAACTGACTATGAAGGCAGCTCGACTATCCTCAACGAAACCAGGTACGATTATTACCTCCGCTACGTCATCAATAGCGAAATTACGCTCGTTGCGTCAGAAAACGAGGCCCTCCATAACCTGGACGTCAACGACGTGAAGACCGACTACGCGCCCGGCGAGGCGCCCCGCGCGACCGCGACGATTCCCGCTGCCGATGCCGACAAGTACGAGATCGCCTACGAGTGCTGGGAAGAAATGGAGCTTGATATGGAATCCGGGGAGTCGGTACCCGTTGCCTTCTGGTATTCCGATCCCGCAATGTACACGCCGGGCATGAAGAAGATCGACCACTTCGAAGAGGGCAAGTTCTACATGTATTCCGTTGAGCTGAGGCTCAAGGGCGACAATACCGTGGCTGATGACTGCGAAATGAACGTCAACGGTCATTGGGCGCACCACATCAAGACCGCCAACGGCGTCTTTGCGCCCAATGCTGACAATATGCTGTGCGAGCAGCCAATCGACGAATGGCGTGCCATCGACGTTATAGAGATCAACGGCGCCACGACCACCTTCAAGGCGGGCGATAAGCCGGTCTTTACGGCGAATGTTCCGACGGGCTCCAACTCCCTTCCTCAGTGTGAGTACTGGACGGGTAGCGACGGCAGCGAAGTGAACTCTCAGAAGTTCTGGGATCAGAACATCACGAACCACATCGACGCCTTTAAGCCTGGCGTGACCTATCGCTACGGTATCTACCTCAAGCCCGCGCGCGGATTCTACTTTACGCCCAACACCAAGCTGGTGATCAACGGCCAGGAGTGCGGCTACCAGATGGGCGAAGCGAGTGTAGTTGATCCCGAGAGCGGCTGGATCTACACCCTGTGGCTCAACACCGATCTGACCTTTACGCCTGAAGCCACGCCGACTCCCGATTCGCAGCCTACGCCGGATCCCAAGCCGACACCGCAGCCTGAGGTTAAGCCCGAGACCAAGCCCGAAGTGAAGCCCGAGACCAAACCCGCGGCCAAGCCGGCCACGACAACCGCCACGACCAAGACGGTTGAGAAAACCACGCAGGCCAAGAAGGGCGATGCTGTCTTGGCTACCACGGGGGATACCACCGCATTGACGGTCACCGCCCTGGGTATCGCCGGCGCAACCGTTGCCGCCGCCGGCATCGCCGCGACCAAGCGCCGCAAGCGCTAGGTTTTTGGTGGCAGCGTCCATTCTCGGATTTAGCAAAATCTCAATCTGTAACACCAAACTGCCCAAAACGGCTCTAGATGTTACAGATTGAGATGAACCGAATGGCCGCCAATCTAATGTCTCGATCTGTAACACCAAGTGGGGAATTTGACCTCTAACTGTTACAGATCGAGACAAACCGACCGGCCGAGTCCAGAACCACCGCAAAGGTGCCTGTCCCCTTTGCGGTGGTTTGCGCAGGTAGAACGGTAGGTTCGTATATATGAACCTACCGTTCGCTTTGTTTTTGGACAACGATTACGCTGGATGACTTTAGGTTTGCAGGAAAGGAACGACCATGAGGTGGACCACTGTTCGAGCGCTTTGCCGCCGCCTGACCGTTGCCGCGGTGACCCTCACTATGGTGACGGGCTCGTTGCCTGTGGGCGCGTTTGCTGAGGTGCTCACCACCGATAGCACCTTTGTGCAGACGGATAACGGCCAAGCAGCCGACGCCGCTCCCGCCGATTCGGCTGACGCCCAAACGTCAGACTCTGCTTCCGCCGACCCCGCGCCCGATGCCGGCGCTGCCGACCCCACAGTGCTCGATACCGGTGACACCCCTACGCCCCCGGCCTCCGAGATTGCATCGGCAGCAGGCCTGACGGGCGCTGGGCAGACCGAGAGCACGCCTGCGGGTACGCTCGCCACCGATCTTGTCGAGGGCAAGGAACTCGCCGAGCAGCAGAAGCAAGAGGAGGCTTCCGGTGCCGAGGCAACCTGGAATGAGGATCTTGGGCTCTGGATGACCTCGAAGGGCGCCACGGGCGTAAAGGACGAATACGACGATGGCTACGTGGCCGGCGAGCAGACCCCCGCGCAGTACTACTTCTCGATTGATAGCCTCACCAACGAAATTTCTATCGAGTATGGCGACGCGGGCATTACCACGTTGGAGGTGCCCTCGACCATCGACGACAAAAATGTCGTAAGCCTTACGGGTATGGGAAGCGCTGCGCTCACATCGATCACCTTCGCCCCTAATTCGCATGTCCGCTCGGTTGGAGGCTTGGGCGGCAGCAGCATCAAAGAGATCGCACTGCCCGATTCGGTCGAGGAGCTCAAGAGCTATGCATTCTACAAAAGCAAGACGCTCCAAACGGTAACCTGGCCCAACAACGCGGCCTTTACCACGATTCCCGAGCAGGCCTTTAAGGAATGTGAACAACTTGACGACAAGGTGGTGGCAACGCTGCCGCCTTCGGTCAAAACTATCGACTATCTTGCATTCGCCTATTGCGGCGTGCCACAGTTCTATGTCTCGGACACAACAGTGCTCACCTTTACGCAGATCAATGTGCCGGGCACGGTGGAGCGGATTGAGCGCAATGCCTTTGACGGGTGCTCGCATGTGTCGTCGGTGACGATCGGCGACGGCGTTAAATATATCGGAGCGCACGCGTTCGCCTCTCTTGATCCTGCGATTGCCGGCAAAGAGATTGTGCTACCCAAAAGCGTGGAAATGATAGAGTGGGGAGCTTTTGAGAACACGAGATACGGAAACGAGACGAACCATAATGCCGTTGCCCTGCGCGTGATGAACCCCGATCTTCAGTTTGGTGAGGCGGGCTATCCGGGCGACTATAATGAGCGCGTGACAATCGATGGCGTAACGTATGCGATTCCCTTTAGTGAAGGCCAGACCATCTATGCCTATGCGACCGATTCGGCTGGCAACCCCTCGATGGTCAAAAAGCTTGCCGATGCCGTGGCCGATTGCAAGGACTCCGTCGATTCCTCGAAGCCTGCCTACACGTTTGAGTGGATGGGCGAGGCGGCCCAGGTGACGGGCAAACTTCCCCAGAGCGCGACGGCTACACTCGTGCAGGCGGGGCAGTCCACGCCGCTGGCGGTTGGCGATGACGGCAGCTTTACAGCGGACGCTCTCTCCAAGACAGCAGCCACCCTGCGCATTTCGCTCAGCGGTTACTATGACATGGTGCTGGCGCGCCCGGGCGACCAGATGACGGGCACATGGAATATCGGAGAGATTAAGGCGGAGGACTTTACCAAGATTCCGGCTTCGCGCGCGATTGAACTTAATGTGGGCTATCTTGAACCGATTGTGGGCCAGGATAAGACCGAACGCATTGAGCTCGATAGTCTCGATAACATCGATCTGACGGTGAAGAGCGGCGGCAAGACGCTTAAGCCTGCCAAGGGTGACAAGGAAAACGACTTCCGTATCCAGGGCACAGCACTCGTGGTGTCGCAGGCCATTGCCGACGCGGACCAGGATCTGGAGATAACGCTCGAGCCCAAAGACAGCCTCAAGCTGGGTGGGGCGACGGCGGCGGTGAAGCCCTCGGCCGGCAAGGTCGATATCGACTTGAAGCCCTGGGGTACGGCGACGGTCACGACCAAGGGCGACTACCAGGGCGCCAACCGCGTGCTGGTGTTCCGTACGTCCGACGGCAAGCTAGTTGCCGACGGTGTCACCTATTTGATGGGTTACGAAGACGATGGCACCACGCCTATCATGAAGGCCGAGACGCCGCGCCTTAAGGCCGGTTCGTACACCATCGTCGCCTTTAACAAGACGAGCTACGACATCCAAGCGACGAGCTATTCCACGTTTAGCCGCCTAGGGCTAACCGTGGGTAAGCATATCGCGCAAAAGCAGGTGAAGATTGAGGACGGCAAACAGCTCGACGTGACGCTCGACGTCCCCACGTTTGACGTGGAGACGTATCGTGCCGAGCGCGGGCTGACGGCGGGCTCGGTTATCGCTGATTCGTCCGCGGTCGTTGGCGTGGAGACCGAGCTGCGCACTCATTACGAGCTCAAGGACAGCCAGGCTGCCAAGATTGAGATTCCGCTGGCCAAGGATGCCGTCGAGGATGTGTCCGCAGGCGCTCGCGAAGCCGGCGCCAGCTCCGATGCCATGTGGGCTGGCACAACTTGGGAGGGCGACAACCTCGTTCTCGATATGAAGAAGAGTGCGGGCGCCGATGTGTTTGTGCGCTTTAAGCCTAAGGCTGCGGGCACCTATGCCATCTCGCCGCTCATTACGCTGGGCGAGGTGACATTGCCGCTGGGAAGCACCACACTCGAGGTTAGCGGATCGCGCATCGAGGTTGACAACACCGACGTTCACAGCCCGCTGGGCAATGTGGCCTACGTTTATGCGGCACCGGGCAAGAGCGTGCAGCTCACCGTGGGGACGGGCTCGTCGGCTGCAAAGTACACCGGTAAGACCAATAAACTCGGCCGTGCCAAGATTGAATACGACCTGCCGCAGGATACGCTTGCCGCCGAGCGCGTGACGCTCGAGGCACGCGTGGGCTCGACCGATGTTGCCGCCGCTGCTGCCGAGGTAACGGCTCGCAATTATGTGCGCTATGTTCCGGGCGCTTCGGTCTGGAACTTTGATGTGACGTATCGTGGCGGTACGCAAAACCTGGTCAAGGATGGCAAGGACACCGGCAAGAGTCTGTGGACCTTCCATCATCTGCCGCAAAAGAAGAACGCCTACTGGACCTTTGACATCACGCTCGAGGTGGGAAACGAAGAGGCCGCCGACACGCTCGACCTGTACGTGGACTGCGTGGATGGCAAGACGGTGACGATTCCTCTGACCCAAAAGTCGCGCGAGGGCACCCGTGTGCGCTATGTGGCGGAGTATGTGGACGAGGGTTACCTTAAGCTGCTCGACGAGTTTAACAAGGCGAATGATTCAACCTATGTGAACTGCGGCAACTTTGAGCAAATCTTTATGCCGCAGACCTACCGCATCTCCAATGCTCAGCTTATGACCATGCTGAGTTTTGACGCCAACGCTTCGGCCAAAAAGCATTCCGCCGCGGCCGAGGAGCGCCAGCAGGAGTTCTCGAATGCTGTGCAGCAGTGGCACGAGTATATGATGGATAACTCGTTTAATGATGTCGATGAGGCCTTTAACGACGCGATTGACCAGATGGTCGCCGATGCGTTTGCCGAGGAGGACGAGGACGGTAAAGAGGACGAAGCCCAAGGTGGAGCTGTCCGTAAGGCTCGTCGCGCCCCTGCCGCCAGCGACGGCGAGGGTGATGATGCTGGCAACGACGAGGCCGCGCAGTTTGCGGCTGAGCTCAAGGCCGCGGTCGGCGGGTCGGCGGCGCTGCTGACCCAGCAGGGCGACAGCTATGGCGTCAATGTGGACAAGATGATCTTTGAGGATGCTTACGGCACCAGCGAGGATTGGTATCAGGAACTCGCGGTGGCCCAGGGCGCGAACGCCGCGGATGCGGCCGCCATCAAGGAGCTCGTCGACCATGCATCGCGAGCGGAGTTTATTGCCCAGCGGGCCGAGGATCTGGTGGGCCAGTCGATGGGTATCGGCCAGCTCAACCAATACGGAAGCTGGAATGACGCAACCGCTGCGGCGCTCAACAAGTGTGCGGGCATTAAGGCCAGTGAGTACAACGGCCAGTCGACGAGCGGGTTTAACGATTTGGGCCAGGCGCTCGGCAGCTCGCTGAGCTACAAGGCGGCTGACGACGATACCGTTAAGGGCTTTAAGGTCGCCGCGCCCGATGGCGAGCAGACGGCCTATATAGAGTCGGAGTTTATCGAGAATTCCAATAACAACAAGAACCAGGCGCTTCTGTTTAACTCGATCGCCATGCAGTGCGACATTCTGGACAACCTGTACGACAACTGGAATGTGGTCCATAGCCTCAACAACTCCAAGGTGCGCGGATGGCTCATGGCCTGGAAGCTCAACGGTGACGTGAGCGCCCATATGAAGCTCATCCGCACGATTCGCTCACTCAAGAGCTATAAGATCGAGTGCGAGATGTTCGGACAGGTCTTTAAGACCGATGCGTGGAAGGCGGCCGGCCAGGCGTTTCCCGAGGCGACCCAGGGCATCGGCATCTTTACCGGCATTTACGGCGTGAACGATGCCAGCAAGAACTGGGAGAACGTGAACGTTCGCATGCAGAAGGTGAAGGGCGAGCGCGAGGGCTATGAGCTTCAGCATACGCGCTTGCTTGCCAAGCCCGAGAAGACCGAGGACGACTGGAAGTGCATTTACGCGCTGCGTGACGCCATGGAGAAGGCGCGTGCGTTTGAGGATCTGCTGTATCGCCAGCTCTGCCACGACAGCACCGATGTGGCAGTGGGCTCCATTATGACAATCGCCGGCGTGCTGACGGCCGGTTCGGCGGGTACCGTGGTGGGCGCTGCCTATGACGCGGCTTCGACCAGCGTAGGTTCGGAGCGCGCGATTAAGCTGACCAATGCCGAATGCGCCTACGATGTTGCCTGCGAGCAGGTGGAGCGCGCGTGTCAGAATCGTATTACGGTCAACTGGGGCGAGCTGACCGATGCCGAGGTCTACAAGGCCAACAAGGACGGCTTGATCTCGGACGAGAAGATGCAGTCGATCTTCGAGGCGCGTTATCGCAATGTGGCTGCCAAGGCTGCACCCGACCCTGCGGGCGTGGTGTACGAGGGCCTGCTGTCCAATACGGTTGAAGGCGCGACGGTTGAGCTGTGGAGCGCCGACGATGCGGCCGGTACCAATGCAGTGCGTTGGGATGCCGAGGAGTATGAGCAGGACAATCCGCTTGCGACGGGTGCGGACGGTGCGTACAACTGGAATACGCCGACCGGCTGGTATCAGGTGCGCGTGACCAAGGACGGGTATGAGGAGGCGCGTTCGGCTTGGCTGCGCGTGCCGCCGATTCAGACTGAGGTGAACATTGGCTTGGTGTCGACGGCGGCGCCCGAGGTGGCTTCGGCCCATGCCTATACCGATTGCATCGAGGTTGAGTTTGCGCAGTATATGGATGCGAGTGACGATACCCTGGCCGCATTGTGCGCGCAGGGCTTGGGCGACGTGACGTATACGTGGCTCGACAAGCAGGACGATCCCAATGGCAAGCCGCTGTCGCGCGTGCTGCGTATTCGCTATGCCGATGCGCGTGAGGCGGGCTCGACGGTGGCGTTTGAGCTCGACGGTGCTCGCAACTACGCCGGCACGGCCATGGCGCGCTGGGCAAGTGGCGAGCTTGTCGTGGGCGTTCGCGCCGACAAGCTCAAGCTCAACGTGGAGCAGGCCGTGACCATGCTTGATGGCAGTGACTTTGAGCTGGTGGCGCACGTGACCGATAAGGCGGGCAAACCGTTTGCGGGCGCCAAGGTTAGTGTTGGGCTGGAGTCCTCGGCTATCTGCTCTGTCGATGCCACCCAGGCCGTGACGGGCGAGGACGGCGCGGCGACGTTTGTGCTGCATGGTGCCCTGCCCGGTTTGACGACGTTGACGGCGGCGGTGGACGGCACGGCACTGTCCAAGCAGGTCGACGTTCGCGTGTCCGCCGAGGCAGTGCGGCCGGCGCGACCGGTGGCGACGATTGGTGCGACGACGTTTGGTGCATGGTCGCCCAAGGAGAACTACATTACGGTGCCCAAGGGAACGAAGCTGGAGCTTTCGGCCGAGGATGGCACGACGATTTGGTACACCACCAACGACACCTGCCCCTGCCGTGACGAAGGCCGCGTAAAGTACACCGAACCTATTGCGCTCGATGGCAACATGTGTGTGCGCATTGCGGCACAGCGCCCTGGCATGTCGTACAGCGAGTATTCCGAGCGTCTGAACATTACGATTACTGTGACCGATGAGGCGGTGCCTGAGCCGACGCCCGATCCCGAGCCGACGCCCGAGCCGGACCCGACGCCTGACGGCGGCGAGCAGGGTGGCGGTACGGATGGCTCTGGTGGCGCCGGGGTCCCTGCGGGCAGTTCGACTTCGACGACGACCACGGTGACGACGGACAAGTCCAAGGGTAAGGGCGAGAGCGGCAAGAAGTCCGGCGGCACGGAGCTTGCCAGCACGGGTGACTCCGCCGCGATGACGGTCGCTGCTCTGAGCATCGCCGGCGCAACCGTTGCCGCGGCCGGCATCGCTGCGACCAAGCGCCGCAAGCGCTAAGTTTTGGCGACAGCGCCCATCCTCGGCTTTAGCAAAATCTCAATCTGTAACACCAAGCCAGATATTTGGGTTCCAGGTGTTACAGATTGAGATGAACTGTTCAGCCGCCAACCTAACGTCTCGATCTGTAACACATAGCGAGGAATTTGGCCTCTAACTGTTACAGATTGAGATAAAGAGGCGGCGGCGGGCGCAATATCTCGATTTGTAACAGTTACGATGCTCAACAGGGCCTAACTGTTACAGATTGAGACAAACGCCGGAATTAGTTTGCCGACCAGGCCCCCAACCACCACAAAGGTGCCTGTCCCCATCGTGGCGGTCGGGCGGCCGGCATAGAAAAAGTCCCCGCCGGGCGTGTGCTCGACGGGGACTTTGCCGTTTGGTGGCTAGTGCTGTAGGTGATTACTCGCCCAGCAGGCTCTTGGTGATGGAAGCGGCGGCCTTCTTGCCGGCGCCCATCGCCAGAATGACCGTAGCGGCACCGGTGACGATGTCGCCGCCGGCCCAGATGCGGGGATCGGTGGTCTGGCCGGTCTCCTCGTCGGCAACGATGTAGCCCCACTTGTTGAGCTCCATCTTGCCGCCGATCTTCTTTGCGAAGGGGTTGGCGTTGGTGCCGATAGCCGAGATCGCGACGTCGCAGGGGATCTCCTCGATGGCGCCCTCGATGGGCACCGGACGACGGCGGCCGGACTCGTCGGGCTCGCCGAGCTCCATCTTCTGGACCTTGACGGCACACACGGAGCCGTCCTCGCCGGCGACAAACTCGAGCGGGGAGACGAGCGGCAGAACCTCGACGCCCTCGGCCTTGGCATGGTGCAGCTCGGCACGACGGCAGGGCATCTCGTCCTCGGTACGACGGTAGGCGATGATGGCGTGCTCGGCGCCCAGGCGCTTGGCGGTACGGACGGCGTCCATAGCCACGTTGCCGCCACCAAAGACGACGACGTTCTTGCCGTGCTTGGTGGGGGTGTCGTACTCGGGGAACTTGTTGGCCTTCATCAGGTTCACGCGGGTGAGGTACTCGTTAGCGAAGAAGACGTTGGGCAGGTTCTCGCCGGGGACGTTGAGGAACTTGGGCAGGCCGGCGCCGGTCGCCACGTAGATGGCGTCGAAGCCCTGCTCGAACAGCTCCTCGGCCGTGGCCATGTTGCCCACGACGGAGTTGTACTCAAACTTGACGCCCATGTCCTCCAGGCCGTCAATCTCGCGCTTGACGACTGCCTTGGGCAGACGGAACTCGGGGATGCCGTAGACCAGCACGCCGCCGCCGGTAAAGAAGGCCTCAAAGACGGTGACGTCAAAGCCGTTGCGGGCGAGCTCGCCGGCGCAGGTGATGCCGGACGGGCCAGAGCCGACGACGGCTACCTTCTTGCCGTTCTTGGGGGCCATCTTGGGCGTGGAGGCTAGCTCGGGGCGGTCGCCCAGGAAGCGCTCGAGCTGGCCGATGGCCACGGGCTCGGACTTCTTACCACGGATGCACTTGCCCTCGCACTGGTTCTCCTGCGGGCAGACGCGGCCGCAGATAGCGGGAAGCATGGAGTCCTCGCGGATGGTATCGAGGGCGCCGCCGAAGTCCTTCGCGCGGATCTGCTCGATAAAGCGGGGGATGTTGATGTTGACGGGGCAGCCCTCAACACAGAACGGCTTCTTGCAGTTGAGGCAGCGCTCGGCCTCGGCCAGCGCCATCTCCTCGGTGAAGCCCTTGTCGACGGGGCGGAAGTCGCAGGCGCGCTCGGCAGCCGGCTCCTCGTTATCGGGGGTGCGGGGCGACTTCATATCGGCAACGAAACGACCGTTAACTAGTGGCATGCGCAGCTCTTTTCCTCATAGGCCTTGAGGGACTCGCCCTCTTCGGAACGGTAAGCGGCCTGGCGGGCACGAAGGTCATCCCAGTCGACCAGGGTGGCATCGAAGTCGGGGCCGTCGACGCAAGCGAACTTGGTCACGCCGCCCACCTCGACGCGGCAGCAGCCGCACATGCCGGTGCCGTCAACCATGATGGGGTTGAGCGACGCGGTGATGGGGGTGTCGTACTTCTGGGCGGTGAGGGTCGAGAACTTCATCATCGGAACGGGGCCGACGCAGAAGACCTGGCTCACGGCCTTGTCCTGCAGCAGGCGCTCCAGCGGAGCGGTGACAACGCCCTGCTCGCCGTAGGAGCCGTCGTCAGTGGTGATGTGGATGTGATCTTCGTCGAGGAGCTCGCGGAACTGGTCCTCCATGAGCAGGAGGTCCTTGGTGCGGGCGCCCATGATGGCGTGCACCTCGTGACCGGTCTCGACCAGGTGCTTGGCGACCGGGAAGGCAATTGCCAGGCCGACGCCGCCGCCAATGACGGCGCAGGGGCCCTCGGCCATCTCGGTGGGAACGCCCAGCGGGCCCACGACGTCGCGCAGCGACTCGCCGGCCTCGTAGGTGGACAGCATCTCGGTGGTCTTGCCGATCACCATGAAGATGAACTCGACCCAGCCCTCGTCACCGTTCCAGCCGGCCAGGGTAAACGGGACACGCTCGCCCGTCTCGTTGGCGCGAACCATGAGGAACTGTCCAGCGTGCGCATGCTTGGCGATTGCAGGCGCCTCGATGCGGAACTTGAACACCTTCTCAGAGAACTGCGTCTTCTCCAGGATCTTATACATAGAACCCCTCTCTTGTTAGGGCCGCCGAACCGTGCCTCCACGGAAATGGACGGTAGCCCGAATAAAACCGTACGCGCACAGGCGTTGTGCAGACATACGGTGCAAATTATACCCTCATGGACATGTCACTTACGTGTGTCTTCGGCGGTTGGGAGCAGGGTTTATCCACTTCGGCCTACCAAACAGGGGCAGGTATATTTTGGTCAGTTTTATCGGGTAAAACGGCAAAGGGGGCCGGCCTCGGGTTGTGATGAGGCCGGCTCCCTTTGGGGTGCTATGTGCGTATGGCGGCGCGCGGTTTATTACGATGCCGCAAATGGAGCGTTTCCGCAGGTAAAACCTGCCAAAATAAACCTGTCCCTAAATGGTAGGTTTTAGTGCTTGCCGTTGGCGGAGGCGGCGCCGTTGACATGGTCGCGAGCGTAGACCACGCCGTGCACGATCGCCAGGCCGGCGGCGTCGGCCGCGCGGACGCAGGTGTCCTGGAAATCCTCGGCCTCGCGGGCGCGCAGCTGCTTAAGCACGTAGTCAGCGACGGGCATCTTGCCGGGAGGGTTGCCGATGCCGGTGCGGATGCGGCTGAAGTTGCGGCTGCCCATCTTGTCGATGATGGAACGCAGGCCGTTGTGGCCAGCATGGCCGCCGCCCACCTTAACGCGCACGTCGCCGGCGGGAATGTCGAGCTCGTCGTGGATTACGAGCAGCTCCTCGGCCTTGATCTTGTACTCGCGGCAGAGCTTGGAGATGGGGCCTCCCGAGGTATTCATGTACGACTGCGGCTTGACCAGCACAATCTGGCGCTTGCCGCCCTCTTCCTCGGGATCGTTGATGTTGATGAGCGCGACCTCGGCGCCTGCCTGGTTTTTCCAGTACGTGACACCGGCCTGACGGGCCAACTCGTCGATTGCTTTGAAGCCAGCGTTGTGGCGGGTCTCGGCATACTCATCGCCCGGGTTGCCA
>URGG01000044.1 GCA_900547345.1 uncultured Collinsella sp. | reverse complement strand
CGCTTGCCTGGGCGCCCAGTTTGCCGCTGGCGAGGGTGTAGATGGTGTCGCCGTCGTTGGTGGTGTGTGTGGGGCGGATGGCGTGTGCGTAGGCGTCTGCGGCCATCTGGGAGACCTTGGTGGCTTGTGCCTTAGTGAGTTCCACGTTGGTGACGATGCAGCTGATGGTGGTGTTGGTGCGGTCGAGCGGCATCTGCATGGATCCGGCGGCGGCAAAGGCTGCGAGTTCCATGTCGACGATCTGGTCGCTATCGGCTGCGGCGCGCATGCCGGCGACCCACTCGCCGGTGAAGGGGTCGACAACGTTGCCGCAGGCGTTGACCGAGACCACGGCGCCCACCTTGATGGGGCCGAGTGCCACGGCGGCAGCTCCAAGGCCGGCCTTCATGCAGGTGGCAGGCCCCATGAGCTTACCCACGGTAGCGCCCGTGCCGGCGCCTACGTTGCCCTGTTCGAGCTTGGTGGGGGTGTGGTCGAGTGCTTCGCGCACGGCGGCGATGCCGGCCTCAATGTCGGGGCGCACGGTGGGGTTACCAAAGGCGAGGTCGAAGATACAGCTGGAGCACACGATAGGCACCTGCGTGGGGCCGACGGGAAGGCCGATGCCGCGGCTTTCAAGCTCGCGAGCGACGCCGCTTGCAGCCTCGAGGCCAAAGGCCGATCCACCCGAAAGGCAGACGGCGTGGACCTTGTCGACGGTGTTCTCGGGTCGCAGCAGGTCGGTTTCGCGAGATGCTGGAGCACCGCCGCGAACGTCAACGCCGCCGGTGGCGCCCTCGGGTGCCACGATTACGGTGCAACCGGTGCCGGCCTCCTCGTCCGTATAGTTGCCATAGCAAAAGCCATCGACATCGCAGACGTCAATGGCCTCGAGCAGTGTATCCATGTTTAACTCCTATCGGTTTTCCGCCGCGCCTTGTGCCCGGTCGGGATCCGTACGGTACGCCAAAATTGTAGGCGCCGGGGGATACCCAGCGCCAGATGCAATTACGAGAGTTTTTGAATCGCGCGCGCGACGCGGGCGATGGGTAGGCCCACCACGTTATAGAAGTCGCCCGAAATATCGTGCACGAGCATGCGTCCTCCTGTGCCCTGAATGCCGTAGGCGCCGGCCTTGTCCATGGGCTCACCCGAGGCGACGTAGTGCTCGATCTGCTCGTCGGTGAGCTCGTAGAACGTCACGTCGGTCACATCGACAAAGGACAGGCTCTCGGCGGCATGCGGGGCGGCCGTATCGCCTGCCTTAACGATGCAGACGCCGGTTGCGACCTGGTGCGTGCGGCCCGAAAGCTCACGGAGCATGGTGCGCGCCTCGTCCTCGGTTGCCGGCTTGCCCAGAATCTTGCCGTCAAAGGTGACGATGGTGTCGGCCGCGACCGTCAGCTCATTGGGCTCGGCATGCTCGGCGGCAACGGCGGCGGCTTTTGCGCGTGCTAAGCGTTCAACGAGCGTAAGCGGGGCCTCGCCATCAAACGGCGTTTCGTCGATATCGGCAGGAATGATGCGAATGTCATAGCCCGCCTCGCGCATCAAGTCGATGCGGCGCGGTGATTGCGAAGCCAAAATCATAGCTGAATGCCCTCGGCAACCTTCTCGACGGCCTTGTCGCCGGCGAGCGTGCGCAGCAGCTCCAATGCAAAGGGGAGTGACTGTGCCATGCCGCTGGCAGTGATGATGTTGCCGTCTTGCGTGACCTTCTCGCCGGTATAGGCGCCTTCGGGGAAGCTTTTCTCAAAGCCAGGGAAGCACGTGGCATGGCGCCCCTCGAGCAGGTCGAGCTCGCCCAGGATAAACGGGGCGGCGCAGATGGCGGCGACGTGCTTGGTTGCGGCGAACTCGCGGACCACGTCGCAGACGCGCTGATCGGCGCGCAGGTTGGTAGCACCGGGTAGGCCGCCGGGCAGCACGACACAGTCGTATTCGTCAAAGTCGATCTCATCAAAGAGCGCATCGCAGGTCACGGGGATCTGCAGCGAACTTACGACCTCACGCGTGGGCATGATCGAGACGAGCGTGGCACGTACGCCGCCGCGACGCATGACATCGACCATGGTCAAGCATTCAATAGTTTCAAAGCCATCGGCGGCGAGAACGGCAACGCTGGGCATGAGGGTTCCTTTCATAGGCGGCATACAATTAGCCGTCTTATACCCCGAAGACCTCCGCTTGCCACGCTCGATTTCCCAATGATTTTTCTGAGCAATGATTAAGTGGCTAGTTGCGCTTAAGGTGGACGACGGTCTCGCAGTGGAAGGTTTGTGGGAACAGGTCGACTGGCGTGATCTTTACGGGGAAGAAGGTGCCTTCTTCGACAAAGCGTTTGAGATCGCGCGCCAGGGTGGCCGGGTCGCAGCTCACGTAGGCGACATCGCGAGCACTCGTGCTGGCGATAAGGTCGATCGCCTCGGGGGCGAGGCCTGCACGCGGCGGGTCGACCACCAAGACGTCGGCATCCTGGTCGGGGAACTCGCGCACCGCGTCTCCGCCAATGACGTCGACGTTATCGAGCTTGTTGATCTCCAGGTTACGGCGCAGGTCGCGCACGGCGGGGCCGTAGGCCTCGACGGCGGCGACAAAGTCGCAGCGGCGGGCGAGCGGCAGGGTAAAGGTGCCGGCACCGCAGTACAGGTCCACGGCAAGCTCGTCTTCCTGCGGGTCGAGCGCTTCCATGACAAGATCGATCAAAATCTCGGCACCCTTGGTGTTGACCTGGAAAAAAGACGGGGCAGACAAGCGCATCTGACCCTCGGCGATATTCTCGGTCCATGAGCCCTCTCCGGCGAGCATTTCGACCTTGGAGACACGACGGGCCTTCTTTTCGCCCTTGCTCATCACGCGCACGATGCTCGTGGGATGAGCGGCGTCCGCCAGCACGCGGGAGACCTGCGAGCGCGGAAAAGAGCCTGTGGGCGTCCAGAGTGCGACCTCGAGTGCCTTGGTGCGGCGCGATGCGCGAATGCCCACGCGTTCGAGCCCCAAGTCATGGCTGCCGCTTAGATAGTTGAGTGCGCCGACGACCGATTTGAGCGCCTTCGGGAAGCGCTTATCGAACAGCGGGCACGTATCGACGGTCACGATTTTGCTGGGGTCGACACCGTGCATGCCAAGGCGCACGCGACCGTTGACGACGGTCGGTTCGAGCTCGATTTTATTGCGGTAGCCCCAGTCGTCCTTGGTGTGGCAGATGGGCTGTACCAACTCATCGACCTGCTCAGGAGCGAACTTGCCGATGCGCTCGAGCGTGGAGCGCAGGTTTTGCTCCTTGGCGGCGAGCTGTGCCGTGCGTGAGAGATTGCCCCACGAGCAGCCGCCGCAGATGCCCACGAAGGGGCAGGGAGGCTGAATGCGATCGGGGCTTGGCTCCAGAATCTCGGTGGTGCGGGCGCGCATGAACGACTTGCCGTCCTGTACGACCTCGGCCTCGACGGTGTCGCCTGCCACGGCGCCCTGCACAAAGACGGCCTTGCCGTTGTCGGCGTGCGCCAGCCCGTCGGCGCCGTAGGTCATCGATTCTATAGTGAGCTTCATATTCCTGCCTGTCATTCGCGTTGTTGTTCGCACCATGGTAGCAGGGAAAAGCGCCCCGCATCCGAGGCTTTCCTCAAATGCGGGGCGCTTCTACAAACTGCTTCTACAAACGACTATTTCGTCTTGCCGGTAATGAGCGTCTTAAGACCCAGGCCGATCAGACCCAGGCCCATGCGCACGCGGCCGGGGCGATGGCGCTCGATGGCCTTGGTCTTGCCAGCGGGCTTATCGCGACGGGCACTCGTCTCGGGTGCGGGCTTGGTGACCTGCGGCTCGGGCCGAGGTGCAGGTGCAGGCTCGGGCTCAATGACGGTCGCCTGGACCTCTTGGACCTTGGGTGCTACCGGCTGCGGCTCGGGCTCGGGGGCAGGTTTCGCCTCAATGACGGGCTCGGGCGCGGCCTCGGCGTTGCGATAGGCGCGCTCCAGCAGGGCTTCCTGCGAGTTGAAGGGTTTCTCGCCCTCTGCACGTTCCACGGGAACCCAGGTGCCGTCGCTCGTGAGGCTGCGGGCCTTCACGTTGTCCCGCAGCTGCATACCCATGTACTCGTGTACCAGGGCGCGGCAGGTGGGGTCGAGCACGGGGAAGGCGATCTCCACGCGGTGCTCGGTGTTGCGTGTCATCATGTCTGCCGAGCTCAGATAGATCATGTCCGAGTCCACGCCAAAAGCATAGACGCGCGCGTGCTCCAAAAAGCGTCCGACGATGGAGCGGACATGCACGTTCTCGGTCTTGCCCGGAACACCGGGCTTGAGGCACGAGATGCCGCGGATGATCATGTCCACGCGCACGCCGGCACACGATGCCTCGGCGATCTTATCGATAACCTCGCGGTCGGTCAGCGAGTTGAGCTTAAAGAACACGCGGGCGGGCTCGCCGGCAAGGGCGCGCTGGATCTCGCGGTCAAGCCCGCGCATGATGAGCGGTTTCAGTCCGACGGGCGCCACACCCAGGAAGCGGTAGTCGCCGCGCAGGTTGCCCAGCGACAGATTGCGGAAGAACAGGTTGGCGTCCTCGCCGATGCCGGGATGGGCGGTCATGAGCATAAAGTCGCTGTAGAGCTTGGCCGTCTTCTCGTTAAAGTTGCCGGTGCCCAAAAGCGTGAGGCGGGTGAGCGCCATGCCCTCGCGATAGGTGAGCTGGCAGATCTTGGAGTGGCATTTAAAGCCCTCGGAGCCGTAGATGACGGTGCAGCCGGCCTCTTCCAGGCGCTCGGCCCACTCGATGTTGTTCTGCTCGTCAAAGCGCGCGCGGAGCTCCATGAGCACCGTGACCTCTTTGCCGTTCTCGGCAGCATCGATCAGCGACTCGCATAGGCGGCTCTGCTTGGCCACGCGGTAGAGCGTGATGCGCAACGAGATGCACTCGGGGTCGTAGGCTGCTTCGTGCACCAGGTCCAAGAACGGGTTCATGGCCTCGTAAGGGTAGAAGAGCAGCTTGTCGTGCTGCAGCACCTGCTCGCGGATGGAGCGGGTCATGTCGATGGTGGGATTGGGCTGCGGCTTAAACGGCGTAAAGAGCAGCTCGTTGCGCAGGTGCTCGGGAATCTTGCCCTCAATGCCAAAGACGTAGCCCAGGTTGAGCGGGATATCGCAGGTAAAGACCGAGCGACGCGAAAGCTCGAGCGCCTTGCGGATAGTCTTGAGCGTCGCCTTCTCGAGCGATCCCGAGACCGCGAGCACTACCGGCTGCAGGCGCAGGCGCTTCTTGAGAATGCGCTTCATGTGCTGGCGGTAGTCCTCTTCCTCCTCGACGCCCTCGCCGTCCGGATCGATGTCAGCGTTGCGGGTGACGCGGATCAGCGCACGATCCAGCGGCTTATAGGAGCCAAAGCAGCTGTCCAGGCAGGCGAGGATGACGTCCTCGAGCAAGATGTAGGAGTAGGTGCCGGTGGGCGAGGGGATCTCGACCACGCGGTTCATCGAGGCGGGAATCTCGATAAGGCCCAGCAGGCTCTCCTCGTCGGTGGCACCGTCCAGACCACAGGCCAGATAGAGCGCGCCATTGCGCAGGTTGGGGAAGGGGTGGCGAGGATCGATGACCAGCGGCGAGATGACCGGTGACACGTAGGCCTGGAAGTAGCGGGTTACAAAGGTGCGCTCCTCGGGCGTAAGCGAATCGATGCGGGCGCGGTGAACGCCCAAGGTGTCGAGCTTGCCCTCGATGCTCTTAAAGATGGACTCCCAACGGGTAAGGAGCCCGGGCATTTCGGCCATGACAGCATCGACCTGTTCGGAGGCGGTCATATTGCTCTTGTTGTCGACAGGTTGTTTTTTGAGCTCCGCCAGATCGGACAGGCCGCCCACGCGCACCATAAGGAACTCGTCGAGGTTGGACTCGAAGATCGAGACGAACTTTAGTCGCTCGAATAACGGAACGGTTTCGTCGAAGGCTTCGTCGAGCACGCGGTTGTCAAAGCGTAGCCAGCTGAGCTCTCGGTTTTGCGTGTACGAGAAGTCGCGCGGCGGTTTGCGCAGCTTTGCGGCGGCTTGCTTCTTTTCGATTTTGCTCGGCATATGCATCTGTCCGTTCAGTCCCCACAAGGGACGGTAGCCTAACCCTATTCACTATTGTCTCAATTTAGTCGACTTGTGGCACGGACGTATTGTGCGAACGGTATCTTTACCTACTTCTTACGCTGACAAGTCATAGGACTGACGTCCTGCTCGTCTGCAAGCGGTCTATATCCTCACTCAACTGGTACGTAAGTGTGAATAAGAATGATGGATAGCTGAATATCATTGAATGCAGGCGGAAACGTAAACAAACATCATTTATATACATAAAACCGATTTAGCTATGCAATTCTGAATCAAAAGTTTAGAGATGCAATTGCAAATAGTTTTTTGGAAAAAAGAGCGTTTACCTTAGAAAAGTTACTTTAGAACGCCGAAGTACATTATGGGGGAATCTCGTGCGATATACCGTTCATCGCACTTTGTTGACCGTTCGGGGGCGAGGTGGAATTGCGGGTGGAATTTGGATATAACTAGAGCTGTCAGCAAGCAGCGTCCGCTATGGAAGGGCGCTGAGAGATTCGGCCGAAAGGCCCGAAAGAAAGGTAGGAGGCCATGACGAAAGGTCTGCACGTGCCTTCCGAGATCGGCAAGCTCAGGAAGGTCTGCCTGCACCGTCCCGGCGACGAGCTCCTCAACCTGCCGCCCGACGAGCTCGAGCGACTCCTGTTCGACGACGTCCCGTTCCTGGAGGTCGCGCAGCAGGAGCACGACACCTTCGCCCAGATCCTGAGGGACCAGGGCGTGGAGGTCCTCTATCTCGAGAACCTCGTCGCCGAGGTGTTCGACCAGGTCCCCGGCGCCCGCGCCGAGTTCACCGACCAGTACATCGCCGAGGCCGGCATCCGCGGCCAGCACATGCCGCAGATCGTCCGCGAGAAGCTGGACTCCATCGAGGACAACCTCGAGTTCGTCAAGAAGACCATGGCCGGCATGACCAAGTCCGAGATCGACATGCCCCTCACGGCCTCCACGACCCTCGACTCCCTGGTCAACTCCGAGTCCGAGTCCGACCTGATCATCGACCCGATGCCCAACCTCTACTTCACCCGCGACCCGTTCGCGGTCGTCGGCGAGGGCGTCAACCTCAACCGCATGTACTCGGTCACCCGCAACCGCGAGACCCTGTACGGCAAGTACGTCTTCAAGTACCACCCCGACTACAAGGACGTCTCGCTGTACTTCCGCCGCGACTGCCAGTTCCACACCGAGGGCGGCGACGTGCTGAACATCAACGAGAAGACCCTCGCCGTCGGCATCTCCCAGCGCACCCAGGCCGCCGCGATCGACGTCATGGCCCAGAACATCTTCTGGAACTCCGACTCCAAGGTCGAGCGCATCCTGGCCTTCGACATCCCGGTCTCGCGCGCCTTCATGCACCTCGACACGGTCTTCACCCAGATCGACGTCGATAAGTTCACGATCCACCCCGCCATCATGGGCACCCTGCGCGTCTACGAGCTGACCGCCGGCAAGAACCCGGGCGACGTGAACATCCGCCTGATCGAGGACACCCTCGAGCACGTCCTGGAGGACGCCACCGGCGTCGACCAGGTCAAGCGGATCCCCTGCGGCGGCGGCGACCCGATCGCGGCCTCCCGCGAGCAGTGGAACGACGGCTCCAACACCCTGTGCGTCGAGCCCGGCAAGATCTGCGTCTACGCCCGCAACACCGTCACCAACGACGTGCTGTACAAGGAGGGCCTGGACCTTCTCGTCGTGCCCTCCGCCGAGCTCTCCCGCGGCCGCGGCGGCCCGCGCTGCATGAGCATGCCCTTCTGGCGCGAGGACCTCTAAGTCTTTCCGTTTCCGGTGCGGTCCCCCTACAACCGCACCGGCTTCGCCCGTTAAACGGGCAACACTGATACTTACGTAATTCATTTCTTCGAAAGGAATCGAACCATGGGTGTTAACCTCTCCGGCCGTAGCTTCCTCAAGCTTCTCGACCTCACCACCGAGGAGATCGAGTACCTGCTCAAGCTCTCCAAGAACTTCAAGGATATGAAGCGCGCTGGCGTTCCGCATCGCTATCTCGAGGGCAAGAACATCGTTCTGCTCTTCCAGAAGACCTCCACTCGTACCCGCTGCGCCTTCGAGGTCGGCGGCATGGACCTGGGCATGGGCGTGACCTATCTCGATCCCGGTTCGTCGCAGATGGGCAAGAAGGAGTCCATCGAGGACACCGCCCGCGTTCTCGGCCGCATGTATGACGGCATCGAGTTCCGTGGCTTTGCCCAGGACGACGTCGAGGAGCTCGCTGCTAAGTCCGGCGTGCCCGTGTGGAACGGCCTGACCACTGAGTGGCATCCCACCCAGATGCTCGCCGATATCCTGACCGTCCAGGAGAACTTCAACTACGACATCAAGGGCAAGACCCTCGTCTTCATGGGCGACTGCAAGAACAACGTCGCTCGCTCCCTCATGGTCGTCTGCTCCAAGCTCGGCATGAACTTCGTGGCCTGCGGCCCCGAGGAGTGCATGCCCGCCGACGACGTCATCGAGGCCTGCAAGCCCATCGCCGAGGCCAACGGTTGCACCATCAAGCTGACCACCGACGTCAAGGACGGCGTCACCGGTGCCGACGTTATCTACACCGACGTGTGGGTCTCCATGGGCGAGCCCGACGAGGTCTGGGCCGAGCGTATCGCTCAGCTCACCCCGTATCGTGTTACCTCCGAGGTCATGGCTATGGCCAACCCGGGCGCCATCTTCCTGCACTGCCTGCCCAGCTTCCACGACACCAACACCACCATTGGCGCCGAGAAGTGCGAGCAGTTCGGCATCACCGAGCAGGAGGTCACCGACGAGGTCTTCGAGAGCCCCGCTTCCAAGGTCTTCGACGAGGCCGAGAACCGCATGCACACCATCAAGGCTGTCATGTACGCCACGCTCAAGTAAGAGCATCTAGCATCTCGCTCGGGGTGTCTTGCTGCACACCCCGAGCGGCTTTGTCTGGTAAATATCTCGCACCAGGCGGCAGGCACGGCACGGAAGAGCCGCTTCGGGCGAGATCAGTAAATGATTTATGAAGGGGGGATGAGAACTATGACTGAGACCGCTAAGAAAAAGCGCGGTATGCCTTCATCGTTCACCATTCTTCTTGCTCTGCTGGCAATTGTCGCAGTGATTACCGTTATCGTCTCCGGCACGTCCGGTGGCGCGGTTACTGCCGCCCGTCTGAGCGATTTCTGCACCGCCCCGATTAAGGGCTTCGCTGACGCTCTGCCCGTCTGCCTCTTCGTTATGATCCTGGGCGGCTTCCTCGGCATGATGACCGAGACCGGCGCCCTGGACAACGGCATCGCCGTCCTGGTGCAGAAGCTTAAGGGTAATGAGATCATGCTCATTCCCGTGCTGATGCTCATCTTCTCCCTCGGTGGTACCACCTATGGTATGTGCGAGGAGACCGTTCCCTTCTACGCCTTGCTTGCCGCTACCATGATGGCCGCTGGCTTCGACCCGATGGTCGGTGCCGCCACCGTCCTGCTCGGCGCTGGCTGCGGCTGCCTGGGCTCCACGGTTAACCCGTTCGCCGTCGGCGCTGCCGTCGACGCTCTGACCGGCGTTGGCATTGAGGTCAACCAGTCCATCATCATCGGCCTCGGTGCCGTCCTGTGGATTGTTACCACTGCTATGTCCATCTTCTTCGTCATGAGCTATGCCAAGAAGGTCAAGGCTGACAAGGGTTCCACCATCCTGTCGATGCAGGAGCTCAAGGACGCCGAAGAGGCTCACGGCAAGGCTGCTTCCGAGGTTCACAATGAGGTCAAGCTCACCGGTCGTCAGAAGGGTGTTCTGATCGCCTTTGCCTTCACCTTCGTCGTCATGATCGTCGGCTTCATCCCGCTGGCCGACCTCAACGAGGGCGTCGCCAACTTCTTTGACGCTGGCGCTGTCTACGATGCCGACGGTAACGCCGTCGTCCAGGGCTGGTCTGCCCTGATCACCGGCCTGCCCATTGGCCAGTGGTACTTCGACGAGGCTTCCACCTGGTTCTTCCTCATGGCTGTCCTGATCGGTATCATCGGTGGCCTGTCCGAGAAGCAGATCGTCAACACCTTCATCACCGGCGCTGCCGACATGATGTCCGTTGTTCTCGTCATCGCCCTCGCTCGTGGTATCTCCGTCCTCATGGCTAACACCGGCCTCGACGTCTACGTCCTCGACGCTGCCGCCAATGCCCTGGCTGGCCTGTCCGGTGTGATCTTCGCTCCCATGAGCTTCCTGGTCTACTTCGGCCTGTCCTTCCTGATCCCCTCGACCTCCGGTATGGCCACCGTCTCCATGCCCATCATGGGACCGCTGGCTGTTAAGCTCGGCTTCTCGCCCGAGGTCATGGTCATGATCTTCTCCGCCGCCATCGGTGTCGTGAACCTGTTCACCCCGACCTCCGGCGCCATCATGGGCGGTCTCGCCCTGGCCAAGATCGAGTGGACGACCTGGCTCAAGTTTGCCCTTAAGCTCATCGTCGCGCTCTCCGTCGTCTGCGCCATCATCCTGACCGTCGCCTGCGTGTTGCTCTAAGTACCCAACGGGTACCCCACGGAAACCTTGACGATCCTGTAAAGGATCACCTGGTCATCGTCTGTCCGGTGGGGTCAACCCACCGGTAGACTCCTACCTTTAGCCCCCTCCCGTTCCGTGCGCGGGAGGGGGCGACTTTTTGTTCCGCGGTTTTACCAAACCGCGGAACCGGTCGACGCTACGCGCCGTCCAGAACGACAATTTGTCATTCAAAAGGCAAGGCATGACCAAAAGGTCTATGCCTCGCCTTTTTCATGCCAACTTGTACGTCCTGGACGTCGCTCGCTGACTTATGCTCAACCTGCGGCGCTGCCATTATTGATGCAAAGGGGTCAGGTTAGTTTGCGCCAAAAAGGGGAAGTTGCGGTGGAATAGTTCCTGTTTGGCCGTCTTGAGGGGTTAAACGGGAACTATTTCACCGCAACTTATCGATGGCGTGTTTGGTTGGTGCCTGTTGATGGTCTGGGTATCGGGGAGGGCGGGCTCCGTTATAATCGCCTAGAACATTAATTGGAAACGGGACGGGAGCCATACATGCGCCAGGGTTTCGACAACGCGAAGTATATCGAGCTGCAGGCTGCTCACATTAAGGAGCGCATCTCGCAGTTTGGTGGCAAGCTCTATTTGGAGTTTGGCGGCAAGCTG
Organism: uncultured Collinsella sp.; assembly: GCA_900547345.1. Lineage (GTDB taxonomy): Bacteria > Actinomycetota > Coriobacteriia > Coriobacteriales > Coriobacteriaceae > Collinsella. Next base: position 4,820 of record URGG01000044.1, on the reverse strand, counting down.
TTCGATGACTATCATGCGAGCCGCGTGCTGCCGGGTTTTGAACCGGACAGCAAGTTCCGCATGCTCAAGAGCATCGCCGACGATGTCGAGGTTATCATCGCGATCAACGCGAACCACATCGAGAAAAACAAGGCTCGTGGTGACCTTGGCATTACCTATGACGAGGATGTGCTGCGCCTGGTTGACCTGTTCCGCGGCAACGGCTTTGCCGTCGCGGCTGTGGTCATCACCCAGTAGGCCAGCCTGCTGCCGATGTGTTCCGCAACCGCTTGAACGCGCTCGGTATTCCCGCCAAGCTGCACTATCCCATCGAGGGGTATCCGCACGATGTCGATCTGATCGTGTCCGACGATGGCTACGGCAAGAACGAGTTTGTCGAGACCACGCGTCCGCTCGTTGTCGTGACGGCACCCGGCCCCGGCTCGGGCAAGCTCGCTACTTGCCTCTCGCAGCTGTATCACGAGCATAAGCACGGTACCGCCGCCGGCTATGCCAAGTTCGAGACCTTCCCGGTCTGGAATCTTCCTCTGACGCATCCGGTCAATATTGCCTACGAGGCCGCCACGGCTGACCTCGACGACGCCAATATCATCGATTCGTTCCACCTTGAGGCCTACAACAAGACCACGGTCAACTACAACCGCGACGTCGAGGCCTTCCCGGTAGTCCGTGCCCTGATGGAAAAGATCCTGGGCAAGAGCCCCTACCAGAGCCCTACGGACATGGGCGTCAATATGGTCGGCTTTGCCATCACCGATGACGATGCCTGCCGCGACGCTTCCAAGATGGAGATTGTCCGCCGCTACTTTACCGCGGTCGAAAATGTGCGCCGTACCGGCGTGGGCGATGAGCAAGTCGACCGTCTCAAGATTATTATGAAGAAAGCCGGCATCGATAAGAACTACTCACCGGCGCGCTCGGCGGCCCTCACCAGGGAGCAACTGACGGGTGGTCCCGTGGGTGCCATGGTCATGCCCGATGGCTCCGTGGTGACCGGTAAGACCTCCACGCGCCTGGGCGCCGCAAGTTCGCTCATTATGAACGCCCTCAAGCACGTCTCGGGCGTCGACCTTGAGCTCGAGGTTATCAGCGATGAGGCGATCGAGCCCATCAGCAAGCTCAAGACGCATTTCCTGGGCAGCAAAAACCCGCGCCTCCACACCGACGAGACGCTTATGGCGCTGTCGATCACCTCGGCCACGAGTGAGACGGCCGCTCGCGTCCTTTCGGGCCTGGAGCAGCTGCGCGGTTGCGATGCCTTCTTTAGCGTGATTATCTCGCCGACGGACGAGACGGTACTGCGCAAACTGGGTATCAACGTGTGCTGCGAGCCCAAGTTTGAGCGCCGCGGTTTCTTCCATCGCTAAGTTTGAAGCACCGCGGTAATTGCATTGCATTTTGGCCGTATCGGGTTAGCGCCCGGTACGGCTTTTTGATCAATAAAGCGCCTATTTCGGCGAAAAATAGCTGTTTACCTGCCTAGAAACAATTTGAGCGGTATACAATAACCGTAACTGTTTCATCCTTAGCGGGATGCCGCATGATGGATATTACCTGCCATCGTGAGGTGTGTCGGTCGCGCACGGCGCGTTAGATGCTCGTGCTCGGTTTGAGGAGGCTGCTATGGCGGGCAAGGGTCGTGCGAGTGTCAACGATATGAAGCGTGTCGAGGTGCTGGTGTTGATGGAGATCGACCAGCAAACCGAAGACAATGGCGGGCCGTATGGTTTCTCGCGCAAAACGCTTGCCGAGCGCGTGGGGGTTTCGCCGTATCGTGTCCGCGCCGCAATCGATCGCTTGGATTCCGAAGGCATGATTGATGTCGTCTCGCGTTATAGCGACGACGGCGGTCAGCTTGCAAATGGCATTTGCCTCACCGAACGTGGCGAGTGGTATCTTGAGGGCGTCCGTACCGGCATGCTCGTTCAAGAAATGCTTGAGGACGAGGTTGCTGATCGATAGCAGCATGTAACCCTTGCCACAGCGACGCCGCCTGGGAAACCGGGCGGCGTTTTGTTTCAAGATTGAGAAATGCAATCGCACGCGAGAAAAATTGCGAACGGTCCGCGGCGCGAGTATTACAATGAAGACCCGTAAGATGTGGATAAACAACTTCTACGGGAAGCGCAGGTAACTCAATATGACCAAGCATGTGTTCGTAACCGGTGGCGTGGTTTCGTCCCTGGGCAAGGGTATCACCGCGGCCTCGCTGGGCCGTCTGCTCAAGTCGCGTGGCTACAAAGTAACGATGCAGAAGGCCGACCCGTATCTGAACGTCGACCCCGGTACCATGAGCCCCTTCCAGCATGGTGAGGTCTTCGTTACCGAGGATGGTTACGAGTCCGACCTGGACCTGGGTCATTACGAGCGCTTTATTGATGAGAACCTGACCCGCGATTCCAACTTTACGACCGGCGCCATCTATAAGAGCTTGATCGCCCGCGAGCGTCGCGGCGACTTTTTGGGCGGTACCGTGCAGGTGATTCCTCACGTCACCAATGCCATTAAGGACAAGTTCCGCCGCATCGAGGAGCAGACCGGCTCCGATGTAGTCATCACCGAGCTGGGCGGCACGATCGGCGACATCGAGTCGCAGCCGTTTGTCGAGGCCATCCGCCAGTACCGCAAGGAGGCCGGCCCCGAGAACGTCTGCTACATCCACGTGTCGCTCGTTCCCTATATCGCCGCCGCCCACGAGGTCAAGACCAAGCCCACGCAGCATTCCGTCAAGGAGCTCCGCAGCTTTGGCATCCAGCCCGATATCATCGTGCTGCGCTCCGACCACCATATCGATGACGCTATCCGCGGAAAGATCGCAAGCTTCTGCGACGTCGACACCGATTGCGTCTTTACCAACGAGGACTGCGCGAGCATTTACGATGTTCCGCAGCTGCTTGCCGAGCAGGACTTTGACCTGCGCATTTGCGAACGCCTGGGTCTGGATCCGCGTGAGCGCGACATGAGCGAGTGGAACGAGTTCCTGCGCAAACAGAATCACGCCAACCATCACGCCGACAAGGTGAAGATCGCCGTCGTGGGTAAGTACACGCAGCTGCCCGATGCGTACCTGTCGGTTATCGAGGCCCTGCACCATGCGGGCGTCTTCTACGATCGCCATGTGGACGTCCAGCTGGTCGACGGCGAGAGCCTCGACGAGCAGAATGTCTCCGAGGTTTTGGGCGACGCCTCGGGCATCCTGGTCCCCGGCGGCTTTGGCAAGCGCGCCCTGGAGGGCAAGATCCTCGCGGCCGAGTTTGCCCGTGAGCACAAGATTCCGTATCTGGGCATTTGCCTGGGTATGCAGGTGGCCGTGTGCGAGTTCGCCCGCAACGTCGTCGGCCTTGCCGGCGCCAGCTCCTCCGAGTTCGATCCGGACGGCCCGTTTAGCGTCATCGATCTGATGAGCTCGCAGGAGGACGTGACCGAGAAGGGCGGCACCATGCGCCTGGGCGCCTATCCGTGCAAGCTCGCCGCCGATACCCTTGCTCGCGAGGCATATGGCGAGGAGCTCGTCTACGAGCGTCACCGTCACCGCTTTGAGTTCAACAACGCCTTCCGTGACCAGCTCGAGGACGCCGGTTTGGTTATCTCGGGTCTGTCGCCCGACGAGCGCCTGGTCGAGATGGTCGAGCTGCCGCGCGACGTGCATCCGTGGTATGTGGCAACCCAGGCTCATCCCGAGTTCAAGAGCCGCCCGACCAACCCGCAGCCGCTGTTCCGCGAGTTCGTGCGCGCTTCGATCGGCCAGCACGAGGGTGTCGACCGTCTGCAGGTGACGCCCATGAACCTCGCTACGGACTAAGGGTGCCGGCGAATAAGGAACATACCGAAGCTACTCCCTCGTCGCTCGCCGTGGCGGCGGGGGAGTATCTCGATTACCTCGCGGTCGAGCGGGGTTTGGCGCGCAACACGATTGCGGCCTATCGTCGTGACCTGACGACGTACTGCGCCTATCTGGAGCGGGCGGGTATTGTGTCTTTTGAAGAGGTGACCCGTCAGGTCGTGGAGGGCTTTGTTGCCGACCGTCGCGATGGGGGCTATTCCGATGCCTCGGTGGAGCGTGCGCTTGCGGCCGTGAAGGGCCTGCATGCCTTTTTGGTGCGCGATGGGGCTGTAGCCCAAAATCCAACGGCGGCGTTGCGCCTGCCTAAAAAGGCTGAGCGTTTGCCGGAGTATCTATCGGTGGAGGATGTCTCGGATCTGCTCGATCAAGACTTCCCCGAGGGCGAGATGGGCTTGCGCGACCATGCCATCTTGGAAGTGCTCTACGGATGCGGTTTGCGTGTGAGCGAGTTGGTGGGGCTCGATGTGGGCGATATCCATATTGACGATGGCTTTGTACTCGTTCGCGGTAAGGGCTCAAAGGAACGCCTGTCCCCGCTGGTGGGAAGCGCGGCGCGAGCTCTGATGCTCTATGTAACTGAGGGACGTTCTCGCTTGGCGGCCCATGCCCGCGGAACCGAGACCTCGGCGGTCTTTTTAAATAAGAACGGACGTCGCCTGTCGCGCCAGGCCGTGCATGCGATATGCGAGCGGTATGGGCGTCAGGTGGGGCTGGTGGGGCTCCATCCCCATACCTTGCGCCACTCCTTTGCCACCCACATGCTCGCGGGCGGTGCCGACCTGCGTGTGCTGCAGGAGATTTTGGGCCATGCCGATATTTCGACCACGCAGGTCTACACGCATGTCGACCGCACGCAACTGACCGAGGTCTATCTGGCGGCGCATCCGCTGGCGCATCGTTAACACATCGCTGGCCTGCATATTTATAGGTATTTGGGGACGGGCCCCAGATTGCTGCGGCGTGCTTTTGCGCGCGC
>URGG01000043.1 GCA_900547345.1 uncultured Collinsella sp. | reverse complement strand
GTCGGCCCGGAACGGCGGGCCCGTGGACCTGGCGCCCTCGACGATCTACCGCTGGGTCTCGGCGGGCTACGACGGCATGACCAACATGGAGCTCAGGCGCAAGGTCGGCTACAGGCCGAGGAAGCGCGCCGCCGGCCGGGCGGCCACGCGCCACTCCGCCCGCAGGTCGCATGCCGCGTTCCTCGCCCTCGGGGAGGACGCGTGCGCCGCGGCCTGGGAGATGGACACCGTCGAGGGCGCCCGGGAGGACTCCGCCTGCCTGCTCACGCTGCTGCACCGCCCCAGCAGGCTGCAGCTCGCGCTGCCGCTGGCGGAGAAGACCGCCGGGCGCGTCGCGGCCGCCCTGGGCGATATCAGGGAGGTCCTCGGCGCCGACGGCATGGGCAGGGTCTTCCGCGCCGTGCTCACCGACAACGGCACGGAGTTCTCCGACGAGCGGGCGATCGCGGACCTCGTCGGCGAGGGGCCGGGCGAGACGAGGCTGTTCTACTGCGACCCGAGGCGCAGCGACCAGAAGGGCGCCTGCGAGCGAAACCACGTCGAGATAAGGAAGCTGCTGCCCAAGGGCTCCGGACTCAGGTTCGACCGGCTCGCCCCGGCGGACCTGGCGCTGGCCATGTCGCACGTGAACTCCGAGCCCCGCGGCGCGCTCGGCTTCTCGACGCCCGCCAGGGCCTTCAGGGCGATGCTCGGGGAGGACGCGGCGGCGCTGCTGGACGCCTACGGCGTGGAGGACGTGGCGCTCGGCGATCTCGACCTGACGCCGGGGCTCATCGAGAGGGCGCGCGCCGAGAGGGGCGATGCCCCGCTGGCCTAGGCTAGAAGGAAAAACGGAATAGACGGACCGACCGTCCGGCTGAGTCTGGGAAGAGGTGCCGGGCGGCGGGCGGAGCATGGCCACCGGACCTATCGAAACACATCTCCACCGTTCCTTCAACTGGGAAAACGGCGCCCCCGGACCCCAGGAGGGGCCGCGGGGGCGTTCAGCTAACTGCGGGAACGGCCTATCCGCTCAAAGTGTTCGGCTGAGATCGGAAATCAACCTAGAAGTTCTTTTTTTGCGGTAAAAACGGTATATGAAAAATCTTTACCAACCGTTCTGACCGCTGCTATCTGGGCGATATTTCAGTTTGACGATGCGCCGAAGAAAAAACGTTTTATCAATGTTGAGCATCACACGGTCTGCATCGTTGCACTCGAGCCGTGTTTCCAATTGGAATGTTTTGGCTAGACGCGCCGCTTTGGGGTACCATAGCCCCACTATCAACTGCCGCTCAGCACGGCAGCCTTGATGAGCCCTTGCCCTTCTCCTGGGAATTATGATCGGGCATCAATCTGCTGAGTGGCCCGAATCCCAGGAGGGGACTCTATATGCAAAAGGAATACCTGTCCGCCGCGGCGGAGGTACTCAGCGACCAAGGTGTCGATGAGGACCTCGGCCTGAGCAACGACGAGGCGTCGTCGCGCCTCGCCAAGACAGGCCCTAACAAGCTCGAGGAAGCCGAGAAGACGCCGTTGTGGAAGCGCTTCTTTGAGCAGATGGCCGACCCCATGGTCATCATGCTGATCGTTGCCGCCGTCATCAGTGCACTCACGGGCATGGTCAAGGGTGAGGCGGACTTTGCCGACGTCGCCATCATCATGTTCGTCGTTATCGTCAACTCGGTGCTGGGCGTGGTTCAGGAGGCCAAGAGCGAGGAAGCTCTCGAGGCATTGCAGGAGATGAGCGCGGCGCAGTCCAAGGTTCTGCGCGACGGCAAGCTCGTGCACCTGCCGAGTGCCGAGCTCGTGCCTGGCGATGTGATCATGCTCGAGGCGGGCGACTCCGTCCCGGCCGACTGCCGCGTGCTCGAGAGCGCCACGATGAAGATCGAAGAGGCTGCACTCACCGGCGAGTCCGTGCCTGTCGAGAAGCATGCCAACGTGATCGAGCTCGCCACCGGCACCGACGACGTGCCGCTCGGCGACCGCAAGAACATGTGCTACATGGGTTCCACCGTGGTGTACGGTCGCGGTCGCGCCGTCGTGGTCGGTACCGGTATGAACACCGAGATGGGCAAGATTGCCGGCGCCCTGGCCGAGGCCAAGGAAGAGCTCACGCCGCTGCAGGTGAAGCTTGCCGAGCTCAGCCGCATCCTTACCATCATGGTTATCGTCATCTGCGTCGTCATCTTTGGCGTCGACATCATCCGTCACGGCGTGGGCAACGTCCTTACCGACCCGACGGCCCTGCTCGATACCTTTATGGTTGCCGTCTCGCTCGCCGTCGCCGCTATCCCCGAGGGCTTGGTCGCCGTCGTGACCATCGTCCTTTCGCTCGGCGTGACCAAGATGGCCAAGCGCCAGGCGATCATCCGCAAGCTTTCTGCTGTCGAGACACTCGGCTGCACGCAGACCATCTGCTCCGACAAGACCGGTACCCTTACTCAAAACAAGATGACCGTTGTCAAGCACGAGCTCGCTGCGCCCAAGGAGAAGTTCTTGGCCGGCATGGCGCTGTGCTCCGATGCCCAGTGGGACGAGGGGCTGGGCGAGGCCGTGGGCGAGCCGACCGAGTGTGCACTCGTCAATGATGCCGGCAAGGCTGGTCTTACTGGCCTGACTGCCGAGCACCCGCGCGTGGGCGAGGCCCCGTTCGACTCGGGCCGTAAGATGATGTCCGTGGTCGTCGAGACCCTGGACGGCGAGTACGAGCAGTACACCAAGGGCGCGCCCGACGTGGTGATTGGCCTGTGCACCCATATCTACGAGGGCGATAAGGTCGTCCCCCTGACTGAGGAGCGCCGCGCCGAGCTCGTGGCAGCCAACAAGGCCATGGCCGACGAGGCCCTGCGCGTGCTGGCGCTGGCGAGCCGCACCTACACCGAGGTTCCCGCCGACTGTAGCCCCGCTGCGCTTGAGCATGACCTGGTCTTCTGCGGCCTGTCCGGCATGATCGACCCGGTCCGTCCCGAGGTGGCCGACGCTATCCGCGAGGCGCACGACGCTGGCATCCGCACCGTCATGATCACGGGCGACCACATCGACACCGCCGTGGCCATCGCCAAGCAGCTGGGCATCGTCGCCGACCGCAGCCAGGCCATTACCGGTGCCGACCTCGACCGCATGAGCGACGAGGAGCTCGACGCGCACATCGAGGACTACGGCGTGTACGCCCGCGTCCAGCCCGAGCACAAGACCCGCATCGTCGAGGCCTGGAAGTCGCGCGATCAGATCGTCGCCATGACGGGCGACGGCGTCAACGACGCCCCGTCCATCAAGCGCGCCGACATCGGCGTGGGTATGGGCATCACCGGTACCGACGTTACCAAAAACGTCGCCGACATGGTGCTCGCCGACGATAACTTCGCCACCATCATCGGTGCCTGCGAAGAGGGCCGTCGCATCTACGACAACATCCGCAAGGTCATCCAGTTCCTGCTTTCGGCCAACCTTGCCGAGGTGTTCTCGGTGTTCATCGCCACGCTCATCGGCTTTACTATCTTCCAGCCGGTGCAGCTGCTGTGGGTGAACCTGGTCACCGACTGCTTCCCCGCGCTCGCGCTGGGCATGGAGGACGCCGAGGGCGACATCATGAAGCGCAAGCCGCGCAACGCCAAGGACGGTGTCTTTGCCGGTCACATGGGCCTGGACTGCGTGGTCCAGGGCCTGATCATCACCGTGCTGGTGCTGGCGAGCTTCTTTGTGGGCGTGTACTTTGACATGGGCTACATCCACATCGCCGATATGATCGCCGGTAATGCCGACGAGGAAGGCGTGATGATGGCCTTCATCACGCTCAACATGGTCGAGATCTTCCACTGCTTCAATATGCGCAGCCGTCGTGCGTCGCTGTTTAGCATGAAGAAGCAGAACAAGTGGCTGTGGGCTTCGGCCGCGCTGGCGCTGGTGCTGACGGTTATCGTGACCGTGCAGCCGACGCTTGCCGAGATGTTCTTTGGCCCCGTGACGCTTGAACTCAAGGGCGTTATCGCCGCCCTGGGCCTGGCCTTCCTGATCATCCCGCTGATGGAGATCTACAAGGCGATCATGCGCGCGGTCGAGAAGGAGTAACGTACCTGTCCGGGCCCTACCGCCTGCGGGGTTTCCACGGGCACGTCCTCGCCGCTTTGCGGCTGCGGGATGTGCCCTTAGGAAACCCCTCCCGGCGGGCGGGCCCTGCGGTATCCTTGCTGGCTTTTCTCCCGTGCGGATGAAAAGGGCTGAGGGAAAGTTTGTGAGCTGGTCGGGCTTTGCCCGGCCAGCTCTTTTTGATTTAAAATACCTGCTCAGTTGTGATTTGTGGTGCTGGGAGGCGTTTGTGGGCAAGGCTAAGGCTAAAGCGAAGAAGAAGACGACGGGGGCGCGGGCTAAGCGCGATCGTCGTCGGAAGCTTGCGACCGAGGCTCCCGCGTCTGCCGAGGAGTTGTTGGCGAGCGTACCGGGGCTCGATGCGCTGCAGGATGTTCCGGCGTTTGATGACCTGCCGGTCGATGAAGCCCAGCAGACTGCCTTCGATGATTTCTGCGCACATGCCGAGGAGCCCGAGCAGATGCAGCTTGGCGCCGTGGTGCGCTTGGATCGCGGGTTTCCGCTGGTGGCGACTGCCGACGATACCTTCCGCGCCGAGCATGCAGTGGGGTTTGCCAAGTCGCGCGGCGAGGACGAGGTCCTGCTGCCTGCCGTGGGCGACCGTGTGGCGGTGCGCCGCGCTCCCGGGCATGATATGGGCGTGATTGAGTGCGTGCTGCCGCGCCGTACGAGCTTTGAGCGTTGGCGCGGCCGTGCCCGTGGAGAGCGCCAGGTGCTCTGCTCCAACGTGGATAGCGTGCTAATCGTGCAGGCGCTCGGTGCCGGTGAGGTGCTGCTCGACCGCGTGGCGCGCTCGCTGGTGTTGGCGCTCGACTGCGATGCCGAGCCGGTGGTGGTGCTCACCAAAGCTGACCGCTGCGATGCCGAGGAGCTCGAGCGCGATCTGGACCGCGTGCGCCGCCTAGTGGGCCCGGACGTGCGCGTGATCGTGACGTCTTCTGCCGAGGGCCGCGGCCTGGACGAGGTCCGTGCCTGCGTGCCTGCCGGGAGCTGCGCCATGATTCTGGGCGAGTCGGGTGCCGGCAAGTCGACGCTGCTCAATGCACTGCTGGGCCACGATACGTTGGCGACCGGCGGTGTGCGCGAACGCGACGACCAGGGCCGTCACACTACCGTCGCGCGCGTGATGGTGGCGCTGCCGGGCGACGCCGGCGTGATCGCCGATGCCCCGGGCCTGCGCAGCCTACCGCTCGTGGGTCACGAGCGGGGTCTGGCGTGCGCCTTCCCCGAGATTGTCGAGGCATCGCACGCGTGCCGGTTTGGCGATTGCACGCATACCCATGAGCCGGGCTGCGCCGTTCGCGAGGCCGAGGACGCCGGGCAGATCGACAGCCTGCGTCTGGAAACGTTCCAAAACCTGGCGTCATCCATGCGCGTGAGCGCTCAAATGCTCGATCCCGATGTCCATCTGTAATTGATTTTTCCTATGACAGCCGTCTCCCAACTGTTCGGGAGACGGCTTTTTTGCTGCGGAAAAGCCTCGAAACATGCAGTTTGCTGACGTGCTGACCAAAACCTTGCCACGAGCTTGACGGGCTGGTCAGCTTTTGGTCAGCGATTGGTTTGACATCGAAAACCAAGATCGCGATTGCGCCGCTTTGCGCTCTGACCGCCCAGACAATGGTGGTACGGGCATTCGCCCGGCACTGCCATGAGAGGAGCGGCCGTGAACAAGAGCAAGCGCATCGCCATCAGTCTGGTCGCGGGCGTGCTCGCTGCTCTGCTCTGCATGGTTTACGGCTCGTCAATCCGCTCGCAAGCCGAACAGGTCCAGGCTGAGACCTTGGCCAAGTACGGTGGCGATCGCGTCGAGGTATGCGTCGCGGCGCGCGATATCGATGTGGGCGAGACCCTCGATGAGACCAATGTCATAACCCAGGAATGGCTGACGAGTCTGCTGCCGCGTGACGCGGCGACCGAGCTGCGCCAGGTGCGCGGCGACGTGACGACTTCGCGTATTCCCAAAAACGCCGTGATCTGCAATGTCTACACCAAGGCCGAGAGCCACAAGCTCGAGGTGCCTAAGGGCAAGGTCGCCGTTTCGGTGGCGGTCGATGCCGAGCACTCGGTCGGCGGTGCCACGGGCGTGGGCAGCTATGTGGACGTGTACGTGCAAAAAGATGGCGTAACCGATCGACTGTGCGGCGCGCACGTGATCGATACCAGTGAGAATTCCGGTGCCACGCGCGAGGGCAAGATCGAATGGGTGACGCTGGCGGCTGACCCCGAAGACGTCAAGGAACTGCTGGGGGCATCGGGCAAGGGAACGGTCAGCTTGACGATTCCCGCCACGGCGCGCGGCAAAAAGAGCGGAGGCGACGAGTGATGAAGGCGATCTGGCTTGCGTGCTGCGCGTGCGGCGATTACGGGCTGTTGCAGCAGGAAGTCGAGGGCCGTGATGCGGGTGCACAGGTGCTTCGCGTGGGTGACCTGGACGGGCTGGTTTCCATGGCGCGGGCGTTTCCGTCGCGCCGCGGGGCTGCCATCATCGCGGCGTCTCTGTTTGATATCGAAGATGTGCGCAAAACTGTTGCGCGCCTGACGGCCGAAGGCCGCGTGAGTCGCGTGGTCGTGTTGATAGAAGTGCTCGATCCGTCGGATATCGAGGGACTGTTTCGCGCGGGGGCGACCGAGGTCATCGCTGCGCACAGTATATGCGGCAACGGGCGCGCGGGCGAGGGAGCGGTTGATTCCGATCGGCGCATGACGATTGAGCCCGATGCTTTTGTTGATAGGGAACCCGGGGCGCCTCGCGCTACAAGAGGCCCGCGTGTTGATGATTATGGAAAAGCGGAAGCCGAGCATGGTCGGCGCCCCCGGAACCCCCTTGTATACGATGACGCTGGAGGGCCGGCACAGCATGCTGGCGACTCCCCGGCTGTAGATATGGGATACGTGCACGGCGTGAATCTGGCGGATGAACTCGACGAAGTTGAGGGCTTTGCCGGGTGCGGCGAGTTGTCGCTGATGCAGCATGAGCAGATTGCACAGAACGAGCCTGCCTTGCAGACCGAACAAGCCGCCATGCCGGCTTGGACGCAGCGTGTGGTTGCGGCAGGGGAGACGGGGACGCTGTCACCGACGCCTCCGATGCCGCCGGCAGACGCTGCCACTCCGCAGCATCGAGCTCCGGTCATCTGCGCCATTTCGGGTTCGGGCGGTTGCGGCAAGTCGACGATCGTTGCCACCATGGCACACACATCGTCGCTGTTGGGCTTGCGTGCCGCCGTGCTCGACCTGGACCTGATGTTTGGAAACCTTTACGACTTGTTAGGCGTCGATGCTCCGCGCGATATGGCGGCACTTATCGAGCCGTCGGCGGCGGGCGCGCTCACCGAGCCGGATATCGTAGCCACATCGATGCGCGTGGCGCCGGGCGTTACGCTCTGGGGTCCCGTCGCGGCGCCCGAGCAAGCCGAGCTCATGGCACGTCCGGTGGAGCTATTGCTTGATGTCCTGCGTCGCGAATCCGACGTGGTCTTTATCGATACCTCGGTCTTTTGGGGCGATGCCGTGGCGGCTGCGGTGGCGGCGAGCGACCGTTGCCTGGTCGTTGGCGATGCGGCGGTGTCGTCCGCGACATCGGCGTCGCGCGTCATTGAACTGGCAAGTCGAGTAGGTGTGCCGCGCACGCGCATGAGCGCCGTGTTCAACCGGTTCGGTGCGCGCGGGGCAGACGAGGACGTCGCCATGCGCTTTGAGATTGCCTGTGCGTTGAGCTCCAAGATTCGTATCGCCGATGGCGGGCAGGATCTCGCCGCGCTCATGGCGTTTGGGCGCGCTGACGAGGCAGTGGGGCAGACCAGCGCTTTTGCGACCAGCGTGCGCGAGGCCACGCGCGAGATGCTCGTGGAACTGGGATGCGCCGTCGGCCCTTGGAGCGATATGGTCGCCGACCGTGCAATGCGCACCGAACGCCCGCGTATTCGCCTTCCCTGGTCGCGCGAGGGTGATCAGCGATGAGCCTGCAAACGAGGATTAAGGCTGCTGGCGCTGCAGCGGCGGCAGCGCCTGTAGATGCGGGGCGTCGCCGCGCGGTGAAACGACGCACCAAGCGCGCCGTGATGGACCGCATGGGTTACGACGAAGTGGCGCGTATCAGCGCCTATATCGACCCGGCACTTGCCCGCTCGGAATTGCGTCCTGCGGTGGAGGCGGCGCTCAATGTTGAGGAGCCGACCGATCTCGCGACGCCCGAGCGCGAGACTATCATCGACGAGATTTTGGATGACGTGGTGGGCTTGGGGCCGTTGCAGCCGCTCATCGAGGACGACACCGTTACCGAGATCATGATCAACGGCTGCCGCTCGGCTTTCTTTGAACGCGGCGGCGTCTTGTATCCCATCGAGCATGCGTTTGAGGATGATGAGCAGATCCGGGTGCTTATCGACCGCATCATCTCGCCACTTGGCCGCCGTATCGACGAGCGCAGCCCCATCGTCAACGCCCGCCTCAAAACGGGCTATCGCGTCAACGCGGTGATTCCGCCTGTGGCGATTGACGGACCGATTCTCACCATCCGAAAGTTCTCGGACCGTATCTGCTCGCTGGACGAGCTTGTGGGGCTGGGGTCGCTGCCGCTTTGGTATGCGCAGCTGCTGTCGTGCGCGGTGTCGCTGCGACAGGACCTGGCGGTTGCGGGAGGCACGGGATCTGGTAAGACCACCCTGCTCAACGCGTTGTCATGCGAGATCTCCACCGGCGAGCGCATCGTGACGATCGAGGACTCTGCCGAGCTCAAGTTTGCGCATCATCCGCACGTGGTGCGTCTAGAGGCGCGCGAGGCTTCAATTGAGGGCGAGGGCGCGGTGACGATCCGCGACCTGGTGACCAATGCCCTGCGCATGCGCCCCGACCGCATCGTGGTGGGCGAGGTGCGCGGTGCCGAGTGCTGCGACATGTTGCAGGCCATGAACACGGGCCACGACGGGTCGCTCACCACACTTCATGCGGGCTCAGAACAGGAGACCGTGGTGCGTCTGACGTTGCTTGCACGTTATGGCATCGATCTGCCGAGCGAGCTCATCGAGGAGCAGATTGCCATGGCGCTCGACGGTATCGTGATGTCCGAGCGCCACGCCGATGGCAGGCGTTTCGTCTCCTCGTATTCGGGGGTGCGTCGCGCCGCGTCGGGCGGCGTAGAGCTCGAGCGCTATGTGACTTTCGATGCCGCCGAGCGCACCTGGACGCTTGACCGCGAGCCGCCGTTTATTGCAGAAGGCCTGCGGTCGGGGACGCTCACACAAGAGGAGGTGGACGAATGGAGGTCGCTGTGCCCCTCGTCGTAGGGGGTTTGGCAGGGTTTTCTGTTGCGACGGCGTGCGGGGCGGAACCTCGTGTGCCGCAGGTGCCGCCGGCGGAGCTGGCGCGTCAGGCGCTCGAGACGGCGGCAGAGAAGCTGCCGCGTGAGCTGGTGGAAAACGATCTGCTGAAAAAGATCGCCCGTTCGTGGGCATCGCTGGCTCCGGTGCATCGCCTTGGCCTCGTGATCGAAGATGCTTCGGGGCGTTTGGCGTTTCTGCTGCTATCGAGCGGTGTCTGCTGCGTTTTACTAACGATGGTGTCGTTATCGCCCCTCGGATTTGCCTTGGGACTTGTTGCTCCGATTGCCGCTGGCGCCGCTCGGGATGGCTTTGAGAGCCGGCGCGAGCAACACGATGCAGAAGAGGCCATGCCCGAGGCGTTTACCGCACTTTCCATGTCGCTTGCCTCGGGACATTCGCTGGCCCAGGGCATGCGCTTTGTGGGCGCTCATGCGCAAGAGCCGGTGCATACCGAGTTTTTGCGGGTGGCGGCGGCGATCGATTGCGGCATCTCGGCGACCGATGCGCTCGATGACTTGCTCGTGCGCATCGACGCCCCCGGTCTTTCGCTTGTGACCTTGGCGCTTAAGGTGTCTCAGCGCACCGGTGCTCCGCTTGCCGACTTACTGTCCGAGGCGTCGAGCATGGTGGGGGAGCGCATTGAGCTCAAGCGCCGCCTGGATGTCAAGACGTCGCAGGCTCGCATGTCTGCGCATATGGTCGCGGCGATGCCGGCGGGCATGTGCGCGGTGTTGGCGCTGCTTTCGGCAGATTTTCGTCGCGGTCTTGCGACGCCTGCCGGCGCGGGCGCTGTGGCGCTGGGTCTTGCCCTCAACGCCGTTGCCCTGGTGGTTATCAGGCGCATTATGCGGGTGGAGCTGTGAGCGCCCTGGTTGCAGTTGCGGCTTGCCTGTGCGCTCTGAGTGCATTTGTCGCGACGGGTTTGGATCGGGCGGATGCACGCAAGATCGCAGAGGCCTGCAAGCGCGAGGCGGTGCTGGTCGCTGCCGCGGGTCGCTCGGTGGTCGATGCTCTGACCGCGCGAATGAAGGGCGCGGTTGGAGCGGGCGGCCCGGCGCGAGTATCGCTCGGCGAAGTGTCCGAGATGATCGATGTTGTGCGCTTGGGTCTTTCGGCCGGTCTTTCGTTTGATGCGGCGCTTGAGATTTTCTGCGCCAACCGCCGGTCAGTGCTGGCTCTTCGACTTGAGCGGGCCTGCATGGCATGGCAGGTGGGCGTGGGCACGCGTGAGGACGAGTTGTTGGCCGCCGCACGCGACCTGGACGTGCGAGCGCTCGAGACCTTTGCCATCACGGTGGGGCAGGCGCTCGCTCTGGGTGCCCCACTTGCCGAGACACTGGCCGCTCAAAGTCGCGAGATCCGTGCGGCTCATCGCGCCGCGGTCGAGCGCGAGATCGAGCGTGCGCCCGTCAAGCTGCTGATTCCCACCGGCACACTCATCTTGCCGGCGTTGCTTCTGTCCATATTGGGCCCGCTGTTGGGAGCAGGCGGGATGATGTAGGGAGGAATACATGAACACGATGACTGACGTTGCTGGCAAGGTCTGGAGCTGGGCTGTTTGCCAGTCAATTCGCGCTCGCCAGCATGCCGGGGAGCTGCTGCAGGAGGAGAGTGCGCAGGGCACCACCGAATACGCCATCTTGGTCGGCGTGCTCGTGGTGATCGCCATCATTGCCATTGTCGCATTTAAGGGCAAGGTCCAAGATCTATGGAACGCTATCAGCGAGGGCATCAACAGCCTGTAGAGGGTAGGCGGCCTGTCGGCGCACTGCTGGTGTTTGCCTGTGTGGTTGTGGCGGTGGCAGTGGCGGTTTGGGGGCTAAACGCCGCGCGGCAGCAGCGTCCTGGGGCCGCCTTCGATTCGGGCTCAGATTCGGCGGTGGCGTCTCAAAAAGATGAGATGCGAGATGCGGACGATTCGGATGTCGCTGTCACGGCGCAAACCTTTCTGCGGATGCTCGACAAGCGGTCTGGCACTGCGACGGATTCGCCTGAGGACAACGCGATTGCGGTCCGGCTTGCATGGTCCGAGGACCGACCGATGACCGAGGCAGCGGCGGATATGTTACGCGCCTACCGCGAGGTGCCAACGGCCCAGCTCGCCCTGAGCGGCTATCTCGATATTAAGGGTAACGTATGGGGCGCCATTGTGCGCGATGGGCGCGGCTGGGTCGATATGGTGACGGTTGCCGCGGATACTGGCGATGCTTCGTGTCGTCTGCGCGCGGTGCGCCTGGCCCCGCAAACAATAAGCTCAAAGGAGGGGTCGTGAAATGCATGACGTCCTGCGCGAGGAATCTGCCCAGGCGACGGTCGAATACGCCATCGTCACGGTGGCGCTGTTATCGATCGTGCTGGCGATTGCGGGGCTTTGGCGTGCTGGCACCGATGGGCACTTGGCGGCGCTGGTTGAGCGGGCGGCATCCCATGGCGTTGCCTCGACGTCGGTTATCGACGCCGCTGCGGGCGCTAAGGACATCGCGTTGTATTGATATCACGCGCGAGGACCGGGCGCAGTCTACGGTCGAGGCTGCTTTTTTGCTGCCGACGTTTCTGATGCTCATTCTTCTCGCACTGCAACCGGTGTGTTTGCTCTATACGCGCGCGGTCATGGAGTCTGCCGCTGCCGAGACCGCGCGGCTCATGACCACGACGACGGCGGAGGACGACGATCTTAAGGAGTTCACCCGCCGCCGGCTTGCCGCAGTGCCCAACGTTTCGATCTTTCATGCCGGCGGGCCGTTGTCGTGGGATATCGAGCTTGGCCGGGCCGGTGCGGGTGGTGTCTCGTCCGTGTCCGTTTCCGGCGAGGTCAAGCCGTTGCCTGTGATCGGTGCGTTTGCGCAGGCTATGGGTGGTACCGCCGAGGGCGGCTACGTTGAGCTTAAGGTCGATGTCTCGTATCAATCGCGTCCCGAATGGCTGGAGGGAGATTATGATTCGTGGATTGCTGCATGGGATTAAGCGTTTCTGGTCTAGATGCGTTTTGACGCGCCGTCCGAGCTGCCATCGCAAGCGAGGCGGCTTTATGGGCCGCGCCGGTATCGACCTGTTTATCGAAGACGGTGCCTACACCACGCTTTCTTCTGCCGTGGTCATCCTAGTGGTGCTCACGTTGTTGTTTTCGTCGACCGCGGCGATATGGAGCATGTCGCGTGCCGGGGATACCCAGGTGGCGGCCGATAGCGGCGCGCTGGCGGGTGCCAACGTGGTGTCGTCCTATCACACGGCTGCCACGGTGGTTGATGCGAGCATCTTGAGTCTGGGGCTAGCGGGGTTTGCCACAATCGGGACGGGCCTGGTTGCCATTCTCATCCCAGGTGCCGAACCAGTTGCCGGCAATATGGTCGACACCGGGATTGAGATCATTAAAACGCGCAACAAGTTTGCCAAAAGCGCATCGGAAGGCTTGCAGAAAATCGAGACGGCTCTGCCGTATCTGATTGCCGCGCGTGCCACGCAGGCGGTGTCGGCGCAGGATACCGATAGTGTGGCCTATACCGGTACGGCGCTTGCCGTGCCCAGGACATCCGAGTCGGACTTCGCTGCGCTCAAAGGGTCAGAGATCTCGACCGATACCATTAAAGACACATCAGATGATTTAGAGCGTGCGGCCGAGGAGCTGCGGAAGGCTTCTGAGGACACGGCGAAGGCTAAAGAGCGCGCTTGGCTGGCGGATTGTGGCGGGTCTGACAAGGGCTCGGTCAGCAGCTGTTCTTGCATGTGGGAGCGTGTGAAAAGTCTAACGGATCTCTCTGGTGCTCAAAATCCGCATTACGCTTCGAGCGTTACGTGGGAACCGCAAGTGGCGCTCGATCGCGCGAAGGCCTACTATCGCCAGCGCCTGGCAAATGAGAAACCGCTTGGCGAGGGTCCGGAAAAACAGGCAGATTCTGCTGCACGAAAGGTGTTCTTCGCTTATGCGGGCGAAGAAGTCGAGCGGGCATATATAACTGAAAAGGACGGCAAAGTTTCCGCCCGCATCCCTTTCCTTCCGCGAAATCCAGATGAGGCGCGGACGACTGAACTCTATACCGATGCGCGTTGGCCCACGAGTGAAGTAGATAAAGTTACCTATTTGCATTATGGGACTGACTGTCCAAATTACAAAAAAGGAAAGCCGGGTGGGCTGGCATCCGTCGCAGATTTTGACGGTCACGAAACGTGTAGCGAATGCCATTTCGGTGTGTCGTCTTTAGGGTACGTTGCGATTGCAACGACTTCTGTCGAAAGGGGCTTCGAGTACCACTTCGATAAGTTCAAAGAGGCTCTGGAAGACTACGTCGAATGCCGCAACAAAGAACTCGAACTTGAGCGTCAGACCGAGGATGAGGCCGACCGTGCGGGCAATGCGTTTGACCAGGCCATTAAAGCGCTTTCCGGCGAGCGCCCGCGTATCGCCCCACCTGGCCGCAACGGCGTGGTCGCCTTTGCAGTTTCGGGTGACATTACCAGCCCCGATCAACTTAACTCCTCGTTTAACGCGGCAGTCAGGCTTGGCGATCGCGGTGCTATCTCTGCCGCGGTGCTGGCGCCCGATGAGGCGACGGCGCAAAACAACGTGCTTTCGCGATTTTTCTCGACATTGAAGGAACGCTCGGGCGGCGTTGCCGGCGTGCTCGACGGCGTCATGGATGTTTGGGGACGGCTACTCGTGGGATACGGTGATATCCAAGGCTCAGCCGACGAACTTATGGACGAGATGATTAAAGGCCTAGGAGGGGGCAGCGGCGCGTTGGGCTCCATCGCATCGTGGCTCGGCGATACCGTTTCGGCGTCCGTGGCGGCGCTGGGTTTGGAACCGTGCGACTTGCGCCTGCGAAAGCCGGTGCTGACCGATTCCGCCAATATCATTAAGAGTCCGGGGTCTGACATTGCGGGTCTCTCTCAAGCGCAAGACAAACTGCGAAGTATTCCGTTGGGCGTGACCGATCCCAAGGCGCTTTGCGAGGCGTTGGAATATCAAGTCGAACGCACCATTAGCGGTACGGTGTTCACACTTGCGGAGATTCCTCTGCCCGGCGGCGGATCCATCCCGCTCACCGTCGATGTCGCCACGCTGGTTGGCGCTCTGGGCGGTGGGTCGTAATGAGTATCCGCATGCGTCTGCGCGAGGAGCGCGCCCAAGCGACGGTGGAGATGGCAGTGGTTACGCCCGTTTTGCTGGTGCCGGCACTCATCGTGTACAACGTCATGATCTTTGCCAGCGCTGTCGCGCGCTTCGACCGCGTGGTGCCCGACATCGTGCTAGCGCATGCCGTGGCGTCGGAGGGGGAGGGCGACGAAAGCTCTGCCGATGCCTCGGCGACGGTTCAGACTCAAATTCTGAATGCCATGGAAGGCTATGACTTACAGATCGAAGTGTCGAGCGAACAAGGCGCGAAGGCATCGGATGGTGGCCTGCTCTCCCTATCCGGTACGTTTAGGACCTACACCTGCACCATGCACTATGAGCCGTGGCCGACTTTTCTCAGCATCGCTGGCGTTTCGCTGGGGGCGCCGACAACGTTGTCGCACGAGCGTGCGGTGACGGTCGATCCATGGCGTCCGGGGGTGGTCATGTGACCGCGGTCTCGTCCTACATCGTCTACGCGCGGGCACTCAACAGACTGGGTTGGACGCCGGCCGAGTTTGTGGTGGCGGAGTCGTTTGTCGTGCGCCTGCGCGGCATGCTGGGACGGCGTCCGGTTGCCGCCAACGGCCTGCCGCTCGTCATGGCGTTTCCACGCTGCTCTTCGGTCCATACGTGTTTTATGGCCTATCCCATCGACATCGCCTTCATCGATCGCGACGGCAATATCCTCGCGCGCTACGAAAACGTCCGCCCTTGGCGCATGTGCTCCTGCCCCGGCGCCTGGGCCGTACTAGAGCGTCCTTCAATCATTGTTTCGACCCCTGCTCTCCAACGCGTGCCGGCTTAAGAATTGGCGACAGTGGACTTTCGTCATACGAAATTGGGTAAGATGGAGGAGAAGATGCATGGATGTTGAGATCCATCTGAACGCCAAAAACACTTGACGGAAAAGCAGGTGCTAGGTGCCTGGTTCGCGGTTACTGAGTGCATTCGCCGCGAGTCGGAGGACGAGCCGCCGAGATGGCTTGCCATTGGATGGCTTCCAGATGGTCGAAGTGTGGAACTTGTTGCGGTCGAACTAATTCGTGGATGGCTCATTATTCATGCCCTGTCTCCGGTTCAGAAGAAATTCTGGCAAGAGATCGAGCGAGCTCGGCAGAGGGGTCGATGATGGGCAAGACGTATACGGCCGCTAATGGTCAGGTTGTAACGGATGAAATGATTGACGCGTGGTGCGAGTCGTACGAGCGCGGAGAGTTTCCGGATGGCGAACACACCGTTGGTGGGATCGTGCGTGGACGGCCCCCGCTCTCAGGTGAGGGGACGGCAACGCTGTCGGTCAAGATTCCTCTGGGAATGAAGGAGGCCATTCGTCGACGGGCGGCTGCCGAGGGGATGACGCCAAGTGAGTTTGCCCGTGCGGCTCTGAGTGAAAAACTTCTTGCTGCCGGCTGATGCCTCTGACGTGCCGATTTATAGAACCGAGGCTGTGCTCAAAAACTTTTTTAAAATTCTCGGTTGACCGGAACGCGTCCTTGGTTATACTAATCAAGCCTTGAAACAAGGCACACCTCAAATGGCTGGGTAGCTCAGTTGGTAGAGCAGAGGACTGAAAATCCTCGTGTCAGGGGTTCGATTCCCTTCCCCGCCACCTTGAATTGACTAGGACCTCTGCAAAGGGGTCCTTT